>JAAELL010000309.1 GCA_024226735.1 bacterium | reverse complement strand
CTCTTGTGCGGCATTTTGGTCGGCCCGTACCCGCCCGCTGCTGCGTTGCGCCTCCTCCGAGACTTGCAGCGCAGTCGCGTCGGCGCTGCGCCTTGCAGCGAACGCGTACGCACCGACCAAAATGCCGCACAAGAGTGACTCTCACCACTAGCGCACTGGAGTGGCTCCGGGGACGGATCAAAAGAAGTTCCGACCGCCTGAACCCGCCGGGGCACCCGGCGGGAGTTCCTCTTCCTTAGTCGAAGTGGACCGAGGAGGCGGGCTCCTCGATGATCACGCAGGTCGGGAACTGCTCTTGCCAACTGGCGAAGACGGCGTCCCAGCCACCACGATCCTGGATGTGCTTCTGCACGACCGTGCGTGGGTTGAGGTGCATGGCGACGATCGTCCCGGGCGCAATCGCTTCGCGGATCGTCGTTTGCCACCACTCGCGCATCAACATCCAGAACGGAAAGAAGGCGACGTCGATCCCCTCGCCCGGGAGCGCGTACGCCGCGATGTCCTCGCTCAAGGCCTGGCTGTCGCCGACGTGCAGGATCTTGACCCCGCCGAGCGTGAACTGCACGCCGAGGTTCTCGGAAGTCGACTTCTTGCCGTGCGTGAAGAGCATCAGCTTGAATGCGATACCGGCGACCTCGAGCTCGATGCTCTCGTTCGGGTTCGGCGTCTGAGCGTGCACGCGGTCGGCGAACGAGGCGAAATCGGCGATGTTCAACGCCATGTCCTCGCCGATCTGCGCGGTCGTGATCAGGTGCGCCTTGGTGTTGTTGCGCATGTGGGTCGCGACCGTATCCGCATCGTAGTGATCGGGATGGTTGTGCGTCACGACGACGACCGTGACCTGGTCGAACGGCTTGCGCGGCATCGTCAACGCGTCGAGCGTCTGCGGCGTCGGCGCCCTCCACTCGGTCGACGGTGTCGTGTAGAGCGAGTCGAACAGGACGACGCCCTCCGGACCCGTCATCAAGAAGCCGGCGTTGGCGATGTACGTCGCGTCGAAGCCAGGACGTGCCTGCGCAGGCTGGGGGTCCTGCTTGCTGCCGTCCGTCGCGTCGGTCGGCACCATCCTCGAATCCCCGCCACAAGCGAAGGGCAGGAGGCACAGGAGTAGGATGCTGGTCGCGTTTCTCATGTGGTTGGAGAGTCGTCGTTCACGGTCCACAGGGTGAGCCCTGGGAGGTCTCGAATCGTCCTCGGGACGATCCAGCTGGAGAGAATACCCGAGACGAAGCACGTCCCCGACCCGATTCCGGCGTACACGAGGCCGTGGATGTCGGTGGCTTCGCGCGCGTAGACCAGGGCCGCGGCGCTGGCGATCACGCCAATCCACGCGTGCACGGCCATGACGCGCCGGGTAAAGATCCCCAGCGCGAACAGCCCGGCCAGGGTGCCGCCGAGCAGCCCCAGGTTCTGCAGGAAGAGATCGAGCAAGGAACGGACGTCGAAGCGGGCCAACAAGAGGGCGGTGCCCGTCCCGAGCGCCCCGAGCACGACGGTCAGCACGCGGGCGAGACGCAGGCAGCGGGCGTCGGCGACGAGTGGCCGGAAGCGCCGGTAGAAGTCGGTGACGCCGGCCGTGGCGATCGAGTTCATGCTGCTGTCGAGGCTCGACATCGCCGCGGCGAAGATCCCGGCAATCAGGAGCCCCGCGATGCCGACGGGCAGCTGGGTCGCGATGAACCACGGAAAGACCTGGTCGGTGGTGCGCGCGGGGTCGAGCGCCGCGGGATGCTGTGCGTAGAACACGAACAGTGCACTCCCGAGTCCGTAGAAGAGGAGGGTCGCAGGAATCGTCAGCACCGCATTCGTCCACACGGCGCGCGCCGCCTGCTTCTCGTCCGACGTCGTGAGGTAGCGCTGGATCACGGCCTGGTCGGTCGTGTACGGCACGAGCGTGTTGAAGATAGCGCTCATCAACAGGACGCCGAGCGTCGCCTCCGTCCAGTCGAGCCGCAGGTCCGCGAGCCGCAGTTTGTCGGCCGAGACCGCAACCTCGACCATCCCCGCGAGCCCACCGTCGACGCCGGCCGAGACGACGAAGAAGGCCACGAGCGCGCCCCCCATCAGCACGACGACCTGCAGCACGTCCGTCCAGATGACGGCCTCGATCCCGCCGAGCGCCGTGTACACGGTCGACAGCATGCCCATCGCGAGGATGCAGAGCCGGACGTCGAGGCCCGTCACCGCCGCGAGCGCGAGCGCGGGCAAGAGCAGCACGATTCCCATCCGCGCGAGCTGATAGACGATGAACGCCACCGAGCCGAACAGGCGCAACGACAGCGCGAAGCGGCGCTCGAGGTACTCGTACGCCGACGCGACGTGGAGCTTGCGGAAGAACGGTAGGTAGGCGTACACGACGACCGGCGCCATCGCGACGATCCCCATGTTGCCCACCATGTACGTCCAGTCGGTCGCGTAGGCCTTGGCGGGAATCGCCATGAACGTGATGGCCGAGAGCTGCGTGCCGAAGATCGACGCCCCCGCAGCCCACCACGGGATGCGCCGACCCGCGAGGAAGAAGTCGTCGGTCGAATGCTCGCGGCGCGCGAACCAGAACCCCATGCCCAGAAGGATCGCGAGGTACAAACCGAGCGCGGCCCAGTCGAGGAACGCGAAACTCACCTCGCGCGGCCGCGGACTCCCGACGAGCACGCGGGGCGAGCGCACGCCGGGACGCACCTCGCCCGAGGCGAGCACAAGGCGCCCGTCCCAGTCGACGGCCGAGGTCGTCACCGGCGGCCAGCGCCCGGCGTTCGGGTCGCCTCCCGGGTCGGGGCCAACGTCCTTGGGGAACTCGCCCGCCACGACCCAAGCGTCCGTCAGGGGATGGTAGAGGTGCACGTCCGCGCGGAAGCCGGGATGCTCGTCGCGCAGCGTAGCCGTTTCGTGCCGGCGCGAGCCGTCGTCGCCACCGACGAGTGCGAGGTGCTCGCCCCCCGCCGCGAACGCGGGCGTCGGACCACCGGCGAGAGCGAGCGGCATGTCCGCGCGGCGGCTCCAGCCGCTGTCCGGCGTGTAGCGGTAGACGTCCTTCAGGTAGACGCGCTTGTTGTCCGCCTCGAGCTGGGGATCGAGGTCGCAGCCGCCGAACAGATAGAAGCCACCGTCGAGCACTCCGCAAACGGCCAACATGCGCGCCGGGCCGGGCCACGGATCGAGCACGCGCCAAGCGCGCTCCTCGGCGCTCAAGTCGAGTGCGTAGAACGTCGCGAGTGGACGCTCGGCCGCGGGCGACTCGAGGCCGCCCGCGACGTAGACGACGTCGCCGTCGATCGCTCCGCAAGCAAACGCAACGGGTCGGGGAAGCTCGGGCAAGTCTTCGCGCTCGAGCCGCTCACCCGTCCACCGCAGGAGGAACGCATCCGCGAAGTGCTCGTCCGCGTCCCCGCCGCCGATGCAGACGACCGCGTCGCGCCAGGTCAGCCCGACGCCGTAGGCCACCGGCCGCGCGAGCGGGTCCGCCGCGCGCCACTCGTTCTCGCCCTCGAGCACGAACGTGCTCGCGTGCCAGCGCTTCACCGCTCCGTCCCACGGGCGACCGTCGGGGAAGTTCGCGCCGCCGGCGACAACGAGCGCGCCGTCCGAGATCCCCGCGAAGGGACCGGCGAATCCGACCGCGTCGGGCAGCGGCGGGAGCTCGTCCCACTCGAGGACGGCCGGCGCATCCTGGGCGGCGGCAGCGGCGGCGAGTGCGAGGAACGTGATCGCTAAGCGGCACATGGCGCGGCATTGTGCCGATCGGCGGGGCCTCGGCCAAAGCCGTTTGCTATCGTCCGCCGCCCGTGCAACGACACACACCCGACTCCCTCCGTCATTTCCTCGCCGAAGTCCTCCTCCCGCACTGGATCGAGCGCGGCGTCGCGCCCGATGGCTCGTTCTACGAACGGCTCGACCGCAACCTCGAACCGATCGACCTGGGCTACACGCGCCTCCTGTCCCAGTGCCGGCAGATCTTCGCCTTCGGCGAGCTCTCGCTCCTCGGTGGCCCCGCGCGGGCGCGAGAGCTGGCACTGGACGTCTACGCGCGCCTGGCCGAACGCTACCGCGACGCGGACGGCGGCTGGCGGTTCGCGCTCGGCGCACACCCCTCGGTCGCGCCCGAGACGCGCGACTTGTACGCGCACGCGTTCGTCCTGCTCGCGAGCGCGACGGCCCATCGACTCGGCGAGTCGCCCGCGTCCCTGGATGCGGCGCGCGCGACGCTGAAGTTCGTTCGCGAGCACTTCGCCGCGCCGCGGGCCGGCTACCACGAGGCGCTGGACGGCCGCTCGGCACCCATCGAGCGCGTCCGCCGCCAGAACCCGCACATGCACCTGCTCGAGGGCTGCCTCGCGATGTACGAGGCATCGGGCGAAGAGCCGTATCTGGCAGCGGCGGACGAGCTGCTCGTGCTGCTACGCGACTGCTTCTACGATCCGTCGACCAGCACGCTCGGTGAGTTCTTCGACGACGAATTCCGACCGCACGCCGAACAGGGCCACATCGTCGAGCCGGGCCACCACTTCGAGTGGATCTGGCTCCTGCGCTGGCGCCTCGGCCTCGACGCGAGCGACACGGGTGCCACGCACTCCGAGCTCGCATCGATCCGAGACGGCCTGCACGCCTTCGCGCTCGAGCACGGCGAGGACCGCGAGTTCGGCGGGTTCTACGGGGAAGTCGACCGAGCGGGCGCGGTCGTGAGCGACACGAAGCGCATCTGGCCGGCGACCGAAGCGCTGAAGACGGGCGACCCGGACCTGCAGGCGCGGGCGCTCGAGCTGTTGTTCGAACGCTACCTCCGGGGCACGAGCGGCGCGTGGAACGAAGTCCTGAACCGCGACCTGAGTCCGGCGGCCGACCACCTGCCGGGCACGACGATGTACCACCTCGTCATGGGCTGCCGCGAGTCACTCACCTCGGCCTGCTAGTGGTGTGATGCAGACATTCGCAGTCGTATCCCGGCCCGCATGCACGCGCCACGGCGTCGCGGCTCCTGCGACCAATCCCAGTATCACCGTATTGGCAGCGAAGTTGCGTCATCGCCGCGCCTTGTGGCACGCACACGCGAACTGCGGGACAAGACCGCAACTGTCTGCATCACACCACTAGATGGACCCACTCGTCACCGAGGAGCTGCGCGGCAACTGGGCGCCGGTGCTCACCGAGCACCACGCGCAGGCGCTGCTCGACTTCGAGGTCGACGGCCTCGTCGCGGACGGGACCGCGGCCCCCGTCGTCGCCGGGCTTTGCGAAGACGCCGGGGTGCCGTTCCTGCTCGACACGGGAGAGAGCATCGAGGAAGCGCTCGCATACGAGCCGGGAGCCCTACGGGTCGAGGTCTCCGACGCGCGGATGCTCGGCCCCATTCGCGCCGCGGCGGGTCCGGTCGGCATCGTGTGGAGGTTGCGCGCCGAGCAGCAGCGAGCGTTCGATCCGAAGAACCTGCGCACGCTCGTCGAGCTGGGATTGCTGGGCATCGACCTCGCGGAGCTCGACGAAGCCTGGCTCGAAGCGGCACGCCCCTTCGAGGAGGTGCTGTCGGTCTTCGTCCCGGGGCCGTGGCTCGCGACGGGGTACCGGCTCGGCGCGCACGGGAGCGTGTCGTGCCTGGCGTGCCTGCACCCGGGTACGGCGCAGGCGTTCGCGGACGCGCTGGAGACGGACATCGAGGAAGCCCTCGCCCTGGAGCGGCGCGTGCAGCGGTTTCTCGAGGTGCACCTCGATCGGCGGAAGTATCCGGACCTGGAGGCGACCTTGTGCGCGCTCGGGGAGTGGTGCGAGAGCGGGGTGCGCGTGGACGAGCGTTTGCGAGAGATCGCGCGGGCGGAGCTGCCGGAGTTCTTCGCGCTGCGGGGGTAGTACCGCTACCCCCGCAGCGCGAAGAACCGCCCCACGATCATCAACACCCCGAGCCCCAGCATGCTCCCCGAGAGCGCGAACGACTCCGGCTTCGCACCGTGCCCGATGACCGCACAATCCGGCGCGATGTCCGGGCGTGCCTTCGACAGCGCCTTGCGTCCGCGCTCCTGGTCGAACGAGATCCGCACCATTCCCTCCACCGGTGCCGTGACGAACAGCGCGGCGACGTTTTCGAAGTAGTACTTCTCGAGCTCGGCCTCCGGAACCTTCTGGAGCTTGCGGAACTCGTGGATCATGTCCGCGTCGCTCGTCGCGAGCATCACGTTGACCGTGTCGCGCGTCTCGGCGTTGGCGGGTCGCAGCGGGACGATCAGCTCGAGGATCGTGTCTTCGAGCGAGCCGGGCGTGTAGGACGCGTTCGCGATGTCCAGGCCGACGCCCGTCAAACGTACCCACTCGTCGCCGGGCTTCTCGCGGACGTAGTCCGTGAAGCTCATCTCGACAATCTCGAGGTTCTGGAGACCGGAGACGACTCCGGTGCCACCGAACCAGATGAAGACGAGGCCGGCGAAGAGGGAAGGCATTCTCATAGTGCTGCTTCCTTCGGTCCTCGAGCACCGCGATCTTGTGATCGTCTCGCGCTGAGTCAGCGCAGAAATACCCCATCTCGCAATGGGTCATCGGGATCGAGGAAGAACTCGTGCTGACCCGTGAGGAACGCGGAGCCCGTGACCTCGGAAACGATGGCCGAGAGCTCGCCCTCGCGCGTCGGCTCCGCCGCGCGGACGTCGAAGCGCGTCCCGATCAGGCTCTCGATCGTGATCGTGCGAGCCCCACCTTCACCAGCCCGATGATCCCGTGCCTGCACATCGTGCTGTAGCCCTCGTTGTGCAGAAACAAGACACCGACGTCCCCGTCCGGAGTGGTCGGGGGCGTCAGGACGCACCCGTACATGTCGGCGTGCCCGCGAGGCTCGAGCATCAGTGCGCGCCGCAGGTCGTCGTGGTGCTCGCGTGCGTAGCGGCTCGCCGGCGGTGTGCGCGTCGATCGTCGTGATGCGGGGCCAGGTCGCGGGTGGCAGAGAGCTCATAGCTTCGTCCCGAGCCCCATCCGCAGGGCGTTCTCGTAGGCGCGCGCTCCGGCCGCAACGTCTTGCGCCGCGTGTCCAACCGACTTGAAGAACGTGACCTCTTCCGCCGACGACCGGCCGCTCGCGTCGCCGTCGATGACGGCGCCGAGCTCGGTCCAGTCCTCGGCGCGCGTCTCACCAGCCTCGAGTGCGTGGACGAGCTCACCCGCCTCCTCGAGAGCTGCCTCGATCTGGTCGACGAAGATCCGCGCGCGGCGGATCGTCGCCACGTCGGCCTCGCGCATCTCGAGCGTGAAGCTCCCGACCGCATTCACGTGGGTTCCAGGCCGGAGCGTGGTCCCGTCGATCACCGGCGTGTGCGACGAGGTCGCGAGGCAGATCACGTCGGCGTCGCGCGGCGCGCCACTCGGCTCGAGGACCGCCCGCACATCGGGCTGGGTCGCGTCGATGAACCTCGCGACCCGCTCCGGGTCCCGCCCGACGACGAGGATCCGATCCAGCTCCCGGGCGGTGTCGATCGCGATCGCCTGCGTCCGCGCTTGCACACCATTGCCGACGACGCAGCCGACGCGCGCTCGCGCCGGCGCGAGCAGCTCGGTCGCCACTCCGCTCGCCGCTCCCGTGCGGATCGCGGTCAGGGCCGCGCCATCGATCGTCGCGCGCACGGCACCCGTCTCGGGATCGAGCACGAGCACGAGACCCCGGATCGCCGGCTGCGCGTCGGGGAACACCGAGACGATCTTGGTGGCGAGGCCCAGCGACGGAAAGCTCGCCCCCATCAGGAGGGTCACGCCTTTCTCCGACTGCATGGAGGCACGCTGCGGTACCGACCCCGTCCCTGAGCTGAGCGCGGCGTAGGCGTCGCGCATCGCCACGATCGCCTCCGCCATGGGAAGCGCCTGACGCAGATCGGCAGCGGAGAGGTGGAGCATCGCTGGAGCGTACCGGATCGCCCCACCCGTGCTTCACCCCCGGACCTTCCGGGCGGCCCTCCGGGCCGAGATCTTGGCTCGACGCAGCATCCGCCGCGCCCAGGCGAACTCGATCCCCAGGACCGACAGGCCGACCAGGAGCACGACGACCCCGGGCCCCGGCGTGACGAGCATCACGATCCCGAGCAGGAGCACCGTCGCCCCCAGGACCAGGATCACCACCCGCCGCGCGTGACGCACGAGCGCCCGCGCGAGTCCCTCGCCGTCCCCCATCCGCGCCCTTATACAAACCGGCGTGCCCGATCTCCCAGTCACACCCAGAAAGAGCCCCCAAGAAAGCTGAAACCATCCGAGACCGCCTCTGGGCAAACCCGTGAGTCCGAGCCCCTCTCGGACGCCGCACCGAAGCGAGGGGCACCAGCAACATGGACGACCCGACCCAAGCAACCCACTCCTCCGCGAGCGCACCCGCTGTCTCGCACCCGGGCAAAGGGCTAGAATTGCGGGAGACTCCCTGGCTGCAGGCACTGTTCGTGCCCGACCGCGAGGGATCACTGACGCATCTGCTCGTATTGATGCGCCACGCGCTTCCCATGCCACCCGAATCGAGTCCCGCCGACGAGCGTCTCGATGCGCACGAACGAGACCTTCGCCTGGTTCGTTCTGCGAGCGCGGAGAGTCCGCGTAAGGCACAGGAGCTCGCCGAGCGGCTCTCCTGCGTTCCGGCGATGGTGCGCGCCCGCCACCGCAAGATCGGCTCGCCACTCGACGAGGAGGAGCTGACGGACGTGATTCAAGATACGCTCGTCGCGGTGTGGGCCAAGCTCGACAGGTTCCAGGGACGTTCGACCCTCGAGACCTGGGTCTACGGGTTCGTCGTGCGTGAGCTCTACAAGGGGCTGGACCGCTACAGGCGCGCTGCGCGGCGTGTGGATTTCGACGGGAGCGAGATCGAAGCCGTCGCTGACGACGAGAAGATCGTCGACGCCGACGAATACCGCATCGTGCACGACAGCATTCAGACCATCGGTCCGCCGGGCTCGGACATCATTCGGCTCAAGCACTTCGAACTGCTGACTTTCGAGCAGATCGGGGAGCAACTCGACATGCCGACGAACACGGTGAAGACGCGCTACTACCGTGGCGTCAATCGGCTTCGCAGCCTTTTGCGCTCGTACTGGAGAGAGAGTTAACTGACGTGTCCTCCGATCTGCCTGCTGACGTGGAATCGATCATGCAACGCATCGTCTTGGGTGAACTGGATCCGGACTCCGAAACCGTCCGGGAGGAGATCGAACGCTTTCCCGAGCTGGGAATGGTCGTCGACGAGTGGCGCCGGCTCGAAGGTGACCTCGAGCGCGTGCGCCAATCGGACGCCGAGCTCATCGAGAACGTGCGCGGCGACGTGACGCGTGCCGACCGCGACCGCGTCACCGATTTCGTCGGCACCGAGCTCGGCACGGACCTGCCCGGTGGGGGCCCGAACCGACTGCGCCTGCTCAACACAAGGTGGCTCGCGGCGATCGCCGCGATGGTGCTGGCCGCATTTCTGGGCTTCCAGATCCTGTCGCAGCCGGACGAGCGGGGGGAAGGCTGGCTCGGATCGGAGGCCTGCGTCAGCCCCAGAGGCGAGGTCGAGTCGTTCTCGTCGTTCGTGGTCGACTATCCTCTGGAGCAATGGTGGACCATCGAGATCGTCGTTCGCTCGGAGGATGGGACCGAGCTCCTGCGGAAGAACACCGAGGAGCTGCGCTGGGACCTGACGGCCGAGGAGATCGCGCGCCTCGAGGGCGTCGAGGCGATTCAGTGGAGCTTCAAGGCGCTCGACATCAACGAGTCGCCACGTCAAGGCGGTGGCTCGGCGCGCGCCTGGCGCCGGCCCTGATCGCGGCCCTCTGCGCTTGGTGCGCGCCGCCCGCGGCGGCCCAGGAGGAGGTCCTCGAATACGATCCGGTCGAGCGCCACCAGGCCCTCTTCGTCACGGCACTCGCCGAGCTCGACGCCCTCGTCGACAAGGGTGACGGGCCCCAGCCGATCTCGGCCGGTCGCCTGCACTGGTACTACGACGTTGCACTGCTCTACCGCGCCCAGGTGCCCGAACGCTGGCCGGAAACGCCGACGTTCGCGGAATACCTGCGGCTCCTGCACGACCGACGCGAGGAGCTCGGCTACCCACTGGCACCCTATTCGGATTCGGAGTGGCAACGCTCGGTCCGCTTCGAGCGCCGCGGCGCGTTCGACGATCTGCGCGCAATGGCGGAGACCTTGCTCGACGTCTACCCCGACGACGAGCCACACCGTCTCTTCTGGCACGTGCTGCTCGCGTTCTGCGATAGCCGTACGGGACAGCTGGAGAAGGGGCTCACGCGGCTCGACGAGCTCGAACGCGAGATCGATCGCTACCTCCCGGCCCACGCGCAACACCTGGCGACGCGTGAGACACAGTTCCTCGTCGACGCCGAGCGCATCCTCATCTTCATCGAGCTCGGGCTGCACGAGGAGGCGACGCCGCTGATCGCCAAGACACGCGAGCGAGCCACTGCGCTCGGCCCGGGCCAGTGGACGGACGCCGTCCTGGCCGAGATGGTCGTCGCGCTGGCGGTCGACGCGTTCGCGCGCCTCGAGCGCACGTACGAGGAGGCATGCAGCGACCCGATGTACGCCCGGCTGACGGACGAGCAGAAGGCGCGCCTGCTCCTGCGGCTGGCAATGTCGCGCGGCGAGCGCGAGCGGCGCGACTCCGATCGCCCGCGCACGGCGCTCCCGTTGTTCGAGGAGGTCCTGGCGAGCCCGCTCGATCTGCGGGACCGCCTGCTGGCGGAGCAACGCGCGGCCGAGCTGATGATGGACGCGGGCGATTCTGGCGGTGCCAGCGCCGCGCTCGAGCGTGCCAAGAGTGCGCTCGCCCAACGCCGCCGTGCACCTGACGCGCACCCCTCGCGCTACGAGGTCGACCAAATCGTCAGCGAAGCGCGGCTCGCTCTTCTACGGCGTGCCGGGCAACAGGAGCTGGAGGCCCACCTCGCGCAGGCACACGTCGCGTTCGATGCCCTGCTCGATCGCTGGCGCGCGACGGAGGCGACCGAGGCCGGACTCGCGATCCTGCACATGCGCGACCGCCTGCGCGTCACCGAGTCGATCGTCGAGCTCATTCTCACCGTACACGGAGAGGAGGGTCCCGAGCGCGCGTTGACCGAGATCGTCCGCGCGCAGCAGCTCGGCAGCCTCGCGCGCGAGCTCGACGCGCCGGCGCCGACGCTCGCTGACATCCGCACGACGCTCGTTCCGCCGGATGGGGGCCTGCTCGTGTTCCTGCCGGGCGCGGTGCACAGCTACGTCTTCAGCATCGATGCGAACGATCTATCCGCGTTCGAGCTGCCGCCGATCTACCGGCTGGATCCGCTCCTGCGCAAGCTCATCGGGACGATCGACGAAGCGCTCTTGGCGCGCCGCTCGAGCGGCCCAGCCGCGGACGCCCTCGAGCGGACGACGCGCGACGTAGCCGCAGACTTGCTCCCTCCCGCGGTGCGCGCCGTCCTCGCCGGGTGGGACGAAGTCGGGATCGTCGGGATCGACAGCCTCGGCTACGTCCCCTTCGAGTATCTGCCCCTCGAAGGCGGGGAGCGCCTCGGCGACCGGATGGCCGTCGGCTATCTGCCTTCGCTTCCCGTCGGTGCCGCACTCGCCGCGCGCGAGCGAGTCGCCGCGAACGCGAGTATCGCGCTCCTGGCAGCTCCCGACGCGCCGGAAGCGACCGCGACGCTCGCCGACGAGCTCGCACCGCTGCGCTTCGGCGACGCGGAGCGCGCCCGACTCGGTCGCGGAACGAGCGTCCCCTTCGAAGTCGTCGGGCGCGCGACGCTCGGGGGCGCCCTCGCCGGCGACTGGCGCGAGCACATCGCCCTGCAGCTCTTGGGGCACGGCCTGCCGACCGCGCGCCCCGACCGGCCGCAAGGCCTCTTGTTCTTCCCCTCGGGCGAGGACGACGGCGTGCTGACGCCAGCGCTCGCCGCGCAGCTACGCGTCCCGGAGCGCGTCGTCTTGACCGCGTGTGGAGCCTGGCGCGGGCCGCGCCGCCGCGGCGACGACGGGCGAGCGCACCTGGGAGGATCGCTCTTGCTGGCCGGGGCGCGCACGATCGTCCTCTCGCAGACCGCCGTCGACTATCAGGAGAGCCTCGCGTTCACCGGAGACTGGTACGCGTCCTTGACCCGCGACGCGACGTCGCCGGCACGCGCACTGCGCGACGCTCGGTCCAAGGCACGCGAGCGCGCGAGCGATGACCTGCATCCGGTGCACGCGTACCTGTTCCATGCAGTGGGCTTGCCCTCCGAGGCGTCGCCGCCGGTCGAGTTCGCATCACCCGGCTCCGCGCAACGCACGTGGATGACTTGGACAGTCGCCGGCTTGGCGGGCGCGGCGTGCGCCGCTTCGTTTGCGCTCCGCAGACGCCGCGCGGCGTAGCTTCTTCGCCGGGCGTCGCCCCGCCTCAGTTCCCGGCAGCTCGGTGTCGCTTGCGGAATCCGACGCGGGCTGCTTCGATGACGGGGCTCCAGCGCTCTGCGCCGGTCCCTGCCGAGCTCCGCCCGTGTCCTTTGGAAATCGATCCGTCATGATTCGCCCCGCCGTATCCGCGATCCTCTTCGTCTTCCCCGCTGCGGCCGCCTTCGGCCAGTGCGAGCTCAGCCGCACGGAGCTCGACGCCAACGACCTCTTCAGCTTGTCGCTGTCCGGCGACCGGTATCTCGCGGGCAACAAGATGTTCGTCCGCACCGGGTTCGAGTTCGAGCTCGAAGCCGAGCTGGCGAGCTCGGGCCCCTCCGCCCTCGACGGCGAGTGGGCGGTCGTCGGCAACAAGGTCTTTCGGCGCCCGACCTGGGTCGAGACCCAGACGTTGGACGTCGGTGGCACCGAGGTCATCTCGGCCAGCATCGACTTCGACACGATCGTGCTCGGCCTGCGCTTCGACGTCAGCACGCCGGGCGAGGCACGAGTCTTCCGACGCTCCGGTCTGACCTGGAGTCTGGAGTCCGTCTTGACGCCAAGCAGCATGAATGGGCTCGCCTACGGTGCCGACACCTCGGTGTCGGGCGACTGGTGCGTCGTGGGCGCACCGTTCGATGGGATGAGCGGAGCTGGCTACATCTACCGCCGCGTCGGAACGGCGTGGACGGAGTCGGATCGACTCGAGGTCCCGAACCCGATGCTCTTCGACGAGTTCGGATCGACAGTCGAGATCGAGGACGACGTCATGATCATCGCGCGGCGCTTTCCCGGCGAGACGTACGTCTACGAGAACTCCGGGCCCGATTGGATCCTGCAGCAGGTCATCTTCGGCTCGGCCGGCATCGGTACGTCGATCTCGGGCAACTTCCTCGCTCTGGGCAACACGACCGACGACACGATGGGCCAGAACGCCGGCGTCGCGAAGGTCTACGTGCGCGACGTCTCGGGCTGGATCGAGCGACTGGAGATCTTCTCGAGCACGCCCGCGATCTTCGACAACTTCGGCGCGACGGTGCAGCTGGCAGGGACAGCGATGCTCATCACGTCACCCGGCGTCGGGTCGACCGGCACACTCTTCGTCTTCTCGGTGCTGCCCTTCCCGCAGGAGGACTGCAACGGCAACGGTGAGCTCGACGCGTGCGACATCTTGACCGGACGCTCGCTCGACGTGAACGGAAACAACGTGCCGGACGAGTGCCAGCCCATCGGCACGACCTACTGCCCCGCGACCGACAACTCGACCGGTGGTCCAGCAACGCTGTTCGTCGGCGGCTCGTTGACCGCGAGCAACAACGCGCTGTCCCTGACCACGACCGGCCTGCCCCCGGGACGTTTCGGCTTCTACATGGCCTCGATGGCGCAGGACTTCGTTCCGCTCTTCGGCGGCAGCCAGGGCAACCTGTGTCTCGGCTTCCCGATGCTGCGTCTCGACGACGACATCTTCGTCGCGGACGACAGCGGCCAAATCGTCTTCCAACCGAACCTGACGAGCCTGCCCATGGGCACGGTCGTCCAGAGCGGCGACACGTGGAACTGGCAATACTGGTTCCGCGACGTGAACCCGGGCCGGACCTCCAACACCTCCGACGGCGTCGAGGTGACGTTCCTGTAGGCACGTGGGCCTAGGGCGGCGGGCCGTTGCCACCGTTGTTTCCGCCCATCCGTCCGCCGTTGTTGCCGCCGATGCCGTTCTCGGGCTCGCCGCCGACCGGGTTGAAGGGGTAGTAGGCCGACTCCAGGATCTCCTGCGTCGGGGTGTGGGGAGACACCCTGACGACGCGCGTCGTGTAGACATCGAGGATGTTGGGCGGATTCGAACCGTCCAGGTCGACGCCCGTAATCGAGACGTAGTGAATGATGTCGGGGGGCAAGTCGGTGTTGTCGTAGGCGAGGTGCACGTCGATCTTGATCGTCTCTCCGCTCAGGTCGACGAATTGGGTGTCCGACGGAGTCGTTTCGAACACTCCGTTGAGCCCGTGCTGGAGGTGGTGCTGAACGAGGTAGTTGTCCGTGTCGGCGAGCGGAGCATTGGTCAACCCGATCGACATGGTCCCGAGCTCGCCATCCCCAAACCAGCGCGGAGCATTCTCCTCCGCCAGGTAGCGCGCACGCGAGAGCTCCTGGTCGGTGGAGCAGTTGATGTAGATCTCGCCACCGCTGCCCTGCGAGCGCAGGAACACCATGTCCTCGTCGCCGTCCGTGTCGTAGTCCCCATGCGTCATGGCGGTGACGGGATCGGCACTGTCGTAGTCGATCGGCTCGTAGGGCTCGTAGAGCGAGAGGTTGCCGATTCCGAGATCGAGCAGAACCCGCACTTCCGGTCCCTCGTTCGAGGACAGGACGACGTCGTCAGCTCCATCTCCGTCGTAGTCGAAGACGAGCATCTCTCCGATGTTGATGGAACCCAGCTCGGTGACCGGGCCCCCGCTCACTTCGTTGAACATCGTGATCAGAGGCTCCTCTCCGAGCGCGTAGGTCGCCCACACGAGCGTGTCGCCGCCCCACGACCACTGGCTCTTCGCGATCTTGTCCTCCGCGCAGGCGGTGAACGAATCGTGAATGACGTTGCCATCGTAGTTCGCGACGACGAGCACGGTCTGGAACAACGCCACGACCTCGGGCTCGGTCGTGCTCGGGTCGAACTGCATGACCACGAGGTCCTCGAGTGCCTCGGGCAGCATGACCGTCGGCCGCGCGGTGGGCGCGGCCGACGGGATGCCGTTCCAATCGCAGATCAGCAGCGACTGGTTCGTCACGTCGTACCCGAAGATCCGCAGGACTCCCGTGCTGTCGTCGGACCAAAGGCGCTTGACGCCCGTCCAACCGGACATCAGTACGTCCGTCTTGACCAGCCCCGGCACGCTGGGGTCGTAGCGCGCCACGACGAGGCCAGAGCTCGTGATGAGGAGCGCTCCGTCCGCGTCCTCGCCTTCGTGCCGCAGCACGGCCGACACGGAGTCGTCGAGCTCCAGGTAGTAGACCGAGCGGCCCGGCCGCCAAGCGACCACGGCGCGCTGGCCGGCGTGGATCAGGAAGTCCACCTCGAAGCTGTCCTTGAACTCGATCGGTTGGATCGAATGGAACTGCTCGTTGTTCTTCGACCAGCCGAGGTCGAGGTGGACGCCCGGGAAGGGCTCCTCGCCGCGCGAGCTCGGAGCGAGTGCGGCCAGGCAGAAGAAGGTCAGGATCAAGTAGCGACTCATAGTTGGGAGAGGAAAGGGAATCGGAGCTGGGTGCTCCGGCGAACGAGATCTGCCAGGTCTCGTGCGGATTCAGTACAAGCGCGTCAGGTCCTGAGTCAGCGCGGTCAAGGAGGAGGTCCCCCCCCGCCGTTGTTGCCGCCCACGCGGCTTCCGTTGTTTCCGCCGATGCCGTTCTCGGGGTCGCCCGAGATGACCGTCTCCGGGTACGGAAGGTTCTCGACGTGGTTCGCCGCCGCGTCGGAGCGGCCAAAGGCCAGGTGACGGGTCGGCAGAACGTCCGTGATGGCGCCCTGCTCGTCCAGCATGACGCCGCTGATGCTGATCCAGTCCACCTGATCGCCCAGAGACTCGACGGTGTAGCTGAATCCCAGCGGCGCCGGCAACGGGTTGCTGGTCGAGGTGACGTAGTCGGCCTCGGCGAACGGCATCATCGGACCGTCCGGCGCGCTCTGAACGTGGTGGCGAATTCGGTAGGCGTCGGGCGTGCCGTACTCGGGCTCCATGACCTCGATCGACAGCTGCACCGTGAGCCCCACGACCTCGTAGCTGAGCGACGATTCGTCGATGAAGCGGGTGCGCACGTCCTCTTCGTTGTGCACCGGGTTCATCCAGTAGCGCCCTTCGCCGTCATCGTGGAAGAACACGAAGTCGTTGTCCCCGTCCGAGTCCATGTCGATCGCCGCGACGGCGACGTGGGCCGTGGGATCGCCCGCGGTGACGATCGAGGCGATCCGATTCGGCCAGGGAACGATGAACTCGTCGTTCGCGCTCGACAAGTACAGCTCGGCCTCGACCCCGTCCGGCATGGCGATCAGCACGTCCAGACCGCCTTCCATCGAATACTCGGCCACGAGCATCTGCAGGCCCGTACCGCCGATCGGGATCGTCTCCGCCACGAAGTGCGCGTTCCACGTGGCGAGCTGCGGAGTCCCCGTGGCCGACGTCGCCCAGATGAGGCGGTCGCCAGCCCCCGCCTCGCGCGGCGCGGCGGCGAGGTGGTCGCCCGGAGCGGCCACGCGGGTCGCGAGCAACGTCGTCGCGTCGTGATTGGTCACCGCGAGGAGGTGCGAGTAGAGCACCGCGAGCTCGCGGCCGGGCACGCTGGTGTCGTAGTCGAGCGTCACGAAGTCGACGGGCTCAATCGGACTCGGAAGCAGTGGCCCGTCGGAGCCACCGATTTCCTCCACGTTGAAGGTGCGAATCGCGCGGGAGGTCGGATCCCATCCGAAGATGCGCTGAGCGTCCGACCACAGGCGCGTCACGCCCGTCCATTCGGATCCCGACAGTGCCACGCGCTGGAAGAAGGGCGTCCCTCCGCCGTAGACGATCAGCCCCAGACCGGCGTCGTCGATGACGACGATCCCGTCGGTGCCGTCCGCGAGCGCCAGCGTCGTCATCGCCAAGAAGTTCCTACCGAGCGAGTAGATGTCTGGGTAGAGCTGCGGGCGCCAGACGAGCAGCAGCTCATCGTCGCTCAAGACCGCTAGGTCCGAATAGAGCGGGTCGGCGAAGTGCAGCGACTCGACAACGTCGTAGTCCGCGCCCCGAGTCCAGCCGACGTCGAGCGTGTAGCCAGCAATGAACTGTGCATGAAGCGGAGCGGTCAGAGCCGCGAGCGCCAACGCGCGAAGGAGTATTCGTTGGCCCATCTTTGGGAGGATCGGGGGAGGAGTTTGGGAGGAGTTTGGGAGGAGACACCTTCTCTTACCGAGAAGGGGCATCCCGGTAACCGGGAAGGGGGAAGGGGGTCGGCGCGCGAAACCCTACTAGCAAGTAGCCGTCCTTTGGTTCACCCCGGTCGATTCCGGCGAGTTTCAGATTCTCCGGATTTCTCCCTGCCGGTGCGCAAACACGGGACAGGTGGGCTCTCCACGGCTCACCAGTCCGCGGGGCACGGCATTCCGGGCCGCATGAGCGAGAGGATCGCCAGCGCCGTGCCGAAGCTCTCGCTGCGCTCGAAGACGCGGTCGTTCCATCCCCCGGTCCCGACGATCTCGGTCTCGGCGAGCACTCCCACGAGCCAGCTCACACTCTCGTCGACCTCACGCCGCATCCCGAGAGGCACACGCTCGGCCGCACGCAGGCGCAGGAGGAAGTGCAGGGCGTACGTGTGGCCCCAGCCGCGAACGTCGTAGCCGCCGCTGAAGCCAGCCGACATGCGCTCGGTGCGCAGCATGTCGAGCACGAACCGCGTCGCGCACCGCTTCGGACTCGGCGTACTGTCTCCTGACGCTCCAACAGAATGCGCACGCCGGTCGCGATGGCCGCGTCGCGCTTGCGCTCCGCGGCGTCCGCTACCTGGGTACGTGCCAGCACGGGAGCACAGGAGAACGCGAGGATCGCAGCACGGTGAGTCCCTGCATGGATCCAGGATAGGGCAGTCGGCTCGCGCGAGCTGGGGAAGCGCCGTGTCGGGTCCCCCGCGTTGTGCTTGTTCCCGGCTCGGCGAGACGGGACAATCGAGGCATGGTCGCCGCGAAGCGCCCGAGACGACGCTTCTCGAAGTGGATTCTGCGCGCGGGGCTCGTGCTCGGTGCGCTGGGCGTGGTCGAGATCGGGTTCCGCGTGTGGCTGGCGAGCCGCGGCGACGCGTACGACTCGTCCGCCGCCGAGTCCGAGCTGCGTCGCCGCTTGCGTGCGTTCAGTGGCGAGACCTTCCTCGAGCGCGCCCAGCTCGAGAACGAGGACGCCGAGGTCGATCCGGGCACGACCGGGCGCCTCCCCCACCCGTTCACGGGCTGGCAAACGGTGCGCGGCGCGCAGGAGCTCGAGGAACGCGTGCGCGCCACGCGCGCACTCCCCCCGGACAGCTATCTGATCTGGATCGTCGGCGGCTCGGTCGCCGGCATCTTCGGCAACCCCGGCTCCGGGGTGGAGCCGCTCACGACGCACCTCGCGGCCGATCCGCGCTTCGGCGGCCGCAAGATCGTCGTCCACAACTACGCGCGCGCCGCGTACAAGCAACCCCAGCAGGTGACGCTCGTCACGCACCTGTTCAGCCTCGGCGTCCGGCCCGACGCCGTCATCAACATCGACGGATTCAACGAGGTCGCGATCGGGAGCATGAACGCGACGAACGGATCGGACCCGACCTACCCCGACTTGACGCAGTGGGGCGCGCTCGTCCTCGCTGACTCCGCGGCGCCGGAGCTCGCGGACGCGCGTGACGCGCTCAACGCGCACATCCGGCGGACGCGGCGGTTCGCGGGCACGGTGCTGGGGCTGCGGCTGCACCACAGCGCGGCGGTCGGTTGGTGGTCGACGCGCCTGATGGCGCACTGGACCTGGCGCACCGGCAAGCTCGAGACCGCCTACAAGGAGACGCTGCTCGCCCTCGCCACGAGCGCGACGCTGCGCGGGCCGTCCGGCGCGGGCGAACGCGACGGGCTCGGCGCGATCGTCACGAACTGGACCGAGTCGAGCCGCTCGCTGCACGCGATCTGCTCGGCGCGCGACGTGTTCTACCTCCACGTCCTGCAGCCGACCCTGCACGACGAGGGCTCGAAGTCGCTGAGCCAGGAAGAGATCGACTGCTCGAACGTCCGTGACTCCTGGAGGCGCGGCGCGCGCGACGGCTACCCACTCCTGCGCGAGGCCGGCGACACCCTGCGGGCCTCCGGGGTCGCCTTCGAGGACGCCTCGCGGGTGTTCCGCGACGTGTCCGAATCCCTGTACTACGATGCCTGTCACTTCAACCGTGCCGGGAACCTCCTACTCGCCGAGCGCGTCGCCGACGCGTTCCTGCTGTACGCGCCCGAGTGACCGCGGGCCGCGTTGGCGGAATCGGTCATGATGAACACCGGACGCTGGCTCGCGCTGGCCGCGCTCGTCGCCGCACTGGCCATGCTGTCCTACTACGCCCAGGGCGGAGGGGACTGGGCGGAGGCCGTCGGCCCGGCGCCGAACACCCGCGCGACCACGTCGAGCGAAGTGCCCACCGCGATCGCACCCGACGCGCCTGGGGCGCGCGGCGCCGATGGCGACGCGACGAGAGCCGAGCCGCCCACGACCGACGGAACGAACGAGCCCGTCGCCCGCACCGAGCTCGCTCCCGTACGTTCCAAGGACGTCCGTGCCGCGACGCCCGCGTCCGAGTCGGAGCCGCCCTCCGAGGACCCCCGCCCCTATCTCTTGCGCGGTCTCGTCCAGGGCCCCGACGCGATCGACGGCGGCGAGACCATCGTGCGTGCGCGGCTGCGCTCCAGGCCGAGGACCGAGGTCCAGGGCACGACGACTCCGGACGGGCATTTCGAGCTCGACGTCACGGCCCTCCTCGACAAGGCCGAGACGCTGCGGCGACCGACGGACCTGGTCGTCGTCGCCGACCACCCCGACTTCATGCCCAACGAGGGTTCGATCCAAGCCTCGCGCCGCGTCTTCGCCGCCGACCGCGTCGCGAACGCCTACTCTGCGCGCGTCACGGTGCGGCTCGAGCCTCCGTACGCGATGTTGCGCGGACGAGTGCACGGGCTCGGCGAGGTCCACGTGGCGCTGGTCCTGCCGGCGAACGTCCGGCGCAAGGTGCCCAAAGTCGTCGAGGAGCGCGAGGCCGCGCGCAGCGGAGAGTTTCAGCTGCGCGTCCCCTTCGACGCCGCGTACACGGTCCTCGCGGTCGCCGAGATCGGTCAGCCGATTTGGGTCGATGTGCGCGTGAAGAAGAAGGGCACGGTGCAGCTCGAGCCCCTGCGGATCGGCTCGCGCAGGAAAGTACCCGGCCGCGTCGAGCTACCGCCGCGCATCGACGCGCAAGGCAGCACGCTCGTGTGCGAGCCCGACTGGTTCGTGCAGCTCGAGCACGCGCAACCGTTCGAGTTCAGGAAACTGCTCGACTGGCACAACGTGACCTGGAGCAACGACGGCGGCTACGAGCTGCGCAAGATCGAAGCGGAAGTCGGGACGCAGAACCGCTTCGTGCTCGATGGGCTCGCGGTGACCGACTACCGCGTCAACCTCGTCGAGACCAAGAACTTTCCGCCGGGCAACCCGTTCCCCGGTCACCTCTTGACTCGCGGCGAAGGCGAGATGCGACTCGTGCCGGGGGTCGCGCGGGTCGTGTATCGGGTCTACGACGAGAAGGGGCCGTGCACGGGCGCCAAGGTCGCGCTGCACCTCGACTCCGGCGCCTTCGAAGGGACCACCGACTCCAAGGGTCGCGCGTCTTTCGTCGTCCTCTCGTCGGTCGAGGGGCAGGTCGCGGTGACTCACCTCGGGTACGAGCCGGTGACGCGCCCGACGACGACGCCCTTTCCCACCCGTGACGTGCACCTCGAAGTGCGCCTGATTCCCCTGGCCGGGGCGAGCCTCGCCCTACGCTTCGTCCCCGTCGCCGGTGCCCCGCTGCCCGTGCGGGTCGAGCTCGAGCTCTCGTTCAGCGACGGCGAGCGGACCGCCCGGGTCCTTCCCGTCCAGGACGGCACGGCCATCTGCGACAAGCTGCGAGCCGGAGAGGCCGAAGCGATCGTGCGCACCCAGGAAGCGGAGCCGAAGCAGCTCGCGCGCTTTCCGGTCTCGCTTCGGGCCGGCCTGCGCACGACCCACCCGGTCCGGATCGAGTAGGGCGCGGCGGTCGCTCACCCAGCTGGTACGGTTGTTGCCAGGGAAACCGCGTCCCCCCTCTAGCAGACGCCCCGCTGGCCCGTACGACCGACCATGACCCTGCGCTCCCGACTCTTCCTGTTCTTCGGCGGCCTGATCGCCGCCCTGGCCGGGGCCGAATGGTGGCTGGTGCACTCGCTGACCCGCGACCTCGAGACCGAGGTCGGCCAGGTGGCGCTCGACGTCGGCTCGGCGGTCGCGACGTTGTTCACCCCCGCCGAGCCCGGGCTGTGGTCGTTCGGAACGAGGCCCGACCCGCCGCCGATCACCGAACACATCCGCGTTCAGAAGAAGGTGCTCCGGCACGGCGACATCGAACGCCACTCGGAGCTGCACACCGGCCGCCACCTGGAGTTCCGCTTCATGGCGACGGGCGAAGTGTCGGGCGCGGGCGCGTGGCACAACGTCGAAGTCGAGACGGAGGCGCACGCGCCGCTGGTGATCGACCAACGAGCCCAGATTCACGGCGACTCGAAGGGCACGATCCGGATCCTGGTCGACGATGGCTCGGGCTTGTCGGGGGTGATGCGCGACATCGAGTTCGGGCACATCGAGGACATCTTCGCGTTCGCGATCCCCGAGGCGTTGGGGCCCGAGGCGTTGGGGAAGGAGGAGCAGGAACTGGAGCGCGCGACGACCCCGGCGCCACTCGCGCGCGTGCCGATCCCCGAGGAGGGCTTCGAGTCCGCCGTCGACCGCTTCCGCTCGCGGCTCGTGCTCGGATCGGCGGCGATCCTGATGCTCGCCCTCCTCGTCGCCGGCTACGCGGCGCACCGCGCCTGGGTCCCGCTACGCGGCTTGGCCGGCGCCGCGCGCGAGGTCGAAGCCGGCGCGCTCGGCACCCAGGCCCCGGTCGGCTCCGACCCCGAGGTGCACGAGACGATCGCCGCGTTCAACTCAATGTCGTCGCGACTCGCGGTCCTGGCTGCGGAGGCCGAGGGTCTGCGCCGGCGCGAGCATCTGACCGAGCTCGGCGAGGTCGCGCGGGGCCTGGCGCACAGCCTGCGCAACCCGCTCAACGTGCTGGGCTTGACCGTCGAGGAGTTGACCGCCGGCGGTGCCCAGGCGAACGACGAGCTCGCCACGAACGCGCGTGCGCAGATCCGGCGCATCGACCGAACGCTGCGCACGTTCCTGTCGCTGTCGAGCGGCGGCGGCGAGAAGGTCGAGCGTGTCGCGGTCGATGAGATCGCGCGCGACGTCGCACTCGAGCTCCTGCAGGACACCTCGCGTCGAGTCGGCGTGCGAGTCGAGGTCAACGCCCCGTCGCCGGAGCTGAAGGTACGCGCGGTTGGACCCGAGCTGCGCGCGGTGCTGCACGTACTCATGGTCAACGCCGTCGAGGCGAGCCCGACCGACGGCGAGGTCGTCTGCCGCCTCTCGCACGTCGCGGACGGCGTGTGCGTCGAGGTCGAGGACGCGGGGGACGGAGTGTCCGAAATGGTCCGCGACCGGCTGTTCACCCCGCACACCACGACGAAGGAACATGGGGCCGGAATGGGCCTCTATCTCGCCCATCGCATCGCTACGAGCCGCTACAGCGGGGCGCTCAGCCTGCACGAGCGCGATCCGCACGGGACCCGCGCGGTGCTGCTCGTCTCGAACCGCAGAACCGAGAACGGAGACGCAAACCGTGGCTGACGCCGACATCCTGATCGTCGAGGACGAGACCGCGCAGCGCGTGTTGCTCGCCGCAATCCTGCGCGGCGCCGGCTACCGCGTCAGCGAGGCGGGCTCGGCCGAGGACGCGCTGACGCGACTGCGCTCGACGCCCGTGAATCTGGTGCTTTCGGATTGGAAGCTGCCGGGCATGGACGGGATGGGGCTCTTCGAGCGTGTCCGCGAGCGCTGGCCGGACACCGCGTTCGTCATCGTCACGGCCTATGGCACGATCGCACGCGCCGTCGAGGCGGTGCGCGCCGGCGCGGACGATTACCTGACCAAGCCGTTCGAGCGGCAAGCGCTCCTGCTCGCCGTCGAACGCAGCCTGCACGCGCGGGCGCTCGTCGACGAAAACCGACGCCTGGTCGAGGAGCTGGGCGAGCGCGACCGGCTCGTCGACCTCGTCGGCCGCGCGCCGCGCATGCAGTCGCTGTACCGCGAGATGGACAAGGTCGCGGGCACCGACGCGACGGTCCTCATCCGCGGCGAGTCGGGGACGGGCAAGGAGCTCGCGGCGCGCGCGCTGCACTCACTCTCGCCCCGCCGCGATGCGCCGTTCGTCGCCGTCAACTGCGCGGCGATCCCCGAGGGCTTGATCGAGTCGGAGTTCTTCGGAGCGGTGCGCGGCGCCTACTCGGGTGCCGACCGCGACCGGACCGGACGGTTCGAATCCGCGCACACCGGCACGCTGTTCCTCGACGAGGTCGGCGAGCTGCCGGTGGCGTTGCAGCCCAAGCTCCTGCGCGCGCTGCAGGAGCGCTGCGTGACCCCCGTCGGCGGCGTCGACGAGGTCCCCGTCGACGTACGCATCGTCGCGGCGACGAACCGCGATCTCGAGGAGGAGGTCGCCGCCGGCGCGTTCCGCGAGGACTTGTACTACCGCCTCAACGTGGTGCCTATGCACGTCCCCGCCCTGCGCGACCGGCGCGAGGACGTGCCGATCCTGATCGAACACTTCGTGCGCAGCGCGACGCGCCGGCACGACCGCCCCCGCCCGCGCTTCTCGAGCGCCGTCACGCGGCGCTTGCTCGATCACCCGTGGCCCGGCAACGTGCGCGAGCTCGCGAACGTGATCGAGCGCCTCGTGCTGCTGGCCGAGGAGGCCCGGCCGGTCGACGTCGAGGACCTGCCCACAGGCTTCGACCAGGCCCCCACCGGCGCCGGCCGATACCGCCTCGACCCGGCGGGCATGAGCTGGGACGAGCATGAGCGAGACCTCCTGCGCCAGGCGCTCGAGCTCGCCCGCGGCAACCGAACGCGCGCGGCGAAGCTGCTCGGAATGCCCTACAAGGCGTTCCTCTACCGACTCGAGAAGCACGGCCTGAAGCAGCCCGCCTGACTTCCCCATTTGGGGAGCGGATTGCCCATTCGGGCGGTACCGGGCCCGCGCAGACCCCGCCCGAGCGCGGCACGGTCATTGCATTCTCATCCATCGAGGTCGGTTTTGGTGGACCTCCGGCGCCGCGCGTTCGAGGCGGTTCGCGCGGCGCCATACCCGTACACCACCCCGTTCTGCGGGAAGGCCGCCGCGGTCCGAGAGGGCCGCGGCGGCCTCGTTACACTGCGTCGATGTCCATCGCGCTCGTCGTCGCCCTCGTCCCCCTCGCCGCCCAAGACCTTCCGATCGGAAAGCCGCCGACACCCGTCGACGAGGCCCCCCACCGTGGGCTCACGCTCAGCACCGAGCACGCGACGCCGGGCTACACCCTGATCTCGCCGCTGCTCTCCGACCGGATCCTCTTGATCGACTCGAAGGGAGAGGTCGCTCACGAGTGGAAGACCGAGCACGCGCCGGGCGGTGGGCTCTACTTCCTCGAGAACGGCCACGTCATGCGCGTGGCGCGCAAGGACGACAATCCGCGCTTCCACGGGGGCGGAATCGGCGGCCTCGTCCAGGAATTCGACTGGGACGGCAACCTCGTCTGGGAGTTCGAGCTCGCGAACGATCGGCGCACGATGCACCACGACATCGAGCCACTCCCGAACGGCAATGTGCTCGCGATCGCCTGGGAACACCACACGAGCGAGGAGGCGATCGCGCGCGGACGCGATCCCGAAGCGACGGGTGACGAGGGGCTGTGGGCCGACGTCGTGATGGAAATCCGCCCCACCCGACCGCGTGGCGGTGAGATCGTGTGGGAGTGGAGCTCGTGGGACCACCTGATCCAGGACCGCGACGCCGAGAAGCCCGGCTACAGCTCGATCCCGGACCACCCCGAGCGGATCGACATCAACGGCGACCACCGCGATCAGCCGGCCATGACGCGCGAGGAGCTCGAGGAGCTCGCGCGCATCGAGGCCGAGATGAGGGCACTGGGATACTCGGGCGGCGACGAGGACGAAGAAGAGGACGCCAAGCCGAAGGAGCGCCGCGAGGCCGATCCCGACTGGCTCCACACCAACTCCGTCGCGTACCACCCGGAGCTCGACCTGATCGTGCTGAGTACGCCGGAGATGAACGAGCTGTGGGTCATCGACCACGGCACGACCACGAGCGAGGCGGCCGGCCGCAGCGGCGGGGCGCGCGGGCAAGGCGGTGACCTCCTTTACCGCTGGGGCAACCCGCGCAACTACGGCCGCGGCAAGAACAAGGACAAGCAGCTGTGGTACCAGCACGACCCGACCTGGCTGCCGGGTTCGCCACCTCGGATTCTCGTCTTCAACAACGGCATGCGCCGGCCCGAGGAGATGTCGGTCGTGCTCGAGCTCACGCTGCCCTTCGACGCCGAGCGCGGATTCCAGCGCGAGCCGGACGCGGCATTCGGCCCCGTCGCGGCTTCGTGGTCGTACTCCTCCCCCGAGGACTTCTTCGGCCCGTTCATCTCCGGCGCCCAGCGCCTCGCGAACGGCAACACCCTGATCTGCGAGGGACCGAAGGGGCGCGTGTTCGAGGTGACTCGGGACGGGCGCGTCGTGTGGGACTTCCGCAATCCGCACGGGGGCGACCGGCCGCCGACGGACCAGTCGGGGAAGCCGCCCAAGCATTCACTGTTCCGGGCGAAGCGGATCGGAGAGGAGCATCCGGGGCTCGCGGGTCGCCTCTAGCAGCCCGTTGAAAAAGTCATTCGGCGCCATGACGACATCCTCCACGCCCGGTCGGCACCTGAAAGCCTCCCCGAATCCACGAATTCGCCTACGTTTCCAGGCGCCAACCGGACGCGGATGCTGTCGCCCTGG
>JAAELL010000308.1 GCA_024226735.1 bacterium | reverse complement strand
TCCGGTACGTGCAACTTGGCTGATCTCGCGGATGCCGCTGACGGCAAACAGTCGCTGCTCGAGCTGCTCGCCGTAGATGCGCTCCATCTCCGCGGGAGGGCGGTCGCCGGAACGGATCGAAACCACGATGGTCGGACTCTGAAGATCCGGCAGCAGGTCGAGGGGAAGGTCGCGCCATGCCGTCCAGCCCAGGATCACCAACGCCGCGGCGACGACGGCCATCGCCACCGGGCGGCGGGTAGCCAGACGCGTTAGCGCCTCCACGGACTAGGCTCCGGAGACGCGAACGCGCGCGTTGTCGGTCAGGGTCTCCAGTCCTCGGACGACGATCCGCTCGCCGGCTTCGAGCCCCGTCTTGACCTCGACGATGTCGTCGTCGCCCAGCCCGAGCGAAATTTCGCGTCGGCTGACCCGCTGCCCCTTCAGCACGAAGACGACCTTGCGTCCGCCGCGTTCCGTCACGGCCTCGCGGGGAACGACCGGGACGTCCTCCCGTCGCTCGGCGATCAACGTGACCTCGACGAACATGCCCGGACGCAGCTGCCGCCGGGGATTCTTCACAGCAACCTCGGCGCGTAACGTGCGGGTCAACGGATCGAGCGTCGGCGCCAGTCGGAGTACGGTGCCTTTGAAGGCCTCGCTTTCCCAGGCGTGGTGCCGCACTCGCGTCGAAAGACCCGCGCGGACCCGCGCGACGTCCGGGCCGATCAGGTCGACGTCGGCGATCAGCGTGCCCAGCGGAGCAATCGTGGCGACTTCGAATCCCGCGGTGACGAGCTGGCCGTCGGCAAGCGGCTGTCTCTGCTCGTCCCGCGAAAGCGTGAGGATCACGCCCGACAGCGGTGTGATCAGACTGGAACGCGTCTCGGTCAGCCGGCTGCGCTCGAGATCGAGCTTGGTGTTGGCCAGATCCGCCTCGACGATGCGAAACTCCTGCTCGCTGAGCAGGCCGTCTTCAAACAGTCGCTTCTTCGACTCGTAGTCGCGACGCGAGGTTTCGTAGCGCTGAAAGCTGGCCTCCGTGCCGGCGGCGATGCGGACTTCTTCACCTGTGATCTCTGCGATGGTCTGCCCCGACTCGACCTTGTCGCCCTCGACCAGACGCCGGCCCGAAGCACTGCGC
>JAAELL010000307.1 GCA_024226735.1 bacterium | reverse complement strand
CCAGGGCGACAGCATCCGCGTCCGGTTGGCGCCTGGAAACGTAGGCGAATTCGTGGATTCGGGGAGGCTTTCAGGTGCCGACCGGGCGTGGAGGATGTCGTCATGGCGCCGAATGACTTTTTCAACGGGCTGCTAGAGGCGCGTGGATCAGGCCCCGGTCACGTCGACGAGCCAGCCGCGCAGCGCGGCCGCCCAGTCCGCGAACATGCGCTCCGCCTCGGCCAACCGCTCGTCACGCGTAGCGTTCGTGCGACTCGCGACGCGGCGCGAGACCGCGGCGGCGATGCGCTCGCCGGTCTGGGAGTCGATCACTTCCAGCTCCGCGGTCGCTTCCCCGAGCTCTCCGTCTTCGCCGGGGACGATGTCGGTCAGCGCGACTCGAACCCGCAGGAGGTCGGCCGATCGCACGGTCGGATCCTGCACCAGGTCGAAGTGATTCTGGAGCTCGGTGAACATCGCGGCCCGCAGGCGCGTCGCGACCGCGTACTGGTCGCTCGGCATCAAGACGCGGCCGCTCGATTCCGGGTCGAGGTAGACGACGACTTCCTCCAGCATCACCCGCCGGTAGCTGGCCAGGTCCGTGCCGCTGGCGAGGACCTGCACGAGGGTGTTGTCGTCGCGACGCTCGAAACCCGAGTAGTCGCCGA
The DNA here is from genome assembly GCA_024226735.1 of bacterium. Lineage (GTDB taxonomy): Bacteria > Planctomycetota > UBA1135 > UBA1135 > JAAELL01. The sequence continues at coordinate 19,611 of JAAELL010000307.1, read as the reverse complement.
GGATCCCGGACGTGCGAACGTCGGTCGTCGAGCAGCTCGAGGTCGCGAGTGCCACGGACACGAGAAGGCCCGAACAGAGTTGGACGCTGAAGGCGGATCGTTGCAATGGGAAGAATACTAGGGCCGCAACGGGACACGAATCTGCGCCAAGGCTAACGAATCGGACGGGGGCGAACGAATCGGAGGGGCGCCGTGCTCGTATGATACGCGTCCAATGGCCTCTTCCGCATGGTGGGCGCGCGCCGCGCTCGTCACCCTCGCCTCCGCGCTGACCATCTACGCGTGCTCCGACGACCGCCCGACCGGTCCGAGCACTGCTCCGCGATCCGTCTACACCGGTCGCGACGCCTGCATCGGTTGCCACGCCGACCAGGCCGAGCTTTGGACGGATTCGCACCACGACCTCGCGATGCAGCCGGCGACCGAGGCTACGGTCCTGGGCGACTTCGCGAACGCGACCTACACTCACTTCGACGTCACCTCGACCTTCGTGCGCAAGGGGGATGCCTTCGTGGTGCGGACCGACGGGCCGGACGGCGCCCTGACCGACTACGAGATCGCCTACGTCTTCGGCGTCTCGCCCCTGCAGCAATACCTCGTCGAGTTCCCTGGCGGGCGGATGCAGACCCTGCCCCTCGCGTGGGACACCCGCGAGCGAGAGGCGGGCGGCCAGCGCTGGTTCCACGTCTATCCGAACGAGCCGCTGCCCGCGGGCGACGTCCTGCACTGGACCGGACCGAACCAGACCTGGAACTACATGTGCGCCGAGTGCCACTCGACGAACCTCGTCCGCAACTACGACGTGTCCGCCCACGCGTACGCGACGACCTGGAGCGATCTCGACGTTTCGTGCGAGGCATGTCATGGCCCCGGCTCCCTGCACGTCGCCTGGGCCGAAGGAGATGAGGAAGACGCCACCCTCGGACTGACGCGGCGCCTGAAGGACGCCGACGGCGGCCGCTGGGTGATCGACGTCGAGACGGGCAACTCGGAACGCACGCCGCCGCGCACGTCGCGGACGGAGCTCGACGCGTGTGCGCCGTGTCACGCCCGGCGCACGCCGCTCGCACCGGACGCACAGCAGCGCCCCTTCCACGACGCGCACCGCCTCGCGCTGCTCGACGAGGGCCTGTACCACGCCGACGGGCAGATCCTCGAGGAGGTCTACGTCTACGGCTCCTTCCTGCAGAGCCGCATGCACCAGAAGGGTGTCACTTGCGGCGACTGCCACGATCCGCACTCGCTGAAGCTGCGCTTCAAGGGCAACAGCCTCTGCTCGCAGTGCCACTACGAGCCCAAGTACGACTCCCCCGAACACCACCACCACGCCCCCGGCTCGGCGGGCGCCCAGTGCGTCGAGTGCCACATGCCCGAGCGCACGTATATGGTCGTCGACCCGCGCCGCGACCATAGCCTGCGCGTTCCCCGACCCGATCTTTCGGTGCGACTCGGTACGCCGAATGCTTGCAATCTGTGCCACACCGACCAGGACGCCCAGTGGGCGGCCGATGCGGTCGAAGCGTGGTACGGACCGAGTACGGATCGGGCGCTCCATTACGGAGAGGTCTTCGCGGCGGCGCGCGCGGGGGAGCCGAGCGCGACGCGCGCGCTCGCGGCGCTGGCCCTGGACGTGGACCGCCCGGGCATCGTGCGCGCCACGGCGCTCGATCTCTTGCAGGAGCGGCTCGATGTAGCGAGCCTGCCGGCCGTCGGTGCCGGGCTGCGCGACGCCGACGGAATCGTGCGCGCGGCTGCGCTGCGTCTACTCGCCGTCGTACCGCAGCAGCAGCGCCTGCAGCTCGCGCTCCCGCTCTTGAACGACCCGCTGCTGAGCGTGCGCGTGGAAGCCGCGTCCGTGGTCGCGGACCTGCCCCAGCAGGGCCTGGACGAGCGCGGGCGCAAGCTGATCGACGAGCGGTTCGACGAGTACCGAGCAGCCCAGCTCGCCAACGCCGAGCGCCCGGAGGCACACCTCAACCTCGGCAACCTCGCTGCCGAGCGCGAACGGTTCGCCGAATCGGAGGCCGCCTACCGCACCGCCCTCGAGATCGATCCGCAGCACCTGCAGACCCTTCTCAACCTGGCCGACTTGTACCGCGGCGCCGGTCGCGAAGGCGACGCGGAACGCACCCTGCGCGAAGCAGTTGCGATCGCTCCCGAGGACGCGTACGCGCGTCACGCACTCGGACTGGCGCTCGTGCGCCGCGGCGCACGGGAAGAAGCCGGTGAGGAGTTCGCCAAGGCCTCACGCTGGGCGCCCGAGATCGCTCGCTTCGGATACGTCAACGCGGTGTCGCTGCACGACCGCGGCCTCGTCGGCGAAGCGATCGCGGAGCTCGAGAGCGTCTCCGCACGTCACCCCGCGGACCGCGAGGTGCTCGTCGCCCTCGTGACGTACTGCCGCGACGCTGGGCAGCTCGAAGCAGCGCAGCGGCACGCTGGTCAGCTTTCGAAGATCGCGCCTGACAATCCGGTCACCCAGGAGCTGTTGCAAGAGCTCGAGGCCGACCGCGAGCGGTAGTCATGGTCCGTAGGCGAAGAAAGCTAGTGGTGTGATGCAGACAGGTACCTGACACTTATTCTCGGACGGGCCCTTAGTGTCACTTCCATGCGATCAGGAACTTTCCTTCAAGCGAGCCGCGCTCTGCGCGTCCTCTGCTATCTGCTACTCGCGACGTCCGTCGTCGCGGTCCTGGGCGGATCGTCCTGCCACGTGAGTGGTTGTGGACACAGCCACCACGACGACGGTCATCACGACGACGACGATCACCACCACAGCCACGGGACCGCCGGTGGAGGAGGCGACACGTACGAGAGCGCCGGCATCACGAGCGCGATCGAGTCCGCCACACGCGTCGCGGTCCAATCGCTGGCGCCGTGGTCTCCCGTCCGCGCCACGGCCAGCCCGCGGCTGTTCACCGGCACGTCGCATCCGCGCATCACCTCGTTCCAGTCGACGGCGACGGGCCTCGAGCTGACCGACCTGCGCGGCATCGGCGCCTTGGGCCCCGTGACGCTCGGCGTCCCCGGCCAAGAGATCAGCCGCGATGACCTTGTCCGCTACGCTCGACTCGTCCTCGAGGCCAACGCGGACCATCTCGGTCTGCCGCCGCTGCAGTCGAGCTGGGAGCTGCTCGACCTCACGTACGAGGGACAGAGCACCCTGGTCTCCTTCACCGCGGTCGTCGTCAAGGCCGAGGGCGACGTCGCTCCGGTCGTCACGACGCTGGTCTTCGACGGCTTCGGCACGCTCGAGAGCGTGCGCCATGAACTGACGGAGTGATCCAGCTAGCGCGCGCCGTGCTCGTGCCGGTAGCGCGCATTTCCACACCGGGAACAAAAACCGCTTTCCAATCTGAACCGATCGACCCAGCGGTGCGTTGGCGGGGGATCAACCCAATCATCCCCCACTCGGAGGACGTCATGCGTCAACTCGCACTCGCCGGCGCGTCGTGCGCTCTTACTCTCCTCGTCGCGACGCCCGCCGCCCTCGCGGCTCAAGCGGGATCGCGCAGGCCGACCGAGGGCCTGTACGCCGGACGCTTCGACCCCGACCGTCACAAACGCTCGGAACAGGACGAGGACGGCGGTACGCCGACCGAGTCGACCCGCGCGGCCCTGGACCAGGCGCTGCACTGGCTCGCGACGGCGCAAAGCACGGACGGTTCTTGGCCGGCGCCAGATCGTGACGGCGGGTCCGTGATGCTGAACGGGACCGGGCTCTCGGGCCTCGCCCTGCTCGCCTTCCTCGGCGCTGGCAACACACACGAGGTCGGGCCGTACAAGCAGGTCGTCGCTCAAGGCCTGCGCCACCTACGCTCGATCCAAGCGGACGACACGGGCGCGTTCGGCGAGCGCGCCGGACACACGTTCCTCTACAACCACGGCATCGCGACTTACGCACTGTCCGAGGCGTTGCGCCTTACGCGTGACGACGAGCTCCGGGACGCGGCGCAAGCCGCCGTTGAGTTCATCGAGAGCGCGCGCAACCCCTACGGCGCGTGGCGCTACGACGTGCCGCCGATCGGCGACAACGACACCTCGGTCACGGGCTGGATGATCCTCGCGTTGAAGACCGCCCAGAAGGCAGGCGTCGAGGTGGACGAGAGAGCATTCGCGGACGCGCTGGATTGGATCGATGAGGTGACCGACGTCGAGGGACGGGTCGGCTACAACTCGCACGGCAGCAAGAGCTCGCGCATCCGCGGCCTGAACGATCAGCACCCGACGGAGCACGCCGAGGCCATGACGGCCGTCGGACTCTTCGCGCGGTGGACGTTGGGACAGCGTCTGCAAACGTCACCGATCATGGAGAAGCACGCACTCCGGCTCCTGCGCGTGATGCCGGAGTGGGATCCCTCGGGGCTGGGCTGCGACATGTACCACTGGTACTTCGGCACGCTCGGCATGCGCGCGCTCGACGGCGACTGGTGGGAGGCCTGGGAGGCGAGCATGCGCCAAACCCTGCTGCCCACGCAGCGCACGGACGGTGCGTCGCGTGGAAGCTGGGACCCGATCGGACCGTGGGGTGTCATCGGCGGTCGCGTCTACTCGACGGCTCTCATGGCATTGTGCCTCGAAGCCTACTGGACCGTCGTCCCCGACCCGCCGATCGAAATCGCCGCGCGACCGCTGCGCGCGGAGGCCGACGATTTCTCGCACGTTCCGCCGTTGCCGCCCGCCGCGGCCGCGCGCGCGGGTGTGCGCTGGCTGCTCGGTGCACAGAAGGACAACGGTTCGTGGGACTCCGGTGACTCGAAGTGGAAGAGCCCGGCCCCGAACAACGACATCGGCGCAACCGGCCTCGCCGTGCTGGCGCTGCTCGGGGACGACGGAGCGTCCGCCGAGGTCAAGAGCGGTTCGGTGACGCGCGCCTTGACCTGGCTCGGGACACAACAGGACAAGGAGACCGGTCGGATCGGGCGCATGGTCGGACACACGTTCCACTACGACCACGCGATCGCGACGCTGGCGCTGAGTGAGGCCTCTGCCACGCGGCCGCAAGACGAGCGGTTGCGCGCCGTGAGCCAGAGCGCGGTCGACTACATCCTGCGTGCTCGCAATCCCTACGGAGCGTGGCGATACGCCTACCCTCCCACGCGCGGCAACGACACCTCCGTCACCGGTTGGATGGTGCGCGCGCTCGCCTCCGCGAAACGCATCGGCCTGCGCGTCGACGAGGCTGCATTCGAGGGAGCGAGCAACTGGATCGACGCCGTCACCGATCCCGCGACGGGCCGGGTCGGCTACGACTCGATCGGCTCGACGAGCTCGCGCGTCACGGGCGTGAACGATCGCGTGCCGACCAAGATCGGCGAGGCGATGACGGCGATCGGTCTGTACTGCAGACTGATGCTCGGAGAGAGCGTCACCGAGCGCCCGGTCATCATGCGCCATGCCGAGCTGCTCCTGCGCAAGCTGCCGGAGTGGCGGCGCGGCGAGCCGGTCGACATGTACTACGTCTACTACGGCTCGCTCGCGATGCGCCAGATGGGCGGGAAGCACTGGGAGCTGTGGCAGCACGCACTGCACCAGGCAGTCCTCCGACACCAGAACCGCGGGGACGAACGGGGTTCCTGGTCACCCGTCGGCCCCTGGGGCTTCGCCGGTGGCCGCGTCTACGCGACCGCTCTCATGACGCTCGCGCTGCAAGAAAGTACGACGGGCGACGAAGCCGTCGAAGAGCGCTGACGCCGCGGGGGCGAACGCTCCCCACCTCACCCAGCCCCGCTGAAGTCCCCCACAGACACGGACTTGCGGCGGGGCCTTTTGCGCGATCGAGCGAAACCGCGCGTCGATCACTGTCGCTGGTGGTGTGATTCACTCTTGTGGGGCATATCGATCGGCGCAATGGGGTTGAATGCGGATTTCGGGATTTCGGGCCTCGGTTCGACGCTCGGCGGCAATTTGCAAGTGGAGACATACTCCCCCAGCTTCCCCTAAGCAGGAAGGATGACGCATGTTGCGGTCCGCACGATTCGTCGCGCTCCTCGGAGCTCTCGCCGCTCCCGCTTTCGGTCAATCGGTGACTTTCGCGCCACCGGTTCCCATCTCGTTAGGAGGTGACGCCGCCGTTCCGATTGCCGCTGATCTCGATCTCGATGGGATCTCGGATCTCCTCGCGGTCGACGGTGCGCGGAACGAGCTCTGGATCTTCTACGCCACGCCGGGCGGCTTCGAGCCCGGAACCGTGCTCGCCACCGGTTCGTGGCCGAGCGGCATCGCGGTCGGCGATGTCAACAACGACTGCCTGCCCGACATCGTCGTGACGAACCGCTCGGACGACACGATGTCCGTGTTTCTGCGCGGCATCGACGGCAGCTACCGAGTCACGAGTGTCCTGCCGGCGAACGACGGGCCGCGCAGGCTGCAGCTCGAGGACATGAACCACGACGCCGTTCTCGACGCGATCGTGATGCGCCACTCCGGAGTCGACGTGCACCTCGGCGACGGCGCGGGCTCGTTCACGCCGGCGGGCACGATCACGGCGTCGAACATGAACGATTTCACGATGGGTGACCTCGACCACGACGGTGACCTCGACGTGATGCTGACTCGGAATATGTCCGGAACGGGTTCAGGGCAGAAGGTCTACGGTGACGGCCAAGGTGGCTTCCAAGCGTCGGTCTCGTACAGCTTCAACAACCCGACGTCCGCCCTCGTGGGCGACTTCGACAACAACGGCCTCGACGACTGGGCGTTCAGCACCACGTCGACGACCATCTGGGGCTGCCACTTCACGTCTGCGTGGGAGTTCAACCTCCCGACGGGCGGCAATGCGTTTCAGCCCTCGGACTTCAACGGTGACGGCAAGATCGATTTCGTGATCGACTCGCGCGAGATCTGGATGAACACCGGCAACCACAGCTGGACGCACGCGCAGGATCTGCCGGGCGCGAACGGCATGGCGGCGATCGCCGACTTCAACGGCGACGGCGCGCAGGACGTCGTGACCGGCGACGGTGCCGGTGGACTCCTCGCGTACTACCGCACCGAGCCTTGGACGCAGCGTCCGTCCGACGGCCATTGGTTCCGCCGCATCGGTCCCTTGAGCTGGTCGCTCGCCCAGGCGCGCGCCGAGAGCTGGGGCGGCAACCTCGCGGCCCTGCACAACGCGGCAATGCACGTGTTCGTGCGCGACAACGTGCAAGGCAACGTCGATTGCTGGATCGGCTACAGCGACGCCGGCAGTGAAGGCAACTGGTCCTGGACCGCCGGCGGCTCGGCGACGTGGACCAACTGGGCGCCAGGTGACCCCGATGGCGGGGTGCTCGAGAACGCCGCGTTCCTAGAGCGGCCACACGGCATGTGGCGCGACGGCGATGCATTGGAGGCCAAGTACGTGATCGTCGAGATCGTCTCGAACGACGTCGACGCGGACGGGGTTCCGGACGTCTTCGAGATCGCCACGGGCGCCGAGACCGACTTCGACGGCAACGGCATCCCCGACAGCCAGTCGAGCGCCACGGTCTGCACGGGCAGCAACAATTCGACGGGCGCTGGCGCGACACTGACGCTGGGCGGCGAGCCGTCCGTGGGCGTTGGGACGCTCGAGCTGAACGTCGCGCAAGCGCCGGCACGGGTCGGTGGCATGTTCCTGATGGCCGAGAACCAGGGCCTCGTGCTCCAGTTCCTCGGTGGACGCGGCAACCTCTGCCTCGGCGGCGGGCTCGTGCGCATCTCCGACATGCTGCGCACGTCACCGGCGGGCACGGTGCACCACGCGCCGGACCTCGTCGATCTCGGGCCGGGTGCTGCGATCGCCTTCGGCGAGACGCGTTACATCCAGTTCCTCTACCGCGACGCTCCCGTTGCGGGCAGCTCCAACCTCTCGGATGCGGTCGCCGTCATGTTCACGGCGGACCCGCGGCCCGAGCTCAACCTGAGCGCGCCGTGCTTCGCGCTGGACGAGTACGCGCGCACGGTCGAGCTCGGCGTCGTCCTCAGCCGCGCGCACCACGAGGACATCACGTTCCGCTTCGAAGTCGACGGCACCGCGACCGAAGGTGTCGACTGGCGCGTCGGCTCGAACCGCGAAGTGCTGATCCCGGCGGGCGCGACCGGGGTCGAGCTGCCTGTCCTCTTCTTCCAGGACACGGGAGTCGAGGCCGACGAAATTGCAATCGTACGCCTGGTGAGCAGCGATGGCGCCGCACTCGGCGAGGACGTCGAGTTCAGGGTCACGATTCGCGACGACGACTGAACGCCTCTCCCGGCGTTCGGATCCGCGCGGCGGCCTTTTCCCGGGGTCGCCGCGCATTTTCTTTGGGGGGCCGTCAGGTCGGACCGCCACTTCCCGTTCCTGTTTTTGCGGCTGATTCCGTGCATTAGCGCCACGTTTTCGTTGGAAACGGCAAGCCACGGATGAGCGATGGCTTCGCCCTACGAGAAAAAGAACGGAGAGAACGATGCAGCGTCACATTTCCACTCTGATCCTGGCGGGACTCTTGGCACCCGCCTCGGTCGCGGATGACTTCTACGTCGATGCGATCAACGGCAGCGACGGCGCGAACGGTGGACTGGGCGATCCTTGGCGCACTCTGACGCACGCGCTCGCCCAGGTCCCGACCGGCGACCAGACGATCTACGTGGCTTCGGGCAACTACGACGCGGCCAATGGCGAGCAGTTTCCGATCGAGCTGCGTCCGGGCCAGACGATTCAGGGCACGGGCGATGCGATCGTGACCTCGCACGGCAACCTGAACGCCTTCTATCTCCAGCCCGGAACGATCTGGGATACGGTCGAGCTCAACACCCTGCGCCTGCGGGGTACGCACGGGCTCGGCGTCTACACGACCTGGGGCGACTTCGCGACGAGCGTCGTCCTGCGCAACCTGGACGTCTCGCTGAGCGGAAGACTCGTGAACGCCGAATCCTCGGGCGCCATCGCCGGGGGCGGACCGATCACGCTCGAGAACGTCCACGTGCACGACGGTGGCGGCCTGATCTGGCTCAACCAATGGGACTGCGCCAACACGTTCAGCATCCACGCGACCGACTGCACCTTCGAGCGGCTGGACGAGGGCGTCAACGAGTCCAACTCGGCGAACATCCCGTCGGCCATGACCTTCACGCGCTGCCGCTTCTCCGACATCCAGTGGGATGTGATCAACGCCGACTACACGAACCTGACCATGGAGAGCTGCCTGATCGAGGGTGGCCGCGACGCGGTGAACATCAACAGCTCCTACGTCTGGGGCTCCGCGACGATCCGGCACTCGACGCTCGTCAACAACTCCGGCGTCGGAGTGGTCAACGGCGGAAGCACCACCTCGATCCTCGACTCGATCGTCTGGGGCAACGCCGACGACATCGGACTCATCCCCGGTACGCTCAACATCCAGAGCTCGAACATCGGCGACGGGACCGGCGCGGGCCAGAACGGAACGATCTCGGCCGACCCGCTGTTCCGCGACGCTAACGCGGGCGACTACAGGCTGATGTTCGGTTCCCCCAGCGTCGACGCGGGAGTGCTCGCCGGCACCGACCTCGACGGCTTCCCGTTCGACACCGACGGCGACCTCGACACCGATCCGCAGCCGGACATGGGCGCGTACGAGCTGCGCACGCTCTTCGCACCGAACAAGGCACGCATCGGCTCCAAGCTGCACCTCGACGCGGCGGGCGCAACGGACCAGTACACGGCCTTCTTCCTCGGCCGCACCGAGCCGATGGTGACGCCGGACGTGACGCCCTTCGGCCGACGTTGGATTCCGGAGAACCAGCTCGAGCTGATCGGCACGCACAAGATCCTGAGCCCGCACGGCGTGCGCCACACGGTCTATCTACCGAACTCGCAGCCGCTGGTCGGTCTGACGTTCAGCTTCCAGGCCATGACGCGTTCGGCCGCGGCACCGTCCGGGGCCGCCTGGAGCGACGTCGCCGCCGTGCAGTTCATGCCCTGAACGACCCGTGCCCCGAAGAGGGGAGAGAGGCACCAAGCGCCGCGAGAGCGTCGAGCCCCAGGGTTCGGCGCTCTCGTCGTGACGCGCGGAGCATCCTTCTCCGGTAGGCGACATGGGTTGAGCGCGGGGCGCCCGCCTGCTCGCTACAATCCGCGCCCGTCGACAACCCCAAACCGCCCCTCATGCGCCTCACGCTCGTCTCTTCGATTCTCGTCCTGCCTCTCCTCGCAACGTCCTGCCGATCGGTCGACTCGTACCAGAGCGTCCCGATGCCGAACAGGGCAGTGGAGCTGGAGAGTACGACGAACATGCGCACCTACTTCATCCGCCCCGACGCCGCGGCGTGGAGCCGCTTCCCGCTGCGGATCTACAATGGCCCCACCGAGCTCGGCAGCTTGGGCCCGGGGTCCTACATGTGCTGGGAGCGCCCCGCCGGACACCTGCTCGTGCGTCTCGTCCAGGAGCGCGAAGCCAAACGCAGTCCGATCGAGAAGCTCTACGACCGCCAGATGAAGCCGGGCGTCTACTACGTCGTGATCGGCATCGCGCTGGCGGAGGGTATCCCGGAGCCGACGCTCGTCAGCGAAGAGGAGGGTCGCGCGCTGTTGGCGATCTCCGAAGCGGCCGAAGTCCGGTAATGGACGAGTCGTCGCCATCACGGCGACGCACAGAAGGGACAGCCCGCGTGGCGCGCGTGCTGCTCCTCGTTTGGCTCGTCGTCCTGTGCGTCGTTCCCGATCCACGCCCGCTCGGAGCGCCCGAGTGGGCCGTCGCGCAGGCACGCTCCCTGGCCGGAGTGACCCCACCGCACGGGCGCTGACGACGGTCATCCTGCGCGTGGGAGGAACCGGGCTGATCGGCCTGCTCACGGCCATTGCCCTCGGTGGACGCCTGCGCTCGTCGACCAAGTCCGCGCTCGTCGTGGCATTGCTCATCTCGGGCGTGCTGACCGTCGCGACGCTTTGGATCAACTACGGCCACTTCCCGATCCAGCGCCAGCTGCGGTTCGGTCTCTTCGGCGCCGTCGGCGGCGTACTCGTCGGCCTCGCCCTACACGAGAGCTTGCCCGCGCTCACCTGCCTCGTCGCCGCGGGGCGTCAGTCAGTACCTGTGGGGCAGCTCGACCGGGATCTCCGACGAACTGTACGAGGTCGCGCGCGCGACCGGCCGTCACGTCCTGGAGGTCTCGCAGGAGTACCCGAGCGGCTACGCCGGCGTCGCGGAGCTGATGGAAGAAGCGTTCGGCTACGCTTCGGACAACTCACACGGCGCCGATCCGGTCCCGCCGAACCGCGCCGCGATCGTGGCCTTGGGTGTGATCCTCGGTGAGGAGGGTGTCGCAGACGTCGCCAAGCGTACGCTGGATCCGGAGCGTGCGCGCGCCGCCGCCGCGCTGCGCAAGACGATCACCCTGAGAGCGCGGCCCGACTGGTCACGCCATTTCTGGGTCAGCGCCGCCTTGACGGTCCTGATCGACGAGGAGCGTTCGATGACGGTCGGCCTGATGAAGGAAATGATGGACTCGGGGCCGGGCCAGAAGGGCTTCTCGTTCTCGGACCTCACCGCGGACCGAGCTGGAACGCTGTTCGCGATCGCGGCGACGCGTGACGCGGAGTCGGCGCGACGGATCCAGACCCTCATTCGCGCCGGCGTGCAGCTCGAGGACTACATGCCGTTTGCCGCGGACCTGCCCGAGCGCATCTCGGGCGAGGTCCTGCAAGACGAGTACGGCGGGCTCGGCGGCGAGGTAACGACACGTGTCGTCGAAGAGATTCGCCGCCGGCTCGCCGAATGCAAGGGGTTGCGTTGAGCCCCTCAGCAGCCCGTGGAGCTACTCGAAGGACACCGCGACCGCGTCGGTGAAGTTGCTCGTCTGGCCTGGGTTCAGGTCGCGGAACCAGCCCTGGAAGTGCCACGTCTCACCCGCCACGACCGGCGCGGGGGGCGTCAGCGGAAGCGCCTGGATGTCGATGTCGAGCTCCATCGTGCCCGCCGCTCCGGAGCTCATGACGTCGGTTGCGTAGCGTCCGATCCGTGTCGCGAGGCACAGGTTGCCCTGGCTCGCCGCCGGCTGGGTGAACCCCATCGACTCGCCGACCAGGAAGTAGCCGAACTGGTTCTGCGGCAGGCGCCCCGCGGAAAGCCGTACGGGTTGCTCGCCCGCGAGGAACGTCCCGGCGACATCGATGACTGCGGACTGTCCAGAGGAGTTGGGCACCGCGGGCGAGCAGTACCGGGTGCTCGTACCGCCGAAGTGCAACAGGTCGAGCGCGTCCTGTGCACCTGGCTGCGGCAACAGTACGAGGCCGAGTTCGGGGCTCGTCGCGATCGTGTTGGGCGAACCCGACGGCGTGATCAGCTCGATCGTCGCGCTCTGCGCTCCGGCCATGTCGATCCGCACGATGTCACCGCCCGACATGACGACGAACAGCTGATCCCCGAGCCGCGTCGACAGATAGGGATAGAACGTCGAGCCGAACGGGATCGGCAGGTCGACCTCCGTCACGGTCTGCAGCGTCGCCGTGTCCAGGACGTGCACGCGGAACGGCACGTCGTCGAGGCCGTTGTTGGCGATGCAGTAGATGAAGTCGTCACCGGCGTCGACCACGAGGTCCCACACCTTGGCGGGGAGCGCGCGCACGTCCCGCACGGCCGAAGCAGCCCCCTGCACGTCGATGCTCGTCACCGAGTCCTCGAAGAACGACGAGACGTAGATCGTGTCGCCGTCGGGCGCGAAGTCCGATGCGAACGGGACCTGGTCGACCGGCACGCGCACGAGGATGCTCTCGGCTTGCGGATCGATCAGGACGACCTCGTGCGCAAACTGGTCCAGTACGGACAGGACGCTGCCGTCCGGGGAGAGCTCGAGGTGCTGCCAGTTCCCTCCGGTCTGGGAGATCGAACCGGTCGCCTGGGTTGCGGCTCCCGCAAGGTCGAAGAACCACACGGCATCGCCCATGTCGCTCCCGCGCACGTAGGCCCGAGTCCCGTCAGGCGAGACCTCGACCTCCCAGGGGTACATCGGCACCGGCAGCTCGGCGACCATCTGGCGCAGCGTCAAGTCGACGACCGACACGGACCGCGAGTCGTAGTTGGCGACGACCGCGAACTCGCCGTTCGCGTCGACCGCGATCTCGCGCGGGCCGCGACCGACACCAATGTAGTCGAGCACCGTCTGGTTCACGAGGTCGACGAGGGCCACGTTGTCCGAGGTCGAGCCGACGACGACTGCCCTCCGCCCGTCCGGCAAGACGTCGATCCCACTCGGCGCGTCCATCTCGACCGGGACGCCGCACGCTGTCGACCACAGCTGTGTGAAGGAAGCGGGGGTCGCGGTGTAGGCCTCGAGGTCCTCGCGCTGACGGTTGTCGACGACGAAGAGGCGGTGGTCGTTCGGACTCGCCACGATGTCGAGGCCGAGGTATCCGCCGAGCGTCGACGCGACCGTCCGCGTCGAGAGATCGACCAGCCCCGCGTTCAGGCCAGCGACCGTCGCGTAGCGGCCATCGAACGAGAACTCGATCTCACCGAGCGTATTGCCGACGGCGAGCGAGTCGATCACTCCGGTGGTCAGGTTGATCATGTCCGTGCCGCCCTGCACGTTGACGAGCGCGTACTGCTTGTCGGGCGTGATCCGGGCCTGCGCCAGAAACGTCGACGTCGGTCCGAACGAGGTCAGGCCCATGTTCGTCAGGTCGATGAGCCCGACGCCATCGGTGCCGTCGAAGCCGAAGCTGTTGTTGTAGGCGACGACGGCGAGCGTCCCGTCGTCCGAGATATCGACGTCCGTCGGAGCCACGGCGCCGGTAACGGCCTGAACGAACTGGCCGGTCGTCACGTCGTAGATCACGACGCGATCGCTGAAGTAGTCGGCCAGGACGAACCAAGTGTCGTCGGGCGTGAGCGCCCAACCCGGGTAGATCAGCCCTTCGACACCCCACGAGGGACTGGCAAAGAGGCCGACCGGAGCCTGCCGGACCGTGATGAACGTGTTCGTCTCCGTCAGCGTCGCGAGGTCGACCACCGAGACGCGCCCGATCGTCCCACCGTTCGTCAGGCTCACGATCGCACGCGCGCTATCGGACGTGATCTGCACGCGGTACGGGCCACCGCCGCCCAGGAGGACCGAGCCGAGGACCGCGCGGCTCGAGATGTCGATCACGGAGACCGAGTTCGAGAAGGTGCAGGCGACAACGGCGAGCTGACCATCGGGCGAGATGTCGACGTGCACCGGGTAGTCGAGAACGTCGAGCGAACCGGTCATCGCACCGGTGGCCGTATCGAAGAAGTTGACGCTGTCGGTGTCGCGGCAGACGACGAGGACAGTCGAGCCGTCGGGAGTGATCGCGAGGTCGCGCGGCATGTCGCCCTCGACGCCGCTGTTGAGACTGATCGTCGTCAGCGGGCTGCCGGCACCGGACGAGCTCGCCGCGGGAGCGGACTGTCCGCGCGCGAACGCCAGAGCGCCGGAGATGCTCATCGGTTCGGGCAGCGGCGCGACATGCGCACCGGCGTCTGTTTGGAAGCTCGAGTCGGGCACCTGCACCGCAGGCGGTGTGGGAATCGGGCCGGCGAGACCTGCGAGCAGAGGCAGTAGATGCATTGGGTTCTTCCTTGCAAGAGGGGAGGAGGTCCGGCCCGTCGATGCGTGCAACAACCATGCCATTGCCCTGAGCATGCGCCCGCCTCGGTCCCGTGCGTTGCCGCACCTATCGCCGAGTTCCGGACCGCACACAAGCTTGCGTTGATCCACAGCCCTGCGAAAATTCGACTAGATTGAAACTCAACCCATGTCCCTGCCCCACGACCCTTCCTCCGCGGCGCCCACCCACGAGCTGCTCCAGCGCTACCTCGTCGGCGACCGCATCGCCGAGGAGCGCCTGTTCGAGCGGCACCGAGCGCTGCTCGTCGATCACGCTCGAAGCCACAAGTGGATGCGTGGAGTCGCGATGCACGTCACGCCCGAGGACGTCGTCGACGAGGTCTTCCTGCGCGCACTGAGCTCCGGCCTGCTCGGCCGCTGGTCCGATCCGGAGAGCGGAACGCTGCGCAAGGCGCTGTTCCAGATCACCACTCGCGTCCTCGCCGACACCTACCGCCGGCACGGAACGATCAAGCGTGGAGCGATCGCCGCCGAGCCGGACGCGGCACGCACGCTCGACGCGGCGCCGAGCGACGCGCCGACGCCGACGTCGCAGGTGCGCAGCGCGGACATGATCGAGGTCTGCCGTCGCGCATTGACCGAGCGCGAGTGGCGCGTGTTCGAGATGCGGCACGTGCGGGGTCTCGAACCCGGCGAGGTCGCCGCGGAGCTCGGCGAGACGCCCGCGGCGATCCGCGGCGTGTGGCGGCGGGCGCGCATCAAGGCCGCGGTCGCCCTGGCGGACTGCTCGGCCCAATGAACGCCGAAGAGCGCGAGGCCATCCTCGCCGACGTGCTCGGCGCTCTCGATCGGGGCGAGGCCCCCGACATCGATGCCCTGCTCGCAGCGCATCCGGGCGAAGAACGCGCGGTGCGCGACCTGATCGCCGCGGCGCAGATGCTCGCGCGAACGGACGCGTCGCGCGGCCAAGAGCTCGAGGCCGGAGCTCGTCTGGGCGACTTCGAGATCGAAGGTCCCCTCGCCCACGGCGGCATGGGGACGGTGTTCGTCGCGCGCCAGAGATCGCTCGGAGGTCGTCGCGTGGCGCTGAAGGTCGTCGATGCGTCGGGCCAGGACGGGTCGCGGCGCGAACGGCTGCACAGGGAAGCCCTACTCCTGGCACCTCTGCACCACCCACACCTGTCCGAGGTCTACGGCTTCGGGGAGACGAGCGAGCTCGTATTCATCGCGATGCAGCTCGTGGAAGGCCACGACCTCGAAGCGCTGCGGCATGAGCTGCGCGGGACGAGCGCACGGCAGGTGGTCGAATGGATCGCCCAGGTCGCGAGTGGGCTGAGCCTCCTGCACGAGAACGGTCTCGTCCACCGCGACGTCAAGCCGGCGAATATCGTCCTCGCCTCCGGCGCTGCGAGCGAGCATGGCGACGGCAAGGCCGTCCTCGTCGACTTCGGACTCGTGCGCGAGCTCGATGCGGCGGGCGTCACGACGACAGCCAACGTCGCGACGCCCGGCTACGCCGCCCCGGAACAGCTGCTCGGGCTCGAGGTCGGACCGGCGGCCGATACGTTCGCGCTCGGCGTGACGCTGTACGACGTCTTGAGCGACCAGCGTCCGCACGAGCGCCAGCACGCGTCGGCGGGGCTCGAACCGCTCGACGCGAGCTCCGGCATCAATGCGGACCTGGCCGCGCTCGTCGCAAAGGCGACCGACCCGGATCCGCGCTGGCGCTACCGAGACGGCGCGGCACTCCACGCCGACCTGCGCAAGTGGTTGGCGGGTCGGACGGTGTCGGCGCGCCACCCACCTACGCTCGAGCGTGTGCAGCGCTGGATCGGCTCCCATCCGCGCGCCCTTCTCGGCGGCGCCGCCGCCGTACCTCTCATGGTCCTCGCTGTGCTCGGCCTCCTGGCCACGGGCCGCTCGCTGGGAGCTGCCGAGCGGGCGCGGGGCGCGCTCGACCGCGTCGACTTGGTGGCCTTCCAGGAGGCGGTGCGCGAGGTGCCACAGTGGCTGCGCGGAGCGCTGCTCGGTGCACCGCACGTCGTGCGCGCCGCGCACGAGGTCGATGCACCCGCGGAGACGGGCGGCATCGCTGCAGTCGCCGAACACATGCGCACCGGCGACGTGACCGGTGCGCTCTTATCGGCCGCGACCGAGCTCGAGTCCGCCGGCTACGTCGACCAGCCGACGCTGACGCGCTTCCTCGAGAGCGCACTCGCCGCCAGGGACGCGGACGGACGGATGTCGACGCAGGCGCGCCACGCGCTGGGCCTCGTTGCGCGCCTCTACTACGAACGCCCCGTCACGACTTCGGCGGGGCTCGAGGCGACAGAGCCCATTCGGACTCTGTTGCGTGAGCTCTGGGCGCGCGAGGCGCTACGCCACCACGAGCGGCTGCTCGTCCTCGCAGGTCTCGCCGGATGCGGCGCCACCGCGGACGTCGGCTGGATCCTCGAGTGGGGTTGCGGAGACCGGCAGGATCCGGAGGACGCCCGGATGAGCTTCGTCGCGTGCGAGTTCATCGTCCGCCGCGCACATCGCTGCGGCGGGCTCGACTCGCTCGACATCGACCGCGCCGAGGAGCTCGTCCTCGAACCGCTGCGTGCGACGTACTTCGAGTTGAAAACGCCCGAAGACTATCGTCGCTCCTCCCGGCTCGGCATCGAGCTGGGGACGCGCAAGGTCGCCACGGCACTCGCGTACGCGCGCAAGCGGGTCGGCGGTGAGAGTGCGTTCCTCGCCTTCGAGCCAGAGGACTGGTCCGTGCCCTCCTACTCCGACGAGCTGATGATCGCACTCGGTCACCCGGGAATCCGCAGTTGGCTCGAGGATCCCGAGCGCCGGAAGTCGATGGGGCCCTCCTCGGTGAGCTGGTGCTGTGCCGTACTGGACGACCCGGCGCTGACCCGTGAAATACGCGAGCACAGCCTCGCGCTCGCGGCGACCGAGAGCGAGCGACAGGTCCTCGCCGACGTCTTCGACCGGTCCGGACACACGGCACGCGAGATCATGCAGGGCATCGACAAGCGCGCCCAACCGGACGCCGACACCCTGTTGACCGTGCATGACGCCCCCGAGCCCGCGCGCGCGATCGACTTCGAGCAGGTCGAGCCGTGGGCCGAGGTCGCGGGCGCTCTCTGCGCGTGGAACTTCCGCACGGAGCCCCCCACGCGCACCGGCACCGCCCTCGGCGCGAGCATGCGACACGCTTCGCTCGCTCCCGACGAGCGCCAGTTCCCCTACCTCCGATTCGCGCGCTTCGGCGTGTCCGAAGCCACGTTCGAGTTCGACGTGCTCGAGCCGTGCTCGGGTCCGGTCGTGCTCGAGCTCGTGCACCTGGCGGCGGCGCGCGGGTACTACCCGTACGGCGGGGAGGCCTACCTCGACGTCGAGCTCGACGACAAGCCGATCGAACGCATCCTGGCGCTGAACTCGAATCAGCACCCCGCGCGCCTCGAGCTGACGCCGCACCTCCTGCAGCCTGGACGACATGTGCTGCGCATCCGCGGCCACGTCGACACGACGACGACCTACCGGCTGCACGCGCTGGCGATCTTCGTCGAGGAGTGAGAGGCTAGCCAGGCCCCGGCAGGGACTTGGGGGAATCGAGCGAAGTCGCCGAACGCTCGCGCCGCGGTTCGCGATGGGTTCACGGGCGGGGGCTCGTCCCCGCCGGATCCACCACGAGGAGAACCCATGAATTCGCTCTCGACCTTCCGCCGGGCCACGCTACTGCCCGCTCTTTCCTGCCTCACGCTCCCCGCCTTCGCCCAGGACCCCGCGGCCCCCGAAGTCGCCGTCCCGTGCGTCGACGGCCCCTTGCCCCTCACCCTGTGTTACGGCGAGTGGGCCGACTGCGCGATCGATTTCTCGTCGGACCTCGACACGTTCCGCTTCCTCGGCAAGGCCGGCGACACGGTCAACATCGTCGTCTCGGGGGTCTCTCTCTGCCTCGATCCGCACCTCGTGGTCCGCGACCCGAGCAACGCGACGATCCTCGACGAGTTCTGCGAGGTCGGGTGCAACACGTCGTGCACCCTCGACCAGACGCTCGTGCTTCCCGCGGACGGCTCGTACACGCTGCTCGTGCGGGACTGGGGCAACACGGAGGTCGGCAGCTACGTCCTGAGCATCGAGAAGCTCCTGCCCGACTACCCCACGAAGTCACTGACCTATGCGAACCCACTCGAAGAGATCGAGATCGATCACCGCGGCGACCAGGACTTCGTCACGTTCGAGGGCCTCGCAGGTTCGGAAGTCCTCATGCAGGTCACCGGCCTCGACCTGTGCATCGACCCGGAGGTCATCGTGTACGAACCCTCCGGCGCGATCCTCCAGCAGAACGCGTGCAACATCGGCTGCAACACCTCGTGCAGCTACCCGCTCAACTTCCTGAGCCTGCCCGCCACGGGCACATACGTCGTCCAGGTCCAGGACGAATTCCGCACGGAGACCGGCACGATCGGCGTCAGCGTCCAGTGCATCTTCTCGCCCGATCCGTCCGGCCTCTGCCCGCAGTCCTACACGAACAACCCGATCGGAACGAGCTTCTGCACGAGCAACGCGAACTCGACCGGCAGCGCCGCGACGCTCGCGGCCACGGGCTCCGCCTCGGTCGGCGAGAACCGCGTGCACCTCACCGCGAGCGACGCGCCCGCGGGACAGTTCGGCATCTTCTTCACGGGAATGAACCAGACGAGTGCCCCTCACCCCGCCCTTCCGGCGCCGAGCCAGGGTCTGTTGTGCGTCGGCCTGCCCTTCCACCGCTTCGGTGTCATCCAGTCGTGCTGGACTGGCCAGTTCGGCATGCGCGTCGATCTCGACGCCCTGCCCCCGGGCATGCCGCCGATCACCAGCGGCGCCACCTGGAACTTCCAGCTCTGGTACCGCGACGGTGCCCTCTCCAACACGTCCGACGGCCTGGCAATCACCTTCCAGCCCTGAGCAGTCGGAGCTCACGCATGGTCCGGCGCGTCAACGCGCGCCGGGTCCTCGTGGTAGCGGCCGGCGCGTGAGCGTCGGCCGCTCTATCAATGGACTACCGCCTCGCCGGCGCGTGAGCGTCGGCCGCTCTATCAATGGACTACCGCCTCGCCGGCGCGT
>JAAELL010000306.1 GCA_024226735.1 bacterium | reverse complement strand
CCTTTCCTTCCCTTTCCTTCCCTTTCCTTCCCTTTCCTTCCCTTTCCTTCCCTTTCCTTCCCTTTCCTTCCCTTTCCTTCCCTTTCCTTCCCTTTCCTTCCCTTTCCTTCCCTTTCCTTTCCTTTCCTTTCCTTTCCTTTCCTTTCCTTCCCTTTCGCTCTACGGCTTGCGGGCGGTTTGGACGCCGTAGAGCAGGACGGCTGCAGCTGCGTTGATCGATAGGGAGTCGACTGCTGCTGGCATCGGGATCGTGACGAGTTCGTCGAGCGGGCCGCGGTGGGAGTTGGACAGTCCGAACGCCTCGCTGCCGAGCAGCATGGCCACCGGTCCGTCTCCTAGCTCGAGGTTCGGCAAGGGGGTGCCGCCCGACGTCACTGACCCGAGTGTTTGCACGGACCCCGCTCGCAACTGCGTGAGGACGCTGGCCAGATCGGGCAGCTGCAGGATCGGCAAGCGAAAGACGCTCCCCATCGAGGTGCGCACCGCCTTGGGGTGGAACGGGTCGACCGCGCCGGCGGCTAGGAACGCGGCGGCGCCTAGTGCGTGCGCGGTGCGCACGAGTGCGCCGGCGTTGCCCGGGTCGTCCTGACCGACTGCTCCCAGGAAGACGGCGTTCGGGGTCGTGGCGAGCAGGTCGGGCAGGCGCGCTGGCTCTGGCAGGTCGGCGAGGCCGACGACCGCGCCGATCGAGCGACCACCGGTCAGCTCCGCAAGCACCTCGCGAGGTGCATCGAACACCTCGCTCTGCTGGTGCTCGAGAGACGCGAACAGGCCGCGCGTGCGCTCGTCGCCGCTGGTGCGGAATTCGCTGGTCGTCAAGACGCTCCGGACCCGGGCGCCGGCCCGCAGGGCGCGCTCGAAGACGCGCGTTCCCTCGACGTAGCAGCATCCGAGGCGCGCCCGGCCCGCGCGCGTGGCGCTGGCGCGCAGCTCGGCGGCGGTGCGGCTCCAGGAGGTCTTGGTGCTCATGGGGGGCTCCGCTCGGGCGGCGCGCGGCAGATCCTATCACGCGCGGAGCGGCGGCGACTTGCGTTCGCTCCCCTACACGAGTGCCCCATCGCGGATATGAAGAAGCCCGGACCGAAGTTCGAATGGGTCGAGGTGCGCCCCGAGGCGTGCGACGCGTAGGTTCGGGAGCGACACCTGAACTCGTTCCTCGCGGCCTTCGTCGAGCCCGCGCGCCGAGCCCGAGCTCGAGACCCTCGGCACGATCGTCCAGGACTCGCCGATCCCGATGGTGATCCCTGCAATGGCGGTGCGCTACACCTCCTTGACCGTCCTCGCGGACGCGGAGCTCGTCGTGCAGGGACCGTGCACGCTCGTCGTCGGCACGCTCGCGCTGCAGGCGGGGGCGGAGATGACGTTCGACACGACCGACGGCGACGTGACGCTGTACGTCGAGAACGCCATCGACCTCGCGCCCGGCTCGCAGGTCTCGACGCCGGCGCTGCGGCCGGAGGACGTCTCGATCCAGGTTGGCGAGATCGCCGCGGCGCCCGGGGTCGTGCCGGTCAACCTGGAGGCGACGAGCGACTTCCACGGCACGATCTACTCGCCCGACACGGCGGTCCAAGTGGGCAGCGAGTTCGAGGTCTACGGCAGCATGGTCGCCAAGTCGCTCGAGCTCGCGCCGGGGGTGCGCTTGCACTTCGACAACGCCGGTTTCGACGGGAGCCCCCTGCCCAGGCTGCTCTCCTGGCGTATCGTCGAGATTCCGGCGATCGCACAGGACCGCCGCGATCCGTTCACGGCGCTCGGCGTCGCGCCGGAAGATCTCGAGGTGTTGGCCGAGGCGCATGACCTTGCCGGCGTCTACCTCGCGATCAGCTACCTCGACCACGACGGCACCGTACGTTCGTTCAGTGGGCTCGAGGAGGACTTCGATTGGCTCGACGTCGCCCAGGTGCTGGTAGCCAACTCACCTCTATCCCCTGACAACCTCGCGCTCGTCGACGCCGCCAGTGCCGGCGAGCTGTCGAGTGCCGACAGGGACGCGGTTCTCGCCGCGCAGTAGGTCGCCGCCGGAGCGGCGGCGTTTGTTACCTTCACGCCCATGTCGGTCTGGATCGCGCTGCTCCGCGGCGTCAACGTCGGTGGTCACAACAAGCTGCCCATGAAGGAGCTCGCCTCCGCGCTCGCGGACCGCGGCTTCAAGTGTGTGCAAACGTACATCCAGAGCGGCAACGTCGTCTTCCGCAGCACCTCGCGCAGCTCGACGCGGCTCGCCCAGACGATCGGCGATGCGATCGAGGAGCAAAAGGGCTTTCGGCCGCCGGTGCTCGTGATCGGCCGCTCAGAATTCGAGAAGACCGTCGCGGCCAATCCATTCCCGGACGCCGAGGACGAGGCGGACGGGAAGGCGCTGCACGTGTTCTTCTTCGAGTCGAAGCCCAAGCGCATCGATCGGGCCGCCCTCGATGCCGTCCGGCACGCCAGCGAGTCGTGGAAGGCCAGCGGCAAGGCGCTCTACCTGCATGGACCGAAGGGCTTCCACGGCTCCAAGCTGGCTGCGAAAGTCGAGCGCGCTGTCGGCGTGCCGGCGACCGCCCGCAACTGGCGCACGGTCTCCAAGTTGCTCGCGATGGTCGGCGACGCGTAGTACCGTGCACGCCTCTCTCCCGTAAGTGGTGGGGATTGCGCGGGCTCGGTACTCGCTAGTGGCGTGATGCAGACATTCGCAGTCGTATCCCGGCCCGCATGCACGCGCCACGGCGTTGCGGCCCCTGCGACCAATCCCAGTATCACCGTATTGGCAGCGAAGTTGCGTCGTCGCCGCGCCTTGTGGCACGCACACGCGAACGCGGGATAAGACCGCAACTGTCTGCATCACACCACTAGTACGAGCTGGGCGGCAGCATCTCGATCGCGGAGCACCGGAACGGGCTCGAAGTGCTGGTGGATCTGCCCGAGGCGAACCTCGTCGATGCACGTGAGCTGGCAAGCGCGCAGGTCGCGAACGAGCCGAGCCGCTGAGGAAGGTGGTATCCTCAGTGCCCCCCCTGCCCTGGAGCCCCCATGTTGCCTTGGATCGGACTCGGCGTTCTTCTGGTCGCGCCGCTCTCCCTTCCCGCCGACGAGGTCGACGACCTGCGCAAGGCGATGCGCCACGAAGAGGCCGTCGAAGCGCTGAAGCCGGCGGTCGAGAGTGGCGATGCCGCTGCCGCGCAGCGGCTCGCCGAGATCACGTTGGAGGCTGCCCTGATCGCGCGGCTCGGGGGCGCTCCGAAGAAGCCGGAGGACTTGATCGCCGCGTGCGGCGCGCTCGAGCTCAATGGGGCGGAGGCCCTCGTGCTCGCGCGCCTCGCGTTCTTGCACGCGCAGCAGGCCGCCGGGGAGGTGGCCCTGGGACGCGCGCGCGACCTCGACCCCGGTTCGAAGGACGTCACCGACCGCATGCTCGCCGGGGTGCGTGGCGAACCGTTGCCCGCGGGCGGCTACTTCCGCTACCGCGGCGCATGGATGGCGCTGGCCGAGCGTGACCGCAACCGGCTGCTCGACCGAGCGCTCGAGTCTCTGTGGGCGGTCGCGCCGGACCGCGAAGCGTTTCGGATGCAGCCCGAGTCGGACGTCGCGAACCGTGCGGTGTTCGAGGAACGCTGGGGCGGCGGGGGAGCGGCGTTCCTGCGCCGCCGTGCCGAGGAGGCGCGCGCGCCGCTCACCGACCACTATCGCGAAGTGCGCTCGTGGATCACGTCGTACACGGCGGAGAAGATCCGCGACCGCGTGCTGGCGACGTTCGACGCATTGGCGGAGCCGCGGGCTGAAGCGTTGGCGCTGATCGCAAAATACGAGAAGCCCCAGCAGGCCCAAGTCGACGGGCTGCGGGCGCGGTTGACCCGCGAGTACAAAGTCCACGCGCAGCTCGTGATGCGCGACTGGCGCGCCGTCGACGCGATCGATCCGGTGCGCGCCCACGCGATCCTGACCGACGTGCGGATGCGCGAGGATGCGCTTGCGCACGTCGACCGCTACCTCGCTGCCCACGACGGGCGCGGGCTGGCGCCGGCCGCGATCGAGCCTCCGCAGCACGCGGGGACGAGCCCCGGACACGTTCTACCAGGGCGCGCGCAGTCGGGGCTCGAAGACGTCCTGTGGCTCGTCTTGCACCACGCTGCCGATCAGCATCAGGATGGGTTCGTTCGCGCGACCGAGCTCTTGCGTGTCGCCGATTCCTTGACGGCGTGGGAGCGCTTTGTCGTGCGCGAGGCGCAGGCGCGCTCGGTCGCCGCGCTCAACGCAATCGTCGCGACGAGCCTCGACGCTTCCGAGCGTGAGTGTTGCGAAGCGCTCGACGAGTACCGAACGATCCTCGGGCTCGCGTTGCTCTCGATCGACGAGCGCCTCGTCGCGTCGTCCCGTAAGCACAGCCAGGAGATGGCCGATCTCGGCTACTTCGGACACATTTCGCCGGTGGCGCGCAATCGCTCGCCGACCGACCGTGCGCGGCTCGAGGGCTTCGCTGGCGGAGTCGGCGAGAACTGTCTCGGTGGTCGCGTCAGCGGACGCGGCGCGTTCGAGGGCTGGTACCGATCACCGGGGCACCACCGCAACATGGTCGGGTCGGGTCCGCAGATCGGCGTCGGCGCGGCGAAGGGGCACGGGATGTGGACGATGGTCGCCGGCGGCCAGGACTACACGTGGCGCGTGCTGCACCGCGATCTGCCGCCGGAGCGGCACGCCGCCCTCGGCGGCGCCGTCGAAGGGCTGGTGCAGGCCCTGATCGAGGAGCGCGCCACGGAAGACGAGCTCGAGACCGTGCGGTCGCAATTGCCCGACGTCCTGCCCGTCCTCGCCGAGCGCGCGTTCGCGGCGGTGGGCGCGGGGCGCGCGCCGCTCGCGCGCGCCGCGCCCGTGTTGCTCACGGAGCTCGTGCGGGCGGACGTGCCGAGCGCTTGGCGTCCGCTGCAGGTCGCCGCGGTCGCCGCCGCGATCGATGTGATGGACACGAGCAACGCGCTCACGGCGCGGACGATCTGCTTCGAGCTCGTCGGGCCGCTCGTGGAGACCGCGAATACCGTGGATACCGTGGATGGCGACGGGCACGGCTACCTCCCCGGCACCCACCGCGCCGCACGCCGCGACGCGATCGGCAAGCTGCGCCAGGAGTGGGAGGACGTCGCGCAGCTGCGCTACCGGCCCGCGGGCATTGCCGAAATCGCGCCGCAACCCACGATTCCCGGACGCTCCGCCGACGGTCCGTCCGAACGCGCAGCGCTGCGCGCGCTGACCAAGAAGGAACGACGCCGGCTCGCGAAGAAGCACGGCGGCGGGACGGACACGGAGAACGCCGTCGACGCCGGGCTCGCCTGGCTCGCCGGCGCGCAGAGCGAGGACGGCGGCTGGCGCGCGCGTTCGTTCGCGCTCCGGCTCGAGAACACCGAGGGATTCGAAGGGCAGTTCGGTCAGGGCAACGCCGAGTGGGAGATCGCGATGACGGGACTCGCGCTGCTCGCGTTCACGTCCGCCGGCCACACGATCGATCAAGGTGGCTACACCCGCGAGGTCGAGTCCGGCGCGCGCTTCCTCATGGAGCGCGTCATGGACTTCGGACGCTTCGAGACCGGCGCCAGCCACTACATGTACAGTCACGCGATTGCGACGCAGGCACTGTGTGAGCTGTACGCGTACTCGGACGATCCGATCCTCGGCGTCTACGCGCAGGAGACGATCGACTTTCTGATCCACGCGCAAGACGAGAAGACGGGAGGGTGGCGCTACGAGGCGAATGAGGCTGGCGACACCTCGGTCACGGGTTGGGTGGTGATGGCGTTGAACGCCGGCTACAAGGCGGGGCTCGACGTCGCGGGCT
This sequence comes from bacterium, assembly GCA_024226735.1. Classification (GTDB taxonomy): domain Bacteria; phylum Planctomycetota; class UBA1135; order UBA1135; genus JAAELL01. The sequence continues at coordinate 21,321 of JAAELL010000306.1, read as the reverse complement.
TTCGCGAGGGGCTACGCTTCATCGACTCGGTGACGGACAGTGGCTACTACGAAGTGCGCTACATGCCGGGCGCGCGCGGCGGCACGAACCGCCTCGGCTCGATCGGTGCCCTGTGCCGCTTGTTCTTGAAGGGCGACGCGCGCGATCCACGGGTCCTTTGGGGCGGTCGCCGGATGTTGAACGAGCTGCCCGCGGCGGGTCGCGAGGACTTCTACTACTGGTACTACGGCTCGCTCACGATGTTTCAGCTCGCCGGCGACTTCTGGAAGGAGTGGAACGCGGCGCTCGTACCGGCGCTCCTCAAGACCCAAAACCGCGACAAGCGATCGCCATTCCAGGGCGCATGGCCGTCGCGCGGCGAGTACGCCGGCCAGGGCGGCCGAGTGATGCAGACGGCGCTCGCGGTGCTGATGTTGACGACGTACTACCGCTACGACCGCGACCACGACCTGCCGTGGCACCCGATCTCGGGCAACGTCGCCGAGGTCGCCCAGCCGTACCTCGACATCGTCTTGGGCGACGGGAACGCGCGCACGCGAGCGATCGCGGAGACCAAGATGCTCGACGCGCTGGGCACCAGCGTCGCCCCTGTCCTGATCCAAGCCTTGCGCGAGGAGGAGCGCGAGGCAGCATCGCGCAAGCGTCTCGCGCGGATGCTCGTCCGGGTCGTCAGCTCGCGTCACGAACACGTCGTGCTGGAGCTGCTCGCGGAGGAGACCGACGGCGCGGTGCGCGACGAGTTCGCGCGGGCGCTGACGCTGGTCTGCAGCGCGCGCAGCGTCGAGGGCCTCGGCGGTCAGCTCGCGAACGAGAGCAGGGTCGTGCGGCTGCTGGCAGCGCGCACGCTCGGCAGGCTCGGAGTCGCTGCGGCCGCTGGACCGCTCGGCGAGCGGATGAAGGTGGAGAAGGACGCTGGCGTCAAAGGCGAGATCGAGAAGGCGCTGGCGCGCCTGACCGACCCGGGTCCGCTCGTGCGCCTCGTCGACACCGCGCTCGGGGCCGACGATCCACGGCGGCTCGCGGTCCTGGATGGTCTCGCGACCCTCGCGCGCGGCGACCTCGCGCGAGGTCTCCTCGACACGCGGGAGCGCGAGCCCGAGCTGCACGCGCGGTTGATCGCGGCCGTGAAGGAGCACGGCGCCGAGGCGGCGGTCCCCGTGGCGATCCTCGTGCTCGAGAGCGAGCGTGTCGAGCTGCGCGGCGAGGCGATCAAGTTGCTGCGGGCCCTGACCGGGAGCGACCGCGGCTTCACCCACGACGGGCCCGCCGACCAGCGGCGCGGCGCTCTGCGCCGCTGGAAGGAGTGGTGGGAGGCCCTGGTCGAGGAGGCGCACTGAAGCTGCCTCGGTTCCGCCGAATTCACCGTTCCCGCTGGAGCCGGAGCCGGCTCCTAGGCGATAGATAGACAGAGGGGAGGCGGTGCGGGGGCGTCCAGGGCGCTTCTCAGGCCTCCCGAGCCAGGAAATCCGGTAGGGTGTCGACTCACACGCCGCTTTCCGGCATGCTTCTGAAGAAGCCGGTCGCCGCCCCGAGTGGGCGTTCCGTCCGGCGCTCGCGGCCCCCTCGATGCGCGCCATCGTACCGCGTCATCTCAATGGGATTTCGCGGCGTGTCTTCGACGCGCACGGGTCGCACTCGGACGGCCATTGGCCGTGCTTCCGCGGGTGCCCACGGCACCTGACTCCATCCCGGATCCCGGTCCTGCCTCTTTCCGCGACTCCGGGGATTCCAGCTCCAATCGCGAACTTCGCGGCTCCGACACGAGGAATCGCTTGGCTTCCAAAGACTCGACGACGACCCACTCGAACCGAGATTCGCTCCCCTTCGGAGCGATTGCCGACGACCCCAAAGGGGGGGGCGGCAGCGGTGCAAAGAAGAAGAAGAAGAAGGCGTCCACCAAGCGCGCTGCGAAGCCGCGCGAGGGGGACGACGAGGCGCCGGCCAAGCCCAAGAAGGCGCCGGTGAAACGTAAGGCGGCGAAGAAGACGACGACCAAGACGACGAAGGCCACGACCAAGACGACGAAGGCCACGACCAAGACGACGAAGGCCACGAAGGCGACCAAAGCCACCAAGGCGACGAAGGCCACCAAGGCGACGACGAAGAAGACGAAGGCCACCAAGGCGAAGGCTTCCGCGCCGGCTCCGCCCAAGGAGGCCACGTCCGAGCCGAAGGAGCCCAGGAACCCGAAGAAGGAGGCTCCGGCCAAGGCCGAGGCGACCTCCGTCGACGCGAGCCAACCGGAGTCGAGGAAGGGCGAATCGGACCAGCAGTCCACGGGTCGTTCGCAAGAGCAGAGCAAAGAACAACCGGAGCGCCGCGAACCTCAGCAGCACGAATCGACCGAACGCGAACCGAGGAGCGACGGTCAGCAGCAGCGGGGCGAACAGCAGCAGCGGCGTCAGCGACGGCAGGGTGGCCAGCAGGGCCAACGGCAAGGTGGCCAGCAGGGCCAACGGCAGGGTGGCCAACAGCAGGGCCAACAGCAGGGCCAACAGCAGGGCGGCCAGCCCGGCAGCGGACGCCGCAGTCGTAAGCAACGTCAGCGCCAACGCCAAAAGCAGCGCCAGCGCGAGCAGGCGGCCGAGCGTGGCGAACGGCCGGAAGGCCAGCGCAGCCGCCGGCGCGGCGGACAGCGGGACGAGAAGGCCCCGATGCCCAAGACTGGCAAGGGCATGTTCGTCCTCGAGAAGGGGGACTACGGGACACTGCGTCAGGAGGAGAACCAGTACGTTCCCTCCAACGGCGACATCTACGTTCCCAAGCGCCTCATCCAGAAGGCCAGGCTGCACGATGGCTCGATCGTCGAGGGACGCATCTCGCGCGGGCAGAAGCACAAGTACCAGCTGATCGACACGCTGCAGATCGACGGCAAGGACCCCCAGGAGTGGCGCAACTCGCACACCTTCAAGGGCCTGACGAGCATCGATCCCGACTTCCACTACGCGACCGGTGACATCACGGACGAGGTCTCGATGCGGATCGTCGACCTCCTGTGCCCGATCGGTCGCGGTCAGCGTGGCCTGATCGTCGCGCCGCCGCGCAGCGGGAAGACGACGCTCCTGCGGCAGTTTGCCCACGGGATCGAAGTCGGCTACCCCGACGTCCACCTGATGGTGCTGCTCATCGACGAGCGTCCGGAGGAGGCGACGGAGTGGAAGCGCAGCGTCGAACGCGGTCAGGTCTTCGTCTCGACCGCGGACGAGACCGCCAAACACCACATCCAGCTCGCCGAAGCCGTCTGGAAGCGCTGCATGCGGCTGGTGGAGATGGGCGAGGACGTCGTGCTCCTGCTCGACTCGATCACGCGCCTCGCACGTGCCTACAACAACCAGGCGGGCAGTGGCCGCACGATGTCGGGTGGCCTCGACAGCCGCGCGATGGAGCGCCCGCGCAAGATCTTCGGGTCGGCGCGCAATACCGAGATGGCCGGCAGCTTGACGATCCTGGGGACGACCCTGGTCGACACCGGCAGCCGCATGGACCAGCTGGTGTTCGAGGAGTTCAAGGGCACGGGCAACATGGAGCTGGTCCTCGCCCGGCGCCTCGCCGACCGGCGCATCTTCCCGGCGATCGACGTCGAGCGCTCGGGGACGCGCAAGGAGGAGAAGCTGGTCGGGCTCAGGCGCCTGAAGCTGATCCACACCCTGCGTCGCGTCCTGACGCGAATGAACTTCGTGGAAGCGATGGAGCTCTTGATTACCAGGCTCGAGGACGTGGATAAGACCGACGACTTCCTCAAGCGCTTCGAGGTCGATCCGGAGGCTTGATCCACCACGAGCGACCAACGGCCAGACCACCGGACCGCCCCCTGCCGTGACCGAGACCAAGAGTCCCGAATCCCCCCAGCCCGAGTCCCCGCGCCCTCCCGACGTCACCAGCAACCCCGCGGTGATCGAGGCGGGGCATCTGGTGAAGCGCTACGGCGACGTGCGCGCTGTGGACGACGTGAGCTTCGAGATCCGCGGTGGCGAGATCGTCGGCTTCCTCGGCCCCAACGGAGCCGGCAAGAGCACGACGATGAAGATGCTCACCGGCTACCTCTACCCGGACACCGGCGACGTGCGCATCGGCGGTGAACCGGTCGACGGAGCCGGGATCGGGGCCCGGGCGCGCATCGGCTACCTGCCCGAGCACACGCCGCTGTACCGCGAGATGCGGGTCGACCGCTACCTCGGGTTCGTCGGCAGCGTGCGCGGGATCGGCGGCGCGGCTCGGCGCGACGCGATCGAACGTGTCGTGGCGACGTGCGACCTACACGGCTACGCCGGACGCCGCATCAGCACTCTGTCCAAAGGGTACCGCCAACGCGTCGGCCTCGCGCAGGCGCTACTGTCGGACCCCGACGTGTTGATCCTCGACGAGCCGACGAGCGGCTTGGACCCCGCCGAGATCGTGCGCATCCGCGACCTGATCGTCGGACTCGCTGCCGAGAAGACGATCCTCCTGTCGACGCACGTCCTGCCGGAGGTCGAGGAGGTGTGCCGGCGGGTGTTGATCATCGCCGCCGGAAAGCTGGTCGCCGACGGGAGCTTGCTCGAGCTCTCCGCGCAGACTGCCGAGTCCCTGGCGGTGGTCCTGTGCGCCGATGAGAACGAGGCCAGCACGGCGCTGGCCGAGCTCGAAGGGGTCGCGCGCGTCGAGGTCACGGGCCGTGGCGCGGAGGGGCGCGTGCGCTTCCATCTCGACGTCGAAGAGCGTTTCGACACCGCCGAACGCGTCGCACGGTTCGTACGTGACCGCGGTTGGCCCCTGTTCGAGCTGCGCCACGAAGTGCCGTCGCTCGAGCGCGTCTTCCTCGACCGCACGCGTGGTCTGGCGCGTCCGCACGAGGAGCAGGCCAAGGAGGTCGCCTCGTGAGCCGCACTCTGGCCGTCTTTCGGCGCGAGATGCGCGCCGCGTTCGAGTCGCCGATCGCCTACGTCACGATTGCGCTGTTCGTGCTGGTGCTGGACGGGCTCTTCTTCTTCATCGGCTACCCGATCGGTCGCGTTCCGCTACCGGGGCTGTGGGAGGGCGGTCAGGCGAGCCTGATCGTCCTGTTCACGTGGTTGCCGCTCTTGCTCGCCTTCTTGATCCCGGCGCTCACGATGGCCGCTTGGGCCGAGGAGCGTAAGGAAGGCACCGAGGAGCTGCTCCTGACCTATCCGATCCGCACGGGGGAGGTCGTCGTCGGCAAGTTCCTCGCCGCGTGGGCGCTGGTCACGCTGCTCGTCGTCCTCGCCGTGTTGCCGGTCGCTGCCGCGGTGGGGGGACTCGGCCCGCTCGACTGGAGCACCGTCTGGGTCGGCCTGACGGGCGCCGTGCTGCTCGGCGCGGGCTACTGCGCGATCGCACTCCTGTTGTCGGCGTGCACGCAGGAGCAGCTGGTGGCGTTCCTGTTCGGTTCGCTCGCGCTCGGAACGCTCTGGCTCCTGCGCATGCTCGTCACCGTACTGCCCGCCGGGATCGCGCGCGGCGTCGAGTACGCCTGCCCGAGCACCCACTTTCTGGAGAGTGCCGCGCTCGGTGTCGTCGACGTGCGCGACGTCGTCTACTTTGCCCTCCTCGTCGCCTTCGGGCTCTACATGAATGTCGTCGTCGTCGAGCGGCGGCGCTGGAGGTGAAGGCGATGATCGACCGTATGAGTCGCGGCGAAGCGCGCTGGAACGCGTGGCTCAGCGCAGCCCTACTGCTCGCCATCGTCGTCGTGGGCAACCAGCTCGCGCGCGAGCACTTGATCGTGCGCCGCGACTTCTCCGAGGACCAACTCTACGCGGTCTCGCCCGCGACGCGCCGGATCCTGGGGCGGCTCGAGGACAAGCTGCTCGTCAAGGCGTACTTCTCGAGCGACATTCAGTCGGGCGAGATGGCGATCGCGAAAGCGAGACTCGAGGCGCAGCTCGAGGAGCTGAGCGCGCTCGCGGCGGGGCGGATGGACATCGTCTACGTCGACCCGCTCGCGTCGACCGAACACGCGCTCGACGCGGAGAGCTTCGGGATCACCTCGCGTCGGATCGAGAGCCAACAGGGGCTGCAGCGCATCGCGCAGCACGTCTACTTCGGCGCCCTCTTGCGCTACCGCGGGCGTGAGGCAGCGCTGCCGTTCCTGAACCCCTGGACGTTCGAGACCGAGTTCGGAACAAGCGTGCACGGCCTCGTGCGCGACAAGCGCACGGTCGTCGGCTGGTTCGGGGAGGAGCCCGATCCCGCCACCGACGAAGCGGCCTACGGCACGTTCCGCGGGGCGCGCCAGCTCCTCGCGCGGCGCTTCGACGTTCGGCTCGTCGACGACCTCGCGTCGGGCGAGGCCGTGTCCGAGGAGATCGACCTCTTGATCGTCGCGCGACCCATCCGCCTGCATGCGCGCGCGACGTTCGAGATCGACCAGTTCGTGCAGCGCGGTGGCAAGCTGGTCGTTCTCGTCGATCAGGCACGCGTCAATCCGTACACCGGCGCGCGCGAGGACGGTGATCGTGACGTGCATCCGACGGGCCTCGACGTCTTGCTGCGCGCTTGGGGCGCGCCGCCGACTCCACAGCACGTCTGGGACGATCTGTGGAAGACGACGCACGGTGCCCCGCGGCTGGAGGACATGGGCAATGGCCAGGTGCGAGCCGTCTCGATCCGTGTCCAGTCGCCGCTGGTGATCACGGTTCCCGAGGATGGCTTCGACCGCGAGCTCCCGCCGACCGCCAACCTACAAGAAGCTTCGTTCTCCTGGGCGCAGCCGATCTTCGCGGCCGACCTGCCGGGCGGTGTCGAGCGTACTCCTCTCATCACCAGCTCCGAACGAGCGTACCGCACGAAGATCACGGCGCTCTTCGACACCGATCAGGGCCGCATCGACGCCAAGACGATCGCCGAGTACGCCGGTGGTTCGGGAATGCGCTACTCGCTCGCCGTCGCTCTGCGCGGTCGCTTCCCCTCGATCTTCGAAGGCGGTGCGCCGGCGCCGTGGGACCCGTTCGTCGCCACGCCGGATCCGCAGGAGCCGCAGACGACCGACGAGGACGTGCTCTCGCGTGCCGCGGAATCCGTCGTCGTCGTGTTCGGCGACGCCGACTGGATCCGCGACCCCGTGCGGCCCCTCGACCTGTACCCCTTCTTCACGCGCGGCAACCAGAAGCTGTTCCTGAACGTGATCGACTGGCTATCGCTGGACAAGGAGTTGATCGACTTGCGTTCACGCGAGCCGCGCATGCGCGCACTGGCCGATTTCGTCGAGGAGGAGAAGCGCGAGCGCGGGCTGTTCTCCGACACGATCCCGGACTCGCAAGAGGAGCTCGAGCGCAACTTGAAGCTGGAGACCGAAGCGCTCCGCGCGGCGCGTGCGCGCCAGTGGCTACACATGTTGCTCCCGACGTTGGGAACGCTCGTGCTGGTTCTGGGCTTCGGGCTCGTCTGGTTCGTTACGCAGCGGGGAGGGAGGCCGTGAGGATTGCCCGTCGCAACTGGGCGCTGAGCGCCGCCTTGGTCGCGTTGCTCGGCGCACAGCTGGCACTGCACCGCGGTGGCGCCGAGGAGCGCGCGGTCGAGGCTCTGTTCGCGGAGCTGGAAGGAGCGAGTGTCGCGCGCATCGTCGTCGAGGCGGAAGGCGAAGCTCTCGAGCTGGAACGCGACGCGGATGGGCTCTGGGGGCTCACGGGGTTCGGCGGCTATCCGGGCCGTGCCGAGGCGATCGATCGACTGGTCGATCGACTGCGCAGCATCACGACGCTCGATCTGCTCTCCGAGGAGGCGAGCAGCCACGGCGACTACGGAGTCGATGAGCAAGGGACGCGCGTGCGCCTGTACGCGACGTCTCGAGAGCCGGTCGCCACGATCGTCCAAGGTGGGGAAAGCCGGGACGGCCGCGCGACCTACCTGCGGCGCGAGGACTCGCCCGCGGTCTACCGCGCACCGAACCTGCGCCGCATCACGACTGGCGTCAACCAGTGGATCGACCCGCGGCTCGTGACGTTCCAGCCGGCGCTGGTCGAGTCGATTCGTCTCGAGGGGAGCGCACTCGGCGCACCGCTCGTGGTGTCGCGGGACGCCAACCAGATCGGCAAGTGGACGACGCAGGAGGACGCGAACGTCCCGGGCGCGGCCGTGCGCTCGTTCCTCAAGCGCGCGCAGGGGCTGTTCCTCGACGATGTCGAGGGAACGTTCGATCCGGTCCGTTTCGGACCGGATCGCCTGCGGTTCACTCTCCTGGTGCGCGGGGGCAGCGCAGTCGGCTCGCGGCTCGGAGCCGAGGCTGAGCAGGGGCGCACGTTGGCCACCTCCGTCGACGGAGCATGGACGGTCGTCGTCAAGAGCAGCGCCGCCGAGCTTCTCATCGATGCCGCCACGGCGCTGCGCTGACCTACCTGAAGGACGCGCCGCCGCCGGTGACGTACTCGAAGTCGTCGGCGAAGTCGTGGCCCGAGCATTTGAAGTAGCCCGGGTTGCTGGCGGCGTTCGCGGGGAGCTCGAAGGCGGAGAGTCCCAGAACGTAGAACGGCGTGCTGCCGGCGCAGCCGTAGGTGCCCTTGGCGAACACCGCGTACTGGTAGTTGTGCGTCGCGTCGTTGACCGGGTCCCGCGGGACCTCGCGCATGTAGCCCTCCTCGACGAGGTCGTGGATGAAGTTGCCGACGTGCGTCGTGTCCCATCCACTGGCGTCGGACGCAGCCGCCGGCCAGGCGGACTTGTCGAGGTAGTACTGCTCGATCGCGTCGCGCACGGTTCTCAAGTCCGAGAGTCGCCGCGCGTCGCGTGCCGCCGCCTGACGGTCGCTGAGGCGCGGAACGATCACCCCGGCGAGGATTGTCAGAATGAGGATGACGACCACCAGCTCGATCAACGAAAAGCCCGCGCGGCGGCCTCTTGCAAGAATGGGATAGGACATCTGCCCTTTGCTTGGAGAGGAATGGGAGCCGGTGCAACCGGCGCGGGGGGGTAGCCAGATGATCGGACGCCGTGGCACGGCGCTGAAGCCCGCCGCAGTTTTCTTTCAAGGCCCTGGGAAGGGAGGCCGAAAGTAGCTGGACCCAGACAGAAGCGTGTGTCTCACGTTGCCCTTCGCCCCCCCGGGAGCCATGGCGACGCACGCAACAGCGTCCACTCCCCACTGTGGACCGTGCAAGAGACCCATGCTGCGATCGAAACGTCCCCGAGAAGGACGTCCGCTCCCGACACTCCATATCGGCAGCGGACGCCTGGAGTGGCTGCTGGAGATCAGCATCGCCGAGGTGCTGTACGCCGCGGTCGATCTCCCCGACCGCACGCCGGATGCGATTGCAGCTGCCGCGGTCGAAGTCGCCATCAAGACCGGCTGCGAGCCACAGAGCTGCGTGCTGGCGATCGATTCGAGCGAGCTGCAGCAGAAGGCACTGCGGCTCGGCGAGCTCTCGAAGAAGGACCTACGACGGACGCTCCTGCGCAAGGCGGCGAACGCCTTGGACGCCACGACCCCGGAGGTGCTCTTCAGCGCCTTGCCGATCGAGCGGAACGAACAAGAAGGCGATTTGCGGCGCTGGTCGCTGCTCGCGATGAAGCGGCAGGAGGTCCTGCTCATCCGCGAAGCGCTGTGCGCGCGCGGGTTCCCGACACCGCGCGTCGTCGCCTCACGCTTCGCGCCCCTGGCGCTAGCGGAGAGCTTTCTCGATGATTCGATGGATGGCGAGGTCGAGGCGACGGTCGTCGTCGGCGCCGAGCTCGAGAGCGTCAGCATTTCGCTGCTGCGCGGGCGCGGGCTCGTGCACCAGTCGATCCTGAACGGGCGCTTCGATGCGGTGCCGGGCATGCCTGCGATGTTGATGCAGGAGCTGCGCACTCTGCATGGCTTCTGGAAGAAGGCGAGCTCCGGCGGTGAATTGACGCGTGTGGTCATCGTCGGCGTGCACCCGGACATCTCCGAGCAGATGGAGCCCGCGATCAATGCACTCTTTCCGGGGACGGACGTTCTGTTCGGTCCGGCGACGATCGACGAGACCCCCGATTGCGACCGCATCCATGCTCTCCGTGGCTGTCGCTTGGGCGGCGAGCTGCAGGCGTCCTTGTACTTCGGTCTGCCGCCTCGCAGATCGACGCTCGCAGCGGTCGCCGCGATCGTCCTGGTGGTCGCCGGCGTACTCGGCTTGATCGGCCGGCAGCACCTGCAGGACGAGCTGCTCACGACGCGCAGCGGGGCTGATGCACTTCGGTCGGGCGTCGGCGACTTGGCGAAGCTCGAGGAAGAACAGAAGCGGACGCTCGAGGCCCTCGCCCGCTTGGACCAGAGTCGAGAAGCGATCGAGGGCATCGAACGCGCCGGGTGCGACTTCGAGCGGATCGTGGGAGATACGTTCGCGGCGCTCGGAGAGCGCGCCGCGCTCACCAGCCTCGCGGTCGAGGCAGGTAGCAGGGGGACACTGCGGCTGTCGGGCGTCACCGACGCCGACCCTCTGGCTTCCATGCGCACTCTGCACGCTGTCGTCCAGGATCTCGAGGGCTGCGAGGCGATCGAGGGTGTCAGCTTGCAGCCTCCGAACAATGTCCCCGAGACCCGTGACGCCGACAACGTCGAGGGGCTCAAGTTCGCGATCGAAGCCAGGCTAGACGGGGGGAGCGAGTGAGCACCCGCGTCCACAACCTGCGGCACTGGCACCGCGCGCGCGCGATCACGGCCATCGTGCCCGCGCTCGTCGTGCCCTTGGCCATCGTGGGCCTGACGGTGCAGCCCGGCATGGAGGTCGTCAAGGCTCGCAACGAGATGCGAGCTGCGCGCGAGCTCGTGCGCGAGGCCGAGATCGTACGGGCGGAGAGCCGCCGCCTTGGCGGACCCGGCCAGACGAACACGATCGAGCAGCTCGCCGACGAGCTGCGGCGCATGGTGCCGAACCGCGTCACGAAGATGGAGATCCACAGCCTCGCACGCGTCGCGGCTGGACGGCACGGCTTCGACCTGCGGTCCATCCGAATCAGTGACTCCAAGGACACCGGCATCGGACCGGACGCGTCGCCGGTGTTCGCACGCGACGTGCGCTTGGGCGGGAAGGCGACGCCGAGCGCGCTCGTGCTCTTTCTCGACGAGCTTCGCACCATGGGGCTACCCGTCACGACGCTCGACTTTTCGATGCACCGCGACGGACCGGCGAGCACCAGGTTCCGCTCCGAGCTCGTCGTCGGGGTCTTTCACTACGGACCTCCGCGCCAAGCTGCTCATGGCACTTCGGATGACCCCGTGTCCCTGCTCGGGGGCGACCGCTAATGGACAAGAAGAAGATCGCCGTCATCACCGTTCTCGCCCTGGGAGCCGTCGGCACCTGGGTTCCTCAGATCACCAAGCGGACGAAGGCCTCCCGCAGCACCGCCGCGTCTGCAGGGGTCGGACCGGAGCCAGTCAAGACCTTCATGCAGTCGCAGCAGGGCGCGAGCCCGGACCCGGAGACGGAGACGGCCGCGCCGAGCGATGCGACGAGCGATGCCGCGGCATCGCTCGCCGAGGTGGTCGAGGGCCTGCGTGCGGTGCGATCGCGGCGGACGGTCGACGAGCTCGACGAGCTCGCTCAGGCGTGGAGCGCGAGCCGCGGCTCGGCTGAGCCGGAGGTTCTGGGACCGATCTCCGGGCCCCGCTCGGAGACGCGGCCCGAGTCGGCACCGGAAGATCCCGTGCAGGCGTTCCTCTCCGCCAACTCGTTGAGCGCGACGATCGTGGGCCCGAGTCGAACCGTCGCGATGGTTGGAGGGCGCGTCGTGCGGCCGGGCGATGCGGTCCTACCCGGCGTTCTCTTCGTCGACCGGATAGCGGACGACCACGTCGTGCTCGTGCATCGCACGACCGGCGACGAGCACCGTCTCGACCTGCCACCCTTCCGGACGCGCGCGGCGGAGGCTTCCGAACGGGGACCGAGCGACCAGCCAGGTACCCCCGATGAGAGCACTCAGGCCGTGCCCGTTGCGGACGACCCGAAGGACGAGGTACCCCAATGAACAAGTCGATCCAGACCATTTGCGTTCTGGTCCTTCTCTCGTGCGGATGCCGGTCGTCCGCGGCGACGTCCTCGTTGACCTTCGACTCGCTGCTGGCCGTGACGGAGTCTCCGATCGTCGCCGAGCTGGACGAGCCCGCGGACTACCCGTACTTCCATGAGCCGGCGACCTCGGACGAGCTCGAGGCCGACGAGGCGCCGCTCATCGGAGACGATTCCGTGCGGACGTTCGAGTTCCGCGACATGCCCCTCGCCGAGGCGATTCACCTGATCGCCGCCGATGCGGGGATCAACATCTACCTCAACGCCGGCATGGACGAGCGCATCGACGCGTCCTTTCCCGGAGTCACCACCCACGACGCCTTGCGCGCGATCCTGGGGCGCAACGGGCTCGCGCTGGCCGAGGAGCCCGAGGGCATCTTCTGGGTGCAGCGCGCGGACGGCACCCAGCCGGGCATGTCACGCTTCTCGCTGCGCTCGATCAACGCTGCCGACGTCGAGGAACAGGTACGAGCGCTCGTTGGCGACCGGGCGACGGTCGTGTTCGATACCAACCAGAACGTCGTGCTGGTCCACGGCTCGCAGAACGACGTCGAGCTCGTGGCCGCCTACCTAGACGTGGCGGACCAGCTGAAGCCACAGGTGCTGGTCGAGGTCAACATCTTCGAGGCACGCATCGACGAGCGCTTCGAGCTGGGCTTCGAGCATCTCGGGGACACCGACGTCGACGGCGACGCCCTGACCCTGATGCAGAATCTGCGCGGCCCCAGCTCGGCGTTCGAGCTGACTCTCGAGGGCTCTCATCTGACGTCGACGCTCGCGGCCCTGCGCCGCTACGTCGGCATCGAGTTGATCAGCTCGCCGCGCGTGATGTCGATCACGAACACGGAGTCCTCGATCGAAGTCGTCGAGGAGATCCCGTACGTCAACGTGACCAGCACGACCGAGACCGACGCGGGCGGCGTCTCGGTGCTCGAGGAGGTGCAGTTCAAGGAGGCCGGGATCAAGCTGAAGGTGACGCCCACGGTCCAAGAGGCCGGCATCCTGCAGATCGACATCGACCAAGAGTTCTCCGAAGTCGTAGACGTCTTCAACAACATCCCGGTCCTCGACTCGCGCCACCTCGTCTCGCATTTTCTCGTCTCTGACCGCCAGACGATCGTCCTGGGAGGGCTGATGCACGACGCGAGCCGCGACGTCAACGAGGGCGTGCCCGGGCTCATGCACGTCCCGCTGCTCGGTCGCCTGTTCTCGCGCGACGAGGACACCAACGAGAAGCGCGAGCTCCTCATCTTCTTGACCCCGCGCATCCTCGACCCGCACGAGGCGGCGCGCATGGCCAAGAAGTACCAGAGCTCCTACCGCGGGCACCGCAACGACGTCATGCGCAGGCTCGGGCGTGGCGACCAGGAGGAGTGAATGGCACCCCTGGTCCGGCTTCGAATTGGTGAGGCCCTCGTCGAACGTGGCTACGTCACGGAGGCACAGGTCGCCGTCGCACTCGATGAACAGAAGCGCGTGCGCGCACCGCTCGGCGAGATTCTGGTCGCGCTGGGCTTCGTGCGGCCCGACCAGGTGGCTGAGATTCTGGCAGGCAATCTCGGCGTACCCTTGGAGCGCGCGCGTGACCTGAAGCCCGACCCGCTGCTGATCTCCGCACTCGAGACGTCCTTCGTGCGTGCCTCGGGCGCGTTCCCCCTTGGGCTCGAAGGCGGCACGCTGCGCGTCGCAATGACGGACCCGGGGGATCCCGAGAAGGTGTCACAGGTCCGCGCGCGATTCCCGTACAGCCTCGCGATCTCGATGATCACCGAGGGCGACCTCGACCTGCTCGTCCGCAAGCATCTCGCGGACGAGGGCAGTGCGGTCGCCACGCTCCTGAATGACTCCGAGCGGGCAGCGGTCGGGGGCGAGTTCCCGATCGAGGAGGTCACGCTCGCCGTGCTGTACGACGGAGTGCGTCGCGGGGCGACCGACGTCCACATCGAGCCGGAGCAGAAGATCACGCGAGTCCGCTACCGGATCGACGGCGTTCTACACGGAGGCGAGAGCCTGCCCCGCGAAGAGACCGACTCGATCACGTCGAGGATCAAGATCCTCTCGAATCTCGACATTGCCGAGCGCCGGCGCCCTCAGGACGGGCACATGCGCATCAAGGTCGATGGCCGAGACGTTGACTTGCGTGTCTCGATCATGCCCGCCACCTGCGGGGAGAACTGCGTCCTGCGAATCCTCGACCGGGCAGCGGGCGGGATCCCGCTCGCGGCGCTCGGAATCCGCGCCGACACCGTACGGCTGGTCAAGCGCATCGCCGAGCGGCCGCACGGGCTGTTCCTCGTCACCGGCCCGACCGGATCGGGCAAGACCACGACGCTGTACTCGCTACTCGGTGAAGTCGACTCGATCCGCAGGAACGTGGCGACTGTCGAGGATCCGGTCGAGTACGACATGCCGCTGATCCGCCAGAGCCAGGTGGACGTTGCCGCGGGCTTCACGTTCCACGACGGCCTGAGGGCCCTCCTGCGGCAGGACCCCGACGTCATCCTCGTCGGCGAGATTCGCGACAACGAGACCGCGGACCTCGCGATCAAGGCGTCGATGACCGGGCACCTCGTGTTCTCGACGTTGCACACCAACAGCGCGATCGGAGCCGTGCCGCGATTGGCGGACCTCGATGTGCCTCCGTACTTGATCGAGGACGCACTGATCGGAGTGATGGCGCAGCGGCTCGTGCGCAAGGTCTGCGAGGGGTGTGCGGCTCCGCGCGAGACCGACGACGCGCTCGGCGCGTGGCTCGGCGACGAGATCGGGACGCCGCGCCAAGGGACCGGTTGCGAACACTGCCACGGGACTGGGCTCGCGGGTCGCACGGTGGTGAGTGAGCTCTTCTTGCCGGACGACGGTATGGCCGACGCGCTGCGCAGCGGGCACGACGCTTCGGAGTTGCGCGCTCTGGCGAAGGAGGCCGGGTTCTTGACGATGGTCGAGGACGGCAAGGACAAGGTGCGTCGGGGGTTGACCACGATGGAGGAAGTTCAGCGCGTCGAGCGCAGTCACCGATTGAGCCGTGAAGAGCGCGAGGCTATTTGAGTACGTTGCCGTCGGTGCCGACGGCGAGCAGGTCGCGGGAAGGCGCAACGCCGACGACGAGCTGGAGCTCGATCGTCTGCTCGAGGCGACGGGTCTGACGCTGACGCGCGCGAAGGTCGTCAAGCTCGGCAGCTCGACTGCGCGTGGCAAGCTGGGCGCGGCCGACCTGATGGCGTTCACCACGCAGGTTGCGACTGTCCTCTCGGCCGGGGTCCCACTCGTAAGCGGCCTGCGCGACATCGGTGGGCGCATGCGGTCGCCGGCAGCACGGATCGTGATCGAGGAGGTCGTCAAGGAGGTCGAGTCGGGGCACGCACTGTCCGATGCGCTCGACCACCAGGGGAAGTCCTTCCCGGACGTCTACCGGGCCTCGGTCCGCGCCGGTGAGCTGTCCGGTTCGATTCCGGAGGTGCTCAGGCGGCTCGCCAAGCATCTCGAATGGGCGCGCAGCATGCGCTCGACGACGCTGCAGGCGCTCGTCTATCCGGCCATGCTCTCGTTCGCGATCTGTGGCCTGATCGTGACCCTGATCACGTTCGTCCTGCCGCGCATCGTCAAGATGTTCCCTGGTGGCGCGGAGGATCTGCCGACTCAGACGCGCATCCTGCTCGGCATCTCCGGGTTCTTGACCGACAACGCGGTGCTTCTGGTGCTCGGCGTGGTCGTGCTCGTAGTTGGCTCGAACGCGCTGTTGCGCCGGCCTGCGATCCGCGAGCGAGTGAGTCGCTTGCTCCTGCGCACCCCGAAGGTCGGGGAGGTCGCCCGCATGCTGGCCGTCTCGCGCTTCGCGTCGACGGCGGCGACGCTCTACAACGCGGGCTGTGACGTCTTCACCGTGCTGCAAGTCGGCGGCGAGGCGTGTGGGAACTACTCGATGCGCTGCTCGTTCGAGCGCGTTGGCCGGCACGTTCAGCGAGGAGGGACGATCACCGAAGGACTCGAGGCCGAGCCCGACATCGACCCGCTCATGATCCAGATGACGGCCGTCGGTGAACAGACCGGTGCTCTCGGCGCGAGCTTCGATCGGTTGACCGAGTACTACGACGGCGAGGTGCCGCGCATTGTCAAGTGGCTGCTCTCTCTCCTGGAGCCGACGATCTTGATCGTCGCCGGAGCCGTCGTCGCTTTCATTCTCCTCGCGGCACTCATGCCGATGTTCTCCCTCTACGACAATCTAGGCTAGCTCGATGAAGCATCCCCGAGCCTCCGTGCGCAGCGGCTTCTCCCTGATGGAGATCGTGATCGCCGTCACGATCATGGCTATCCTCGCCGGCGCCGCGGTTCCCGTTACGTCCAAGGTTCTGACGTACCACGCGCGCAAGAAGACACGGGAGGAGCTCGTCGTGTTGACGGAGGCGGCACTCGAGCACTTCCGCGACACGCGGGCGCTGCCGGTCGGCATCGCCGATCTGATCGTGGATCCCGGGACGTCGGGCTGGGCGGGGCCCTACTTGCCGGGCATCGTAACGGATCAACTCACCTCGCTCTCGACCTATCAAGTCGACGCCTGGTCGCGCGAGTACCGCGTCACCATCGATGGCGACCAGCTCGAGATCCGCAGTGCGGGGCAGGATGCGACGATGGACACCGACGTCGACGTTACCGCCGGGATCGACGTGACGGCGGTCCGGCGCGAGCAAACGCTCGAACGGCTCGTCACGATCAACCAGGCGATCGGCACCTACAACGCCAACGTGCCCGACACGTACAACGCGCTCCCGGCGAACTGGACCAGCGCGTTCGCGATGCTCGTCGACCGCGACCTGCTGCCGAACAGTGCGCTCTATCTGACCGACGCCTGGGGCGACCCGTTCGTCGAGGACCCGATCGGAGACACCCCCGTCACGCGCGTGATGTCGCCCAACGTCGGTAGCGCGGCGGCCGGAGCAGGCGTGGGGTCGGGGTCGGGGTCAGGGTCGGGGTCAAGGTCGGGGTCAGGGTCAAGGTCGGGGTCAGGGTCAGGGTCGGGGTCGGGGGGGGGACGACGACGATGACAATGGGAGCAATGGGTACGGATGGGGGAGCGGAGGTCACCGGCGTAACGACCGTGGCCGCCGACAGCGGTATCGCTACGGCGACGACGACGACTGACTCCGGCGCAGCTCGTATCTTGCCCTCTCAGGCTGGATTGCCCGGCTTCGCGGGCTAACGTGAGGGGCCGACTCCCCCCTGCTCAGAAGCGCTTGCAGCCCATGGTGATCGACTTCGAACGCGACTACGGCGTCAACGCCGGCTACGTCCAGGCCATCTACGAGGACTGGGTGGCCGACCCCGCGTCCGTCGACGAGAGCTGGCGCAGGCTCTTCGAGCGGGTCGAACCACGTTTGCGACACGCACCCGAGCCGGTTGCGCCGCTGCCTTCGCGGACGACGCCGCCGCCCGATCCGGCGCCCGCCGCGCCCCGCTCTGCTGAGGACGCTGCTCCCGAGGCCGCCGACGACCCCGAGCTCGAGCCGCTGCGCGGCGTCGCCGGCCGGATCGTCGACAACATGCAGGCGAGCCTCGAGATTCCCGTCGCGACGTCGGTGCGCACGTTGTCCGCCAAGCTGCTCGCGGAGAACCGCTCGATCCTCAACGAGCACCTGAAGGTGCGCGCGCTCGGCAAGGCGTCGTACACCCACTTGATCGCGTTCGCCCTGGTGCGCGCGCTGCGCGATCTGCCGCGTGCGCAGAGCGCCTACGTCGAGGCCGGAGGCAGGCGCTATCGGCGCGTGCACGAGCACGTCAACCTCGGTCTCGCGATCGACGTACCGGCCGCGAACGGCCGCTCGCTCGTGGTGCCCAACATCAAGGGCGGGGAGGTCATGTCGTTCCGTGAGTTCTACGAGGCCTACGACGACGTTGTGCGCCGCGGTCGCGACGGCAAGCTGACCGCCGATGACTTCAAGGGAACGACCACCACGCTCACGAATCCGGGCGGCTTCGGAACCTCGATGTCGGTCCCGCGCCTCATGCAGGGCCAGGGCCTGATCATCGCCACCGGCTCGATCGGCGTTCCGCCCGAGCTGCAGGGGATGTCGCCGAGCGCGGCCGCGAACCTCGCGCTCGGTCCGGTCACCACGTTCACGAGCACGTACGACCACCGCGTCGTGCAGGGCGCCGAGTCGGGGCTCCTGTTGAAGCGAATCGACGAGCTGCTGCAGGGCGCCGATGGTTTCTACGACGAGATCTTCGCGTCGATGCGCGTTCCGTGGACGCCGCACCGCGCCGCGAGCGATCTACGTGCGGCGTCCGGCCGTGGCGACGTGGAGACCCAGGCGAAGGTCTGGGCGTTGATCGACGCGTACCGCTCGCACGGCGGGCGACTCGCGGACCTCGATCCCCTGTCGTACAAGCCCGAGCCGCTCGAGTCGTTGGACCCGTCGGCGTACGGCTTCACCGTCTGGGATCTCGACCGCATCTTCTTGTGCGGCGGCATGAACGGCAAACAGCGCATGTCCCTGCGCGACATCCTCGCCAGCCTGCGCCGTGCCTACTGCCGTCGTTGGACGATCGAGTACATGCACATGACGGATCACGCCCGCAAGGTGTGGATCCGTGAACAGGTCGAGAGTCCGGAGAACGAGTTCCAGTTCGATCAGGCGCATCGCTTGCGCATCCTCGACCTCGTCTCGCAAGCGGACAAGTTCGAGAACTTCCTGCATACGCGCTACGTCGGCAACAAGCGCTTCTCGCTCGAGGGGGCGGACACGCTGATCCCGGCGCTGGCCGAGATCGTCGAGCGCGCGGCCGAGCACGGCGTCGAGAAGGTGGTCATCGGGATGGCTCACCGCGGCCGACTCAACGTGCTGGCCAACATCATGGGCAAGTCCTATGCGCAGGTGTTCCGCGAGTTCGAGGCGGTGCTCCTGCCGCTGTCGACGGAGGGATCAGGGGACGTCAAGTACCACCTCGGCCAGCGCGGGACGTATCACACCCAGACGGGGCGGGACGTCGAGGTCATCCTCTCGGCCAACCCGAGCCACCTCGAAGCCGTGGACCCGGTTGTGTGCGGCATGACGCGTGCTTACCAGGACGGACTCGGGGACGTAGATCGTTCACGCGTGCTCGCAGTGCTTGTGCACGGTGACGCGGCGTTCAGCGGGCAGGGCGTCGTCGCCGAGACGTTCAACATGTCCGAGCTCCGCGCGTACTCCAACGGCGGTACCGTCCATGTCGTCGTCAACAACCAGATCGGCTTCACGGCCAGCCCGCGGGACCTACGCTCGACCCACTACTGCACGGATACGGCCAAGGGAGTCGAGGCGCCGATCGTGCACGCGAACGGTGACTTTCCGGAGTCCGTGCTCCGCGCCGCGCGTCTGGCGGTCGACTACCAGCGCGCGTTCTGCGGCGACGCCGTTGTCGACATGGTGTGCTACCGACGCTGGGGTCACAACGAGGGCGATGAGCCCGCGTACACGCAGCCGACCCTCTACGCGCGGATCGCGAAGCATCCGACGGTGCGGGAGAACTACACCCAGCTGCTTCAGCGCCGCGGCGCGCTGACGCTCGAGGAGGCCGAGGAGCGCACACGCAACTTCGAGAACGAGCTGCGCGAAGCGTTGGCGAGCCAGCAGGCCGAAGAGCGGCCCGAGCTGCCGCCGGACGAGGTGATGGACCTCTCGCTCGACGATCCCGGGGACTACGTGACCGGGGCGTCCGCCGAGACCGGGGTCGACCCCGATCGGCTCGTGTCGATCATCGACACGCTGAACGCCATTCCCCAGGGCCACGTGACGCACCCCAAGCTCCTGCGCCAGCTCTCGCGTCGCGAGAAGATGGTGCGCGGCGAGCAAGGCGTCGATTGGGGGTGCGCCGAGGCGCTCGCGTTCGGCTCGATCGTTCAGGACGGGACGCCGATCCGGCTGTCGGGCCAAGACTCCGGCCGCGGCACGTTCAGCCACCGCCACGCCGTGATCCGCGACCAAGCGACCGATGCGGACTACGTACCGCTGAACGACCTCGGTACGGCGACGTTCGAGGTTTGGGACTCGCTCCTGTCCGAGGAAGCAGTGCTGGGATTCGAATACGGCTATGCGCTCGCGCGCGCCGAGACACTCGTGCTCTGGGAGGCCCAGTTCGGCGACTTCGCGAACGGCGCCCAGATCCCGATCGACCAGTTCATCGTTTCGGGTGAGGCGAAGTGGCGCCAGTGCTCGGGCCTCGTGATGCTCCTGCCGCACGGCTTCGACGGCATGGGCCCCGAGCACTCGAGCGCGCGTCCGGAGCGCTTCTTGTCCGCGTGCGCGGGCGGCAACATCGTGGTGGCCAACTGCACGACGAGCGCGCAGTACTTCCACCTCCTGCGCCGTCAAGCCGCCAGCGAGGTCAAGCGGCCCGTCGTGTTGTTCACGCCGAAGTCGATGTTGCGCGACAAGCGCGCGGCGAGTCCCGTGGGGGATCTCGCGCAGGGACGCTTCCACGAGATCTTGACCGAGGACGTTGTCGAGCCGGCGAAGGTGCGGCGCGTGTTGCTGTGCACGGGCAAGGTCTACTACGACCTCGTGCGGCACCGCTCCGACCGGGCGCTCGAGGACACGGTGATCGTGCGCTTCGAGCAGCTCTACCCGTTCGCCAAGGAGGCCCTCATGACCGAGCTCGAACGGTACCCAGACGCCGAGGTCGTGTGGGTGCAGGAAGAGCCGCGCAACATGGGCGCCTGGTCGTTCGTCCTCCAGAGATTCGTCGATCTCGGAAAGGCCGTGCGGTACGTGGGGCGACCGATGTCGGCGAGTCCGGCGACCGGGTCGTACCGGCGGCATTCGGCGGAGCAGGAGTATCTGGTCGAGCGCGCGTTCGCCTAGCGGCGCAGCCGACAATGCACGCGAGCGCGAGCGCGCGCTCCGATGTGGTGGCGATTGCGCGGGCTCGGTACACCCCGTACGCAAATGGCGCAGCCTCCTAGCCCGGGCTAGTGGGGTGAGTCGAAAGTTCGGCGCCACGCTGCCAGCGGAGAGGCCTCGGCCTCCGGATCGAGCAAGGAACGGGGCCCATCCCGCTCTTGCCGTCACCGCCAGCGACGACTCGAACAGGTGTGACGAGCCGACGCTGACGGTGACGGCAAGAGCGGGATGGGGTGAAGGCCCGCGGGGCGAGAAGGAAGGGGGGCGGGGCCGAGCGCTGCGCGCCCGGAGGGCTGCGTCGCCGGCGCGCTGCGCGCGACCGACCGGGCGATCTTCGACTTCACCCCACTAGTGGTGTGAGTCACTCTTGTGCGGCATTTTGGTCGGTGCGTACGCGTTCGCTGCAAGGCGCAGCGACGACGCGACTTCGCTGCAAGTCTCGGAGGAGGCACAACGCAGCAGCGGGCGGGTACGGGCCGACCAAAATG
>JAAELL010000305.1 GCA_024226735.1 bacterium | reverse complement strand
TCATCAAAATAAATGACCCTTTTTCAATATTAAGTTGCTTAAGAATTGTTGATTTGTGTTCTGCAACTTTTGTATATGTAGTCAATGCATCCACCATCATGGGGGGGCTGCCTTGGGAGGTGCTGGGGGTGCTGCCGTAGCCGGGGGAGGCTATTGAGGGTTGTGGAGCCACACGATCGTGCCGAGGAGCTGCCGGTCTTCCGCCGTCAGCTCGCCGCCGGCGATGAGGCGGTCGCACAGGGGGATGATCTGCGTCGCGATCCACTGCCGTGATGGCGGACCGAGCTCGACCGACTTCGCGTACCACTCGCGCGCGGTCTTCGGGTCGTTCTTCAGGGTCAGGTAGAGCACGCCGAGGTTCTGGTGCGCGTCGCCCCAGGCTTCCTCGAGGTCGTTCAGGCCCCCGGTGAGCTCTTCGCCGGTGAGCTGTTCGGTCCCGGCGTCGACGGCCTGGCGGAAGTAGCCCTCCGCAGCATCGACGTCGGTGCGCAGGTAGTAGGCCATCACGAGGCCCGCGTCGTTGACGATGCGCACGTCGTCGGGCGCGAGCGTAGCGGCGACCTGGTACGCCGCGTAGCTGCGTTCCATCAGCTCCTGGGCGCGTGCGAGCTGGCGGTCCGCTTCGGCGACGAGCTCGACCTTCTTCGTGGGGTCGCTCTCCTCACGCGAGGCGAAGCGGGGGATGCGCGAGGCACGCTCGAGCGCGATCGATGCGTCGCGGTTGAGGAAGCCCGCGTTGTTGGCGAGGTTCGAGTCGGCCGGGTCGTAGGCGTGCATGTAGTCGGCGATCGCGGCGGCGTTCAGCTCGGCCTGCACGTCGTGCGCGCCGGCCGAGTTGCCAGACCGCTCGACGTAGCCGCGGGTCACGAAGTCGAGACCGGCGAGTCCGGACGGCAATCGCTCGAAGGCGCTGCCGTCGGCGCGCTGGCCGGACAGCGTCATGCGCATCCCGCCGTCGATGAGGTCGTCCGTCGACATGAACGCCGCCTTGGCGCCCTCGAGGTCACCGGCGTTGAAGCGGCACCAGCCGATCGCGTTGCGCGACAGCACCTCGTAGCCCTTGCACGCGTCCGCGTAGCCGCTCTCCAGCGCACGACAGGTCGCGAACTCCTTCTCGCACGCGGCGAACGCCGCGCTGACGTCGTCGCCGGCCTCGAACTTCTCGAGCGCGAGGTAGAAGCGTTCGATACCCGCGTACCACGCTCCGAGCGCGACCTCGGGGTATTCGGCGCGGAAGCGATCGTAGCGCGCGATCACCGCGTCGCGGCCACCCTGGGCGCGCACGGCTTCGACGATGCGGTTGTGCAGCTGCTCGTCCGCGGGCGCGAACGCGAGCGCGCGCTCGAGCATCGTGAGCGCGTCGTCCGGACGCTCCTCCCATTGGTAGAGGTTTGCGAGCTGCGTGTAGGCCCACGGGTCATCGGGCGTGCGGCCGAGCAAGCGCTCGAGCTGTTGTTCGGTCTCGGTGAAATGCGCGACCGCGTCCTCCTGGGCACCACGCTTGGCGCGATAGACGTCGAAGGCAGCTTCGGCCCATGTGCGCTCGAGCGGCGCGTCGAGCTCCGGGCGTTCGTCCATCGCCTCGACCGCCTTGGCGCCGAGGCGCGCGAGCTCGAGCGCGCGCTCGGGCTTGGGGACCAGGCGCGCGGCGCGGCTCGCGGCGAACACCGCGCGGATCCCGAAGCCCGCCCGTGCCGCGGCCTCGAAGTTGCCGAGGGCGTCCTCGTAGAAGAACTGCGGCTGACCGTCGGTCGGCGCCGTCGCGAAGGCAGCCTGCCCACGCATGTAGAGCACGCGCGCCTCGCGCGGAGCGAGCTCGAGCGCTTCGTCGAGCGGGGTCAGTGCGTCGCGCGGGCGGTCCGCGTCGAGCAGCTCACCGGCCAGGGCGAGCCTGTCGCGCACGATCAGCGCGGCGAGGATCTCGCGCGCTCGCACGTAGTCCCCCGAGCGGGTCGCGGCGATCGCGTCCTCGACCTCGTCGGACCCCGGAGCGGTCGCGTCGCCGTTCATGGCGAGGGCGTCTGCGCCCTCGGGGGTCAGCGTCGCGAGCGCCGCCTCGACGGGCTCGGCGGGCCGCTCCTGGGGCACTTCGGGCTGATCGTGCCGAGATCCGGCGCCGGCGGGGTCGGGTGCGACGGACCCGCCATTCACGCTGGCCTTACCACGGTCGGGGCCAGGAGCGTTGCAGGAGGCCGCGAGCGCCATGGTGGCGAGGGCAGAGAATGCGAGGGTACGGGCGTGCATGGTCTTGTTGCGGATCGACGGCCGGTGGCGGGGTGCTCCGGATGAGCCGTTCTACGGGGGCTACGATGGGGCAGCCGCCGGCCGGGGAGCGTGTCGTGTCACGAGGTCTCGCCTCGCGCCGATCGACGCGGCATTCTAACCGCGGTCCGCGTGGCGCCCAATTAGTCGGTGGAGGAGCGCAGGTCACGGCTTCTAACAGGGTGGTCATGGGGAAGAGGCGCCGGGTTCGGGCGTCTACCCCTGGCAGCCGCTACCTTTTCAGAACACAAGTTCGACACTGGGGCCCCCTGGAGCACCTCTGGAGCATCTCCGAGGCGCTCAGTGCCGCCTCGTCCCCACATTCTCGATCCCGCATGAGCCTCTTCGCCGCCTCCCGTCGCCCGTTCCGACCGGCCCCGTCCGGGGCGCTCGTCTACCTGGGCCTCGCTGGACTGATCGTGACGCTCTCGGCCTGTGGGGACAGTCCCTACTGCGTCTTCGGCGGCGACTGCTCCGACGGGGGCAGCAGCGGTCCCGGCGGGTCGGGCATCGGCTCCGCCGCCGCGGTGCGGCCGACCACCGCCGTTTGGATCGAGAATGCTGATCCCGAGCTCGAGCAGGTCCGGCCACGCGGCACGGGGGCTTCGAGCACGACGCCGGTCGCGCTGCGCTTCTCCGAGAGCCTCAACCCCGAGTCGCTGCGCGGCGCGTTCGAGATCGTCGAGTCGACCTTCGGTGCGCCGATCCCGTTCCTCGATCCGCCGGCGCTGGTCGGCGACGGCCGCTTGGTAGTGCTCGATCCCCTCACCGACCTCGTGCCGAGTACGACCTACATCGTCCAGTACGCGGAAGGCGCGGAGGTCACGGACCTGACGGGCCAGGCTGTTGCGGTCCCGTCCGACCGGTTCATCAGTGACTTCGGAGTCACCAGTAGCGACCCCGACGCCCCGCGCGTCGTCATGAGCTACCCCGACAACAACGAGATCAATCAGAGCGACGTGACCGAGGTGAGTGTCGTCTTCGACCGCCCGATGGACATCACGACGATCGACATCGACTCGTGGGTCGTGCTCGCCGACGGGGCCGCGCCGGTGCCGAACCCCGACCCGGTGCCCTTCTTCTTCCTCGAGGGGCCGACGCCGATTCCCGTGCCGACCATCCTGCGCTGGACGAGCCTCGACACGATGACGCTGGAGCGTTCGTCGTTGGGTTCGGGGGCCGAGGTCGAGGTGACCCTCTCGCCGGTCGGAAACGAGATCGAGGACACGGACGGCAACGTGCTCGAAGAGCGAGTCGTGCGCTTCGACGTCACACCGATCGGCATGCCGTCGATGATCATCAAGCCGTCGCTTCCGCTCGACGCGTTGGGGCTCGCGGATCTGAGCGGTACGGACCCGGTGTTCCAGGTCGACGTGCCGGTGAACGCGCTCGACGGAGACATCCTGCGCGTCTTCGTCTTCGGCACGGGCCGCGCTTCGGGCGAGCTCGAGACGCTGTCGCGCCGGATCGACGTCACCGCGGCGACGGGCCAGATCGACGTGACGGCGGACGATCTCGATCTTCTCGGCAGCGGCAACGGTCGCTTCGCCGAGGGCGACGTCGACATCGCCGTGCGCATCGAACGTGGCAATGCCCGTACGCCAGTCCGCGTCGCCGACTCGGACCCGGACACGAACGGGAGCCAGCCCTACTTCTTCGACGTCGTCCCGCCCGAGGTCCTCGGCTTCTCGACGTCCGGCACGGTCACCGACTCGTTCGTCTCCGATGCCCGGCACGTCGTGCTCGTCGGACGCGCGAGCGAGGAGATCCGCTCGGTGCGCGTCGAAACGACCGGCGGCATGAGCAACTTCACCGGGCCGGATGACCGGCCGGACACGGTTTTGGCGGACAAGGGCGGACTCTTCGTCGCCGCGCCCGTCCTGTTGGACGTGCTCGATTCGTCCGCCGCCGCGATCGACTACACCGTCGAGGTCTACGACCGCGCATTGAACGAGGCGGTCGGCGGCGCGCTGATGGGCACGTTCGACCAGCTCGGCGCGATCGGTCCCGGCGCGCCGGCGACGGGCTCGACGATGGAGATCACCGTGTTCAACGGCACGAACCTCAATCGCCTGTCGAACGCGCTGGTGATCACGCACCAGGACGACGGCGGCGTGATCACGTTCGTCGATTCGGCGGTCACCGACGCGAGCGGATTCGCGATGGTCAACGGGGCCACGGTGGGGGAGACCATCGTCACCGTCGACGTGTCCGATTTCGACCTGTTCACGTTCCACGGGGCGCCGCGCCAGATCCTGCAGATCCCGCTCACGCCGACCGGGCTCGCGGACGCGGCGACCGGCGGCACGATCGGCTCGCCCCTCGCGGTCGATCTCTCGTTGACCGACAACCAGATCGGCGACTCGCGCCTCGCTACGCCCGGCCCGCGCCTGCTCGCGGTGGAGCCGTGCGTGACGAACCCGGTCGATGGCAGGCGTTCGTGTCCCTTCGGCCCCGACGACATCCTGCCGCGGCGCATCGGCGTCCAGACGGTCCTCGCCGCCGACCTGAGCGTTCCGCCGACCTCGTTCGACGCGCAGGACTTCCTGCTCGGCTTCGCCCTGCGCGGGCCGGCCGCGCCGGTCGCCGCGGGTGACGAGGAGAGCGTGGCGGGGTTCGAGGTGGAGACGCTTCTGTCGTCGCTGCCGTCCGAGGGCGAAGCGATCGGTCTGGACCCGCAGCTGTTCACGCTAGCGACCGCGCCGAACTTCGGCATGCTCGACGGCGATCCGGCGGTGACGATCGAAGCCATCAGTCCGGGCGTGTCCGGATCGACGCCCGTGGGCCTCGGCATCGCATTCGACCCCCTGATGACTGGCGTGGGCTGGAACCTGTTCGGCGCCTACCCGGGCGCGGTCGACGGAATCGACGATGGCGGGGGCGACGAGCTCGGCGAGCTGATCCAGCGCGGCACCTTCGAGCAGGACCTGTTCCTGCGCGTCGCGGCTCTCGACACCGACGGCGACCGCACCGGAGTCCGCGCACGCTTCTCCAACCTCAGCATGGCCAACATCCCGGCGATCGAGGTCCCCACATTCCTCGTGCCCGGTCCCGGCGGCAACTCGGGCGGCCCCTCGTACAACATCGTGGCGGAGAACGTGATCCCCGATGTGCTCGGCATCGAGGGGCTCGTGCGCACGACCCTGACGGACACGAGCGGCCGCTCGTGGGTCCTCTGGCGCCCGGATCCGACGGGAATGGGCGACGTCACGACCCACGTGCCGAACATCGGCATCGAGGGGGGGGTGCCGTTGGACCCGGGGACGGTGATGTGCACGATCTCGGCCTTCGCCTGGGAGAGCCTCGATACGAACTTGTTCCTGTGGACGGACGTGGAGCGGGAGCACGAGGTGTTCGCCCACACGGTCGAGCAGGCGTTCACGGTGATGCCGTAGGGGGGAGGCGGGAGCCGGGCCGGGCGCCTCTCCAGGGCTCTCTTGACCCCATTCCCCACCCGCGCGCTTTTTCGACGCCGAGCGCTTGTCTATGATCCCGCCCATCGAGGGCGCGCGCGGGCGCCCTCCCCGCTCCGCTCGGAGGTTCTGCCCCATGTTGCGTCCCCTTTTCGCTCTCTCGATCGTGATCGCAATCGTCGGCTCTTCCTGCCAAGAGCTGCCGCACCAGACCGGAACACGGGTCCAGGTGCTGGAGCACGGGCGGATCGAGGAGCTCAATCCGAACGACATCGCGGTTCCGCCGATCATCCTGTCCCAGGAGGGGCTGCGCGTGCCCGAGGAGTTACGCGCGGCCTTCCAGCGCGGCCTCGTCAAGCGACGCTACACCCCGCTCTCCCTCGAGTACGTCGACTCCAGTGTGATCGAGGCCTCCTACGACCCCGGGCGCCTGCAGGAGGACGCGGTGTGCCAGGTGACCGTGCACGATTGGGATTCGACCCTCTGGGACGCCCGCACGGCCCTCTTCGTCGACATCGAGATGCGGATGATCGACCCCGAGGCGCCCGATGGGCCGGCGCTGTTCGCCGCGCGGCTGCCCGGGCGGTTCGACTTCGGCGGCGACTCCCATCGCTACGCCAACGACAACGCCCGATTGCGGGCGGCCTGCGATCACCTCGTCGAGGAGATACTCTCGGCGATGCCCGCCCGCCGAACCGGGCCGGGCCGACTCTAGGCCGACTCCGGGCTGACTCCAGGCTGGATCTAGGCTGGATCTAGGCTGGACCAGCCCTTGCGGCGACCGGCCCCGAGCCGGCGAGGGCGCCCGGCTCGGGCTGGATCTGCGTGCGGTCGCGGGCTAGACTCCCCGCCCTGACAGTAGCCTCCCCGGCAAGGGGAGCGCCGTCCGCCCGTCATCCGCAGTGGATCGGGCACGCAGCACCCTGCTCCGGGGTCTCACATTCCCTTGGGCACGGGCAAGTCCAACCAGTCGGAAGAACATGGCCATTACCACGAGCCGCAAGGCCGAGCTCATTCAGGAGTTCGGCACGCAGGAGGGGGACAACGGGTCCCCGGAAGTCCAGATCGCGCTCTTGACCGAGGACATCCGCAACTTGACGGAGCACCTCAAGGCGCACAAAAAGGACTACACGTCCCGGCGCGGGCTCCTCGTCAAGGTGGGGCGTCGCTCCAAGCTCCTGCGCTATCTGCGCCAGAAGAACGTCGAGCGCTACAAGGCCATCATCGCCAAGCTCGGCCTACGTCGCTGATCGAGGTCGCCTTGACCCCACGTGGCCTGCTGCCCGGACCCTCGCGGTCGCTTCGCTTCGAAGCGGCGCAGGCCGGGCTCGGCTCGTTTGGGGCAGGCGTGTCGCTCACCAATCAGCAAGCCAATACAACCCGGGCCGCGAAGGACGCGGCCCCTGCCATCGGGCGTCCGGCGAGACGCCGCGGGGGAGCGTCGCGACCGGCGCTTCACGGGCCCGATGAGGTGCCGCTCAAGGCTGAAACGGCCTGAATCGACCTAGGCGCCGGAGACATTGTCGCGAAGAGAAAACATAAGACAGAGAGAACTACGGACTCATGACAGGACACGTCCGCGTAGAAACCGAGATCGCAGGAAAGCGACTCGTACTGGAAACGGGCACGGTTGCCCGGCAAGCAGGTGGCTCTGTGGTCGCCACCTTGGGGGACTCCCGGGTCTTCGCCGCCGCCACGTCCGGTGGCGCCCGCGAAGACATCGACTTCTTCCCCCTGGTCTGCGACTACCGCGAGAAGACCGAGGCCGCGGGCAAGATCCCCGGCGGCTTCTTCAAGCGCGAGGGGCGCCCGACGACCAAGGAAATCCTCACGATGCGCCTGACCGATCGCTCGATCAGGCCCATGTTCCCCGACGGTTACAAGCAGGAGGTTCAAGTGATGAGCCACGCCCTGCAGTACGACGGGGAGACCAACACCGACGTTCTCGCGATGATCGCCGCCTTCGCGGCGATCCGCATTTCAGGCTTGCCGTTCGAAACGAGCCTCGGCGCCGTCCGCGTCGGGCACCTCGATGGCGAGCTCTGCATCTTCCCCTCCGACGAGCGCCGTCGCGAGGAGTCGCTGCTCGACCTCGTCGTCTCCGGCCACAAGGACGGGATCGCCATGGTCGAGTCGTCGGCCAAGGAGCTCGGCGAAGAGGTCATGATCGATGCGCTCGAGCTCGCGCACGAGAACATCCTCAAGATCGTGGAGCTCATCGACGAGCTGCGCGACAAGGCCGGCAAGCCGGAGATGGTCTTCGAGGCCCCTCCGGTCGACGAAGACATGCGCGCGCGCGTGTTCGAATGGGAAGATCGCGTCAAAGACGCGATCCGGACCGATGGCAAGCACGAGCGCGACGGCGCGATCAACGCGGTGCGCGACGAGGCGGTGGCGGCTGTGACCGCCGGCGTTGCCGACGCCGACCTGAAGGCCGAGACCAAGAAGGTCCGCGGCTTCTTCAGCGAGCTGAAGAAGAAGGTCGAGCGCGGCTGCATCCTCTCGGGCAAGCGCGTCGACGGTCGGGCGTGGGATGAGATCCGCAACATCGAGATCATCCCGAACTTCATCCCCCGTCAGCACGGCTCGTCGCTGTTCACGCGTGGCGAGACGCAGGCGCTCGTCAGCGTGACCCTGGGCACGCCCGACGACGAGGCGATCATCGACGGCATCGAGAAGGAGTACCGCAAGCACTTCTACTTGCACTACAACTTCCCGGCCTACTCCGTCGGTGAGACGCGGCGCATCATGGGCCCCGGCCGGCGCGAGATCGGCCACGGCATGCTGGCGGAACGCGCGCTCCAGGCCGTGCTTCCGACCAAGGAGGAGTTCCCCTACACGGTCCGCATCGTCTCCGACATCATGGAGTCGAACGGGTCGTCGTCGATGGCGAGCGTATGCGGTGGTTGCCTCTCGATGATGCTCGCCGGCGTGCCCCTCGGGCAGCCGGTCGCCGGCATCGCGATGGGGCTCGTGCAGGACGGCGACGACGTCGCGATCCTGTCCGACATTCTCGGCTCCGAGGACCACAACGGTGACATGGACTTCAAGGTCGCCGGGTCCGGCGTCGGCATTACGGCGCTGCAGATGGACATCAAGATCACGGGCGTGTCCCGTGAGCTCCTGTCGACCGCCCTCGAGCAGGCGCGGCTCGGCCGGATCCATATCTTGCGCAAGATGCTCGAGGCCGTGCCGCAGCCGTCGGAGACGATCTCGCAGTACGCGCCGCGCATGGAGACGCTCAAGATTCCCGGCGAGAAGATCGGTTTCCTGATCGGACCCGGCGGGAAGAACATCAAGGCGCTCCAGGCCGACTACGGCGTCCGGATCTCGATCCTCGACGACGACGGCAACGTGCAGATCTTCGGTACGGACTCGGCGGGCGTCGACGCCTGCAAGGACGCGATCGTCGCTTCCTGCGAGACACCCAAGATCGGGACGCGCTACACCGGAACGGTACGCAGCGTTCGGGACTTCGGTGCGTTCATCGAGATCCTTCCTGGCGTCGAAGGGCTCTGCCACATCTCGGAGCTCGCCGAGGGCTACGTCGGTCAAGTCACCGACGTCGTCAACGTCGGCGACGAGATCGAGGTCGAGATCATCAACGTCGACGACCGGGGCAAGGTGAAGGTGTCGCACAAGGCGACGCTGCCCGGCGGCGGTGACGGTGGCGGAGACGGAGACGGTGGCGGTGACGACGGTGGTCGCGACCGGGATCGCGACCGGGATCGCGACGGAGACCGAGGCCGACGGCCCCGCGGTCGGAGCAGCCGTGGGGGAGATCGCTCCTCGCGGGCTCGCACCGGCGCCTCGGACTGAGATCGACTGCGCGAAAAGCGTGAGAACAGGGCGGGCGGCTTCTTAGGAAGCCGCCCGCCCTCTCGATTGCATGTCGCGCGACCCTCGTTTTCGCTTCGCTCCGGTTCCCTCGCGTGCGTACGTGGTTTCCCTGTTTTTGCATTTTGCGAGTTCCTATCCAGGCGAGCCGATGCCTCGCTCGAAGAGAAAGGAAACCGGGGCGTTCTCGTCCATGCGACCCTGTTTCCCGCAAGTTCGAACGATCCGTCTCCGGTCGAAAACTGCCCCTCGTCCTGCAAATGTTCCGCCATTACCGATATAAAAGAGCTGGCGGCAGTTTCCCGACCCGTGGTTCGCGCGATCGGAATTGTCCCCGCTGTTTGGGGCCAGGCGTCCTGCGGAAGCTTGGTTGGCGGGTGAGGACGGGGGTGGAGACTCCGTGTCGTCGAAGCACTGTCTGGAGTTCTGAATGATGGCCAACCTGCGAACGCTAGCTGCCTGGATGGCGCTGGCTGTGCCGTGCGCAACGATGGCTCCCGCCAACGGTGATGCCGGTCGCGGGGACATCGACTGCGGTGACGGCGTGAGCGACGTGCTGAACGAGCCGCCCGACGACGGTCGGGGAACGCCCTATCACGTCAAGAAGGGGAACAACGTCTGCGGTCTCGATGAGCCGCGGCAGATCTCCCGTCCCTCCAAGGTCGACTACCAGGCTCTGCTGGGTGTGACCTCCGAGGTCAAGGAGATCAAGCGCAGGAAGATCGACCCCAACTCGGCGCGCGGGATCGAGCTGATGTCCAAGGCGCGCGCGCGCGTCCTGACCGCCTGTGAGACGGTGCGCAGCAACGGCTCCTACTGCAGCGTCTGGAAGAAGATCTCGCTCCGCGACCCCAAGAAGGGGACCAAGCCGGCCGACATCACTTCCGACGTGAAGACCGAGATCGCCAAGAAGGAATAGCCGTTCGGCGTAAGGTCGCGCCCCGCCTTCGTCCGCTCGAGAGTGGCTCCCGTCCCCTCTGGAAGGGGCTCCTGGACTGGAAGGGGCTCCTGGAGAGGAGTACCTTCATTCCGACTCTCCGTGATCCTGCGCAGCCACCCTACGTCCGTCCTCCGCGCCGCCTCCCTGTTGGCGGCCTGCCTGCTCGTCGGGTGCGAGTCCAGTCCCTCGCGCGGCAAGAACGAGCAGATCAACATGGAGCTGTTCCAGGACCTCATCGAGGGCGGAACGATGGAGCCCGCGGAGAACTTCGACGAGGACGCGTACTTCGAGCAGCTGGCGGCGGAGTACGCCGACGAGCCGAGCGAGGTGATCGAGCCCGGAAACGTCACCGAGGACGGCAACTTCGCCGTCGGGGACGAGCCCGGTGTGCCCGAGAACCCGTACCTCGAGTTCGGCTCCCGCATCCAGGTCTACGACAACGGCTTGATCATGAAGCCGTTCACCTTCCCCGTTGGCATGGGCAAGAAGGTCCTCGACCTGATGGTCACCTACGGTGACTTCCCAGTGCACTTCACGATGGTGGCGGGGGCGGCTCCGGAAGGAGCCACGGAGCAACCGCCGAGCTCGGTCGTGTTCGATCTGTGGGAGGGGCTCGATTCGGAGGCTTGGACCGATCCCAGGGCCACCGGGCTCGTGGCGCCCAACGAGGTGAAGCTCGGTGACGTGGTGATCGTCACGGCATCGCCCCAGCAACTGCGTGAGGTCCAGTACTTCATCGACATCTTCGCCGCCGAAGTTCGGCAGATCGAGATCGAGGCCAAGATCGTCGAGGTGACGACCTCCGATTCGCTCGACGTCGGTGTGCGTCCGGTCGACGACTCGACTCCGATCTTCGGGCTCCCGAACCCGCGCGGCTTCGTCAAGGACATCGACTTCTCGTTCCCCAACAGCTCCGACGGCATCGAGACGCTGTTCTCGCTCGGTGCGGTCTTCGACGGCGTTGCCTACAACGCGGTCCTCGAGGCGGTGGCCGCGTACGAGAACGTGTCGATCATCTCGCGGCCCAAGGTGGCGGTGCGCGACGGCGCGCGCGCGGAGCTCGTGAACCTGACGTCGATCCCGTACCTCCAGATCAACCAGATCAATGCGTCCGGCGCGTTCACGACGAACATCGAATACAAGGACGTCGGTGTCGAGATGTACATCATTCCGCGCGTCATCGGCGGGAACACGATCATCCTCAACATCGACATCCAGGCGTCGCAGCAGACCGGGACGGGGCTGACGCTCTCGCAGATCGACGGTTCCAGCGTCAACGTGATCACCGTCCCCGAGATCGCGCGCCGTTCGGCCAAGACGATCGTGCGGCTCGAGCCCGGCCAGGCCGTGATCCTCGGGGGCTTGATCTCCGAGCGCAACGTGGAGCGCGAGACCAAGTTCCCGATCCTCGGCGACGTGCCGCTGCTGGGGAACCTCTTCAAGAGCAAGTTCACCGAGAAGCGCCAGACGAACGTGCTCTTCTTCATTCGCCCGCGGATCCTCGAGGGCAGCGATCTGCGGCAGCCGATCGACGAGTAGATCACCACAAACGGCTCCCGCTCAGTAACTTAGGGAGCGACCGGGCTGGGAAGAACCCGGCGCCTGCGTCGTCCAAGAAGCGCCATGAAGCTCCTTCGAAGTCAATCGCCGCGCGGCACCCGCCAGCGCCGCGGAGCCGCGCTGCTCCTGTCCTTTCTCGTGCTGATCGTCATCATCGCGATCACGCACCAGATCACGCGCGTCACCAACCTCGACGAGACCGTCGCGGACAAGGAGCTGTTGCGCACGAAGATGGACCTCACGATCGAGTCCGCGCTGCTGCAGGTCGCACAGCAGCTCGCGGACGACGCCGAGGCAGCGGGCGGCGGCCTGGATCCGGGCGCCGGAGCTGGCGAGGGCGATGGCGGCGGACTCGGTGGGCCCGACGGCGAAGGTGGCGAGGGCGGCGAGATGGGCGGCGAAGCCGTCGACTCGAAGATGGACGAGTGGGCGACGCCCGAGTCGACCACGATCAACGGCATCGAGATCCGCGTTCTGATCCAGGACGAGGACAGCAAGTACAACGTCCTCAACATGCTGAGTGAGGACGAGGACGAGGCGCAAGACGCCTACGATCGAGTCGTGCGCATCCTCGACAATTGCCGCGAGGGGACCGAGGAGGACATCAACGGCTCGGAAGCGGACGAGATGGCGCGGATGATGCGCGAGCACATGCTGGAGCGCAACAACTCCGTGCTGCCGCGACCGGTGCTGTTGACCGACGACGACGAGAACGAGAACCTCGGCTTTCCGATGTCGATGGAGGAGTTCGTCGTGCTCGAGCCCTTCTTCGATCGCCACTTCCGCGACTACTTCGATGTGGACGGCGAACGCGTTCATTCGGTCACTTCCTTTCTGACGATCTGGACCGCGCCCTCGGTCGGCGGCGACGCGCCCGAGGCCGGCAACGGTTACTCGGTCAACATCAACACGGCGCCCCTCGCGGTGCTCGCCGCGCTGATCGACAGCCGCGACGTGTCGACGCGCTTCTGGGACGAGATCGTCGTCTACCGCAACGAAGAAGAGGAAGACGACCCGTCCTCGGACGAGGACGACCAGGAGCCGATTCTGGACGAGTTCGGGGAGCCGATCCTGCAGAGGCAGTTCTTCGACGACATGGACGAGCTCGAGGAGGTCTACGAGTTCGGGACGATGGAGCCCGATGTCAAGGACAAGGTCGAGATGCTCCTGAAGACGACGAGCAACGTCTTCTCGATCTACGTGACCGCGCGCGTCTCGACGGCGACCGGGAGCATGGGGCAGATCGTCGAGTTCGAGACGCGCCGCGAAAAGGAAGAGTACGAACGCTCCGGCAAGCACGTCGTACGCACCGTGCGCCAGGTCGTCTGGCGCCGCGCGAGCGACGAGGAGACCGAGATCATCCCGTTGTCGCGCTGGGAGGTGATCGACTACTCGCCGATGGAAGTGCTCGACTTCCGCGACGAGTATTAGGGGGGCTTTGCCCCCCTAATGTGCCGCTGCGCGGCACTTGCTGTTTATGGTTCGACCGCTAACGCGGTCGAGACGGGGGGGCTTAGGGCCCGTCCGAGAATAAGTGTCACGTTTCGCCGGCCCTCGCCGCCCCTGGCTACGTTGCGCCTTCTCCGAGTATCCAGCGAATACGCGTCGGCGGCGCGCCTTGCCAGGAACGACGATGGCTCGCCGAAACCTGA
>JAAELL010000304.1 GCA_024226735.1 bacterium | reverse complement strand
TCGTGCTGGTGAAGGGGGACGGCTCGCGCGAAGAGGTCGATCTCGGCGCGCCGGGACAGCGGGCGCAGGAGGAGACCGAGCCCGGTCTACCCGAGGCCGTGTCCGAGAACGCCGCGCCGGCGGACATCTGCGGTACGGATGAGCCCGCGGAGCTCGCTCCACCCGGCACGTCGCCGCTCGACGGACTGCTCGAGCGCCTGCAGAAGGGTCTCGACAGCGACGCCACGGGCGACGACATCGAAGACATCGGAGGTGCGTCGTGAGCGCCCCGAACGGCCGCCCGCACAAGGGATCGAAGGAAGCGCGCCGCGCCGCCGCGGTCGTGCTGGAAACACTTGGCGGCCTGCGCTCGACGAGTGAAGCGGCCGATGCACTCGACGTCGCGGTGGCGCGCTACTACGTGCTGGAGCGGCGCGCGATCGAGGGCATGATCGAGGCGCTTGAGCGACGTCCGCGTGGCCGCAGACGCTCGCTCGAGGCCGAGCTAGCGCACGCACGGCTTCAGCTCGACGACATCGAGCAGGAGCTGGCACGCTACCAGTCCTTGTACCGCGCATCGCAGCGCGCCTTTGGCCTGCCGCGTGAGGAGTCCGCATCACCGTCGAAGAAGCGCAAGACGAAGACGACGCGCACGCGCCGCAAGAAGGCCCGCGTGGAGAAGGTGCTGGAGGATCTGGGCAAACCTGCCCCGCCCGTGGCGCGCTCCTCGGATGCGAAGACGGCCAGCGCAAAGGAGGCGTGAGATGCGAGTAGGAAGACCGCCCTTCAAGTCGGGTCATGTCGATGGGCTCGAGGGCCCGGGTCGCGAGAAGGAGCGCCTGCGGGCGATCCTGAGGACGCTCTCGGGGGACATACCGGTCGCGGAGGCGTGCGAGGAGCTGAGCCTCTCGCGCACGCACTTCAACGACCTGCGCACTCGCGCTCTGCAGTCAGCTCTCGACGGGCTGATCCCGCAGGTGTCGGGTCGCAAGCGCAAGGTCCTCGAGGTCGAGCCCGGCGAGGTCGAGCGGCTGCGCCACGAGAACCTGTACCTGCGCGACGAGCTCGACATCGCGCGCGTGCGCACGGAGCTGGCGCTGGTGATGCCGCACGTCTTGCGCGAGCCCGTGTCGCCAGGGGGAAAGGGCTCGGCTCGAGCCGGGAAGAGCTCCAGGCGCTCGGGCAAGCGGAGGAGCAGCACCACGCGCGACTGCGCGAGCTGGCGCGGCCCGAGAGTCCGAGTCCGAAGCCGCGGCGGCGCGGACTGAGCAAGCAGAAAGAGCGGCGCACGAGGGAGGACCTCGTGCGCCGCTCTGCTATCGAGTGCGTGCAGCGGATCGAGGAGCGTGGGCTGAGTCAGAAAGACGCCTCGGGGCGGATCGGGGTCGCGCGCACGACGGTAGGGTCGTGGATGGAGCGGGAGCCGAATGCGCCGCCGACCCCGCGCGGCCGCCGTCCGCGGCACGCGGATCGTGCGCAGCGCAGCGCCGTGCTCGGAACGCTGGAGCAAGAGGGCACGGGGATCGGGATCCCCGAGCTCGAGCGGCTCTTTCCGGAGATCGCGCGGCGCGAGCTGGAGGAGCTGCGGGCGCGGCGCAGCTACTGCTTGCGGCGGCGGGGCCGGTCGAGCATGTACGCATTGCGGTGGCCGGTGCCGGGAGCGGTGTGGGCGGCGGACTTCACGAACACGCCGTGCCAGGTGGACGGGGAGGTCCGTAAGCTCGGGCTCGTGCGCGACCTCGCGAGCTACGTGCAGCTCTTGGCGCGGCCGACGGTGGGCGAACGCGCGGCGGAGGTCGTGCTCGCGCTCGATCACCTGTTCGCCGAACACGGCGCGCCGCTGGTGATCAAGATGGACAACGGTCCCGGGTACGTGGCCCAGAAGACGCGCGCGCTGTGCGCGACGCACGGGGTGCTGATCCTGTACTCACCGCCGTACACGCC
>JAAELL010000303.1 GCA_024226735.1 bacterium | reverse complement strand
GCACGGCTGGCGCGAACACTTTCAGGCCGAGGTCGAAGCGGAGCGCGACCTGGCGCTCGCGCATTTCGCCGGCCAGTAGCCGCTATCGCTCGACCGGATCGTCGACCCCACTGTCAAGGTGGGCGTCACGCGACAGTTACCTCCGGTACACGGGGGCATGCTCGCAATGCTCCAACCGCACCCCCAGCGTCCTCTCTCCGCTCGGGCTCACAGCGTGACTTCCCGTGGAGTTCTCTGCGATAGCTCTCCAACGGGCTGTCGATCGCAGACTTCCTCTCTCCAACCGCAACCGTGGTGGGGCCTTCGAGCGGCGTCACGCCGCCTCTCTCCTCCTCACCGCCGTTCGGGTCGCTGACTGAGCTCGCAATCAGTCCTTCCCGGCGGCGGCGGGGAGGCCCCTTGCACCAGGCGGGCGTCTACTGCCAGGTGAAGGCGAGGTTGCTCGAGAAGTTCGAGCTCGGGCCGTCGCGGCGCCAGAGCTGGAAGAGCCAGGTCTGCCCCGGGGCGAACGTCTGGCCCTGCGGCAGGTTCGTCAGGTCGACGGTCAGCGTGACGACGCCAGCCGGTCCGGAGTTCAGGATGTTCGAGTCGAGGCGGAACTGGGGCCCCGCGAGGCACAGGATGCCGCTCGCGACGGGAATCCAGCTGGTGTCCGCGGCCATCAGGAAGTAGCCGAAGCGGTCCGGCGGCAGACCGTGCACCGCCAGCTCGACGTCGTTGTCGCCGACCGCGAGGCGTCCGGTCGCCAGCGCGACGACGGCGGCTCCACCGATCACGCTCGGCGCGATCTCGAAGCCCGGGGAGTTCGTTCCGAGCTGCTCGGGGAGCCAGCCCTCGGCGCCTAGTGGTGTGATGCGCGAAGCTCCACACGCGTTCCCTCCGCGCGCCGTTCACTCGCGCAGCGCTTCTGCCGTCGCCCCGTGCCGGAGCTCCGACGGGGGACCGCAGTCGACGAGAAGTCCTCCGTCGGGACCGCCGCCGGGACCCAAGTCGACGACCCAGTCGGCGGCGGCGATCAGCGACAGGCGGTGCTCGGCGGCGACGATGAGATCGCCGCGCGCGGCGAGCTCATCCACGACGGCGCAGAGCTGAACCAGGTCGGCCTCGTGTAGACCCGTCGCGGGCTCGTCGAACAAGTAGAGCGCTGGGCTCGGCGCCTGGAGCAAGCTCGCGGCGAGCGTGAGGCGCTGGAGCTCGCCGAGCGACATGTCCTCGGGGCGGCGCCCGAATGCGAGCGCCCCGAGACCGACGCGCTCCAGCGCCTCGGCACCGGCGCTCAGCTTGCCCGCCGGCAGGTCCGGCAGCAGAGTCGCGATGGGCTCGTCCAGGAACTCAGCTACGCTGCGGCCCTTCCAACGCACCGCGAGCACCTCCGGGCGATAGCGGCTTCCGGCACACGCTGGACAGGCGAGGTCGAGGTCCGCGAGGAAATCGAGGCTGACTCGTTCGCGTCCGCTGCCGCGGCAGGTGACGCAGCGACCCGCGGGACTCTTGAACGAGAAGGCTTGGCGCGTGAGTCCAGCCCCGGGTCCAGCGCCGGCGCCTTCCCCGTGGAAGAGGCGCTGCAGGGCCGGCATCAGGGCCAAGGCCGACAGCGGCGACGAGCGCGCTTCGAGGGAGCGCGCGGTGCGCGACTCGACGAAACGGCCGATCCCATCGATCGACGCGCACGCGACCGGGCGGCCCGCGCGCATCGACGCGCCGAGGACGTCGAAGACGAGCGAGCTCTTGCCGCTGCCCGAGGGCCCGGTGACCGCGACGAAGCCCGCGGCGGGCAGCTCGATGTCGATGCCTGCCAGGTTGTGTGCGCACGCGCCGCGGATGGACAGGCGCTCGGCGTGCCGCGCGGGTGCGGGGCGTGGCGGCGCTCGTCGCAGAGCGCGCGCGGTGACGCCCTCGCCCGCGAGCACCGTCGCCGGAGGACCGGCGCCCGTGACGCGGCCGCCATCGGGGCCGGCGCCGGGGCCGAGCTCGATCAGGTGGTCGGCCGAGCGCAGGAGTCGCGGTTCATGCTCGACGACGACGACGGTGTTGCCCGCGTCACGGAACTGCGCAATGCGGTCGGTCAGCGTACGGATGTCGCGTGCATGCAGTCCCGCGCTCGGCTCGTCGAGCACGAGCGTGACGCCAGCGAGGCCCGAGCGGAGGACGCTAGCGAGGCGCACGCGCTGGAGCTCGCCGGCGGAGAGCGTTCGGGTGCGCCGGTCGAGGGTCAGATGACCGAGCCCGACGGCGTCGAGGTCGCCGAGCCGCGCCTGCACTTCGGGCAGCAGCGCGTCGACGACGGCTCGCTGCATCGGCGACAGGTGGTTGGAGGTGAGCAGCGATTCGAGCTCGTCCACGCGTGCGCGCAGGACGTCGTGCAGGGCGAGCTCGCCCACGAGCACCGCGCGGACCGACGGCGCGAGCCCCGACCCGGCGCACGCCGGGCACGGCGCCGGCACGAGTGGCGCCGCCCACTCCGCGGCGCGCTTGGAGGCGGCGCGGCGCTGGGCCTCGCGTTCGACGAGACGCAGGAGTCCGTCCCAGGTCGATTCGAACGCGTGCGGTCCGCCCTCGCGCTTGCCCTCGGCGAACGTCCACTCGACCGCGAACACGGTGTCGCCCGCGCCCTCGAGCGCGAGGGTTCGCGCGCTCTCGGGCAGTGCGCTCCACGCCACGCTCCAGTCGACGTCCGGAGCCGCGCAGCGCAGCGTCGCCATGTGCTGGCCGTCGGCCTCCGAGAAGAAGCGACCCGCACGCGTGCCCGCGAGCGCGCCGCCGGCGAGCGGGAGCGTCGCGTCGCTCACGAGCCGCTCCGGATCGCAGCGTTGAACGTTTGCGAGTCCCGCGCATGTCTCGCACGCGCCGAGGGCGCGATCCGGGCTGAAGTGCTCCGCGCTCGAGCCGCACGGCTCTCCGTCGCGCGTGCCGGCGCGCGACCACATGAGCCGCAGGAGCGGGCCGAGCTCGGTCTGGGTCGCGACGGTCGAGCGTGGGCCTCCGTGACCGGGCCCTGGGCGCAGCGCGAGCGTCGGGCCAAGCCCGCTGGCGCTCTCGAGCGTGGGGCGCGGCATGCGGCGCAGGAACCGGCGCACTTGGAAAGGCAGGCTCTCGGCGAAGCGGTGCAGCGCCTCCGCGGCCAACGTGTCGAACGCGAGCGAGCTCTTGCCGCTGCCGGACACACCGGCGATCGCGGTGATGGCGCGATGCGGAATGCGCACGTCGATGTCGGCGAGCTGATGGGTGCGGACACCCGCGAGGTGAATCTCCTTCGGAATCGTCGACGCGGGGCGCGGCGCTCGGTTCGGCGTCAGGACGCCCCAGTCGATCTTGGGGCTCGCGTTGAGCGTGCCGTCGCGCAGCTCGACGCGGTGGTCGGCCGCGGCCCAGAGGTGGCGGTGGTGGGAGATGGCGAGCACGCTGTGTCCGGCCTCGAGCAGCGCGTCGAAGGCGACGAGGAGCCGATCGACGTCCGACGGATGCAGGCCACGATCGGGTTCATCGAGCAACAGCAGCGTCGGCTGCGGGTCTTCCGCGCCGAGCAGCGACGCGAGCTTCACGCGCTGACCCTCGCCGCTCGAGAGGCGGTTCGAAGGTGTGCCGAGGGGCAGGTACCCGAGCCCGAGCCGCTCCAGCGCATCGACGTAGCGCAGCGCGGCGGCGTCTTCGGCGAAGTACTCCAGGGCCTCTGTCACGCTCATGCCGAGCACGTCCCCGATGTTGCGGCCGCGCAGCTCGACCTCGAGCGTCTCGGGCGCGTAGCGTGCGCCCGCGCACGCCGAGCACGGGAGCTCGAGGTCCTCGAGCAGGTGCAAGCCGACGCGCTCGAAGCCGAGCCCCTTGCAGGTCGCGCACTGTCCCTCGCGGTTGTTGTACGAGAAGCGTCCCGCCCCGAACCCGCGCCCGCGGCCGCCACCGGTTGCGGCGAAGCGCTTGCGCACGAGATCGAACAGACCGGTCCAAGTCGCGGGCGTGCTGCGCGGCGTGCGTCCGATCGGGCGCGCGTCGAGGGCGGCCACACCGCCCGGCGGCGCGCCTTCGAGCGCGGTGAACGGCCCGCCGTCCTCACCGAGTAGCGCCGGCAGGAGCGTTCCGAAGACGAGGGAGCTCTTGCCCGCGCCCGACGGGCCGAGCACGACCTGCAGCGTGCCGAGGTGCACTGTGAGGTCGACGCCGCGCAGATTGTGCAGCGTTGCGCCACGCAGGTGCAGTGCACCCGTCGCGGCGCGCGCGCGCGTGGGCGGGCGCGGCGGGGGGCCGAGCGGATGTTCGGGGAGTGGACCGCACGACACGATGCGACCGCCGTCCGGGCCGGCGCCCGGCCCCAGGCTGACCATGCGATCGGCCTGGCGCACGAGGTCCGGGTCGTGCTCGACGACGAGCAACGTGTTGCCGAGCTCGCGCACCTCGTCGAGCACGGCGGTCATTCCAGCCTGGCCCTCCGGGTGCAGGCCGCGCGTCGGCTCGTCGAGGGCGATGACTGTTCCGCCGAGCCCCGCCGTGAGCTGG
Organism: bacterium; assembly: GCA_024226735.1. Classification (GTDB taxonomy): domain Bacteria; phylum Planctomycetota; class UBA1135; order UBA1135; genus JAAELL01. Next base: position 23,662 of record JAAELL010000303.1, on the reverse strand, counting down.
GCGGCGAGGCGCATGCGCTGGGCTTCGCCGTCCGACAGGGTCGGACTCGTGCGGTCGAGGCTGAGGTGCCCGAGTCCGAGTCGGATCATGCGCTCGAGCCGTGCTTCGAGCGATGGGCGGATCGCGGACCAGACCGGGGAGCCGGGCAGGTCACGGGCCAGCTGCAAGAACGGCCGTGAGAGCTCGCTCGCCGGCACGGCGAGGAGCTCGGGGAGCGTCGTCTCGCCCACGCACGCCTCGCGACCGGCGCGCGCGAGCCGGGTTCCACCGCAGCTCGTGCACGGCGCGGAGCGCACGAAGCGCAACACGTTCGGGTTGCGGTTGCGCTCGAGGGTCTCCGCGATCACTGACACGAGCCCGCGGTAGTAGCCCTCCTCGCGCGGGCGCGCGGTGATGCCCTCCCACTTCATGCGCGACTCGATCGGATGCTTGCCGAACGGCACCTTGAGCGCCTTCGTGCCGAACAGGATGACGTCGCGCTGCTCCTGCGAGAGCTCCGCCCACGGCGTGTTCACGTCGAAGCCGTGTGCCCGGCAGATCTGATCCATGACCTCCAGCGTCACCTGGCTGTACACGGTGTAGCCATTCTTCAGTGTCGGCCGGAGCGCGCCGTCGCGCAGGCTCTTCGACGGATCCGCGACGAGGCGCGTGGGATCGACGCGATCCTCGACGCCCAGGCCCTGGCAGGCTTCGCAGGCGCCGAGTGGATGGTTGAAGCTGAAGTGGCTGCGCGTCAGCGGCGTACCGCCCGGGTCGGCCGCCGTGCGCGCGAAGAGCAGGCGCAACAGGTCGAGCGCCCCGGTGCGCGTCCCGACCGTCGAGCGTGCGCTCGATGCTCCCGAGTCTTCACCGATGGTGATCGGCGGCGGCAGTCCCTCGATGAGCTCGACTCGCGCCCGCCCCAGCTTGCCGAAGAACTGGCGTGCGCGCGCGGACATCGCACCGAGGTAGCGGGCTTGTCCCTCGCGCACGATCGTGTCGAACACGAGCGTCGTCTTGCCCGAGCCGGATGGACCCGTGAAGGCGATCCATCCGCCGAGCTCGAGGTCGAGGTCGACGGACTGGAGGTTGTGCTCGGAAGCGCCGCGCAGGCGAAGGACGTCGGGCATGGGTCGGCGACGATCGCGCGCTACGCGATCCCGTTCAATAGAAGAGCACCGATACGGCGTCGGTGAAGTTGCTCGAGCCCAGGTCGCGGTACCAGCACTGGAAGTTCCACACGTCCCCCGGCTGCACCATGACGGGCGGCGAGAGCGGCAGGAAGGTGAGGTCGAGCGTGAGGCTCCCCGTCGGTCCCAGCACGATCATGCCCGGCCGGCTGAAGCGACCGATCCCCGTGCAGCCCGGAGAGCCGCTGCATGCGAGGCACAACACGCCCTGGCTCCCGGGTGGAGTCATTTGCCCCTGGCTCGATCCGACGAGGAAGTAGCCGAATTCGCCCGCCGGAAGATCGGTCGCACGGAGCGTGAGGTCGTTCGCATCGACCGCCGCTGATCCGGACACGGAGATCACACCCGGGGCGCCGGACGAGTTCGGCAGGGCGGGCGAGCAATACTTCGACCCGAGGCGGGACTTGGAGACGTCGATCGAGTCGGCGGTGGGCACCACCTGGAACGAGCTCTGCAGCCTCCCGTTCGCACCGTAGCGTAGCATGTCCGGTCCCGAGGCGATCCAGATCGAACCGTCCAGTGCGACGGCGATGGAGCGTTGGCCGAAGCCCAGGCCCGTGTCGAACGAAGACAGCAGCGTTCCGTCGGTCGCGTACTGCCGCACGTCACCGAACAGGAGCAACACCCACAGCGTTCCCGCTGGTCCCCAGTCCACGTCGGTCGCCGCGACGGTACCCAGCGGGATCGAGCCCAGATCGGTGCCAGCGCGATCGAAGTGTCGCAAGGACGCAGTCGTCGATTCGCAGACCCAGATGTCGTTGCCCAGGATCGTGAACGCCGCCGAGGTCGACAGGCTCGTCGCGATCGTGCCGAGGTACGCGCCCTGCTGGCTGTAGAGGTCGATGTCGGTCGTGGTGGTCGAGTCGAGCACCGCGATCGTCCCGTCGACGAACAGCTCGACCTCCAGCACGCCGCCGGTCTGCGGCGTGTGGAAGCTCAGGTGCTCCACGCCGGTCCCCTCGTAGATCGATAGACCCGCCGTTGGCCAGTAGTAGCCCGAGATCCAGCGTCCCGTGTCGGTGATCGTGGCACCGGACCAGCCGATGCGCGGTCCGGGGATCTCATCGGCGACGAGCGTTCCGTCGGCGGCGTAGTGGCGCAGCCACTCTCCAAAGGCCGACGCGATCAGGAGATCGCCCTCCGGCATCTGGCCCGAGGCGACGGTCGAGAGGGCGAGCGCGGCGATCAGTCTCATGCGGTCATCCTGTTCATGTCGAAGGTCCACGCCGAGTGTAGTCTGTGGTTACGAATCGAGCCCGCCCACCATGCGGTGGACGGGCTCGTGTGCTCCTACGCTCGCGCGGCGACTAGCTGCCACGGCGTCAGCCGTGGCGCCAGAAACACCTCGACACCGAAGGTGTCGTAGGAGCCTGGCCGAGGATCCGCAGGATTCTCGGACAGGCTCCTAATGACGGATCGTCGATCCACCCCACATCGCGAAGCTGCGCCCCGCGATCACGGTGCCCTGAACGAGCGAGTGCCAAGCGACGCGCACGCGGCGGTTGGGAGCGAGCAAGATGCCGTTGAACTCGCTGAACCCGGCGATGCGAACGGACGAGCCATGGTGGATGACGTTCACCAGGACGTTCTCGGCTCGCACGCCACCTTCGAGCGCGAGCTTCGAGAAGAGCCGCAGGCGGAAGCGACCGTGCACGTTGAGGATGAACTTGCTCGACGGCGTTCCGCTGAGGGTCAGCTGTTCGCCGTAGCGCAGCGAGACGCGCTGGATGTCGATGACGTTCGTACCGTCCGTGCCTTCGATCGTCAGGTTCGTGCGGATGTTCCCGAACGTCTGTGTCGGGGTCAGTGCGGCTGCGGTCTCGGCCGCGGTCAGGGCGTCGTCGATCGCGGGCGCGAGGTCGCGTGCCAGGACCGCACCGCTGATCTGCGCGCCGCTGTTGTGGTTGTTGTTCGCGTTCGGGTCGACGAGCAGGGAACCATCGATGAAGCCGCCGTGGAAGTTCTGGTAGCTCCCCGGAGCCAGTGCGACGTCACCCTCGATGCCCGTGCTCGAGTGGTACAAGCTGACCGCGGCGCATCCCAGCAGTCCGAAGTCACCCGCTTGGCCCAGGTCGAACGCACCCGTGGGGCGGTCGAACGCGATCCCGGTCGGATCGGCCGAGCCGAAGAGCAGGCTGTCGAACGAGTAGATCTCGGTCCCGTCGCGCTCCAGGTTGTAGATCGTGTGCGTGATGCGGTCGGTGACCCAGAGCGTGCCGTTGAGCTCGTCGACGCTGATCCCCTGCGGGTTGTTTGCCGACTGCGCGAAGGCCTCGGTCGGGAAGGAGGAGATCAAGGCCCCCGTCGCCGTGATGTTGTAGATCGCGTCCGCTGCATTGTCGGTGATCCACAGCGTTCCGTCGAACGGGTCGGCGGCGACGCTCTGGGGGCTCATGGCGGCCGGGTCGAAGGTGGTCGTCAGGAACGAGCCGATGAGCGTCCCATCGGTCTCGGCGTTGTACACGCCGAGCGTCTCGTCCTCGACGATCCACAGCGTACCGTCGGTGAAGTCGACGGCGATGCCCTCGGGGCGCGTCGCGGCTGAGCTGAACGTCGTGCTCTCGAAGAAGCCGAGCTCGTTGCCCTGCCGGTCGAAGTGGACGATGCGGCTGAAGCCCTCCTTCGCGGTCCAGATCGAGTCGTCGAACGGGTCGATGGCGAGGCCGGAGATCGACCCGCTGTGGAAGGAGGACAGGACGACGCCGTCCTGGGTGACGTGGTAGATCGTGCGGTTGACGTCGTCGGAGGCCCACAGGGTGGCGTCGGCTACCTGTGCGGATGCGACGGACGACAGGCACACCGTCGCGGCGAGCATGCGCGCGGGTGCGCCCCGGAAGGAGCGGTTCATGTTGTCTCTCGTGGCGGTGGTTGCGATTGAGTGCACCGCAACTATCCCCCGCTGAGCGCCGCGCGGCCAATCGGACCTGGATCTCGCTTCGAGACGAGAATCGCGGGTTCCGGTGCAGCGGAAGCCGTGTGTCGAAGGCGAACACCCCCTCGCCCGCGATCGGCATCGGCGCAGCACAGGTGTCTTGACCGAGAGCCGGTTCAGCGCCGACTCGACAGCACCCACGGTGCCCAATCCCGAACCTCCGCGCGTTGATCCCGCGCGTACTTCTTCGCTTCCCAGAGAGCCTCTTGCGGCGTTCGGCCGTGCCTCCACAGGCCCTCGTAGAACCGATCGAGAATCTCGGTCGCCCAGCCCTTGTCGACCGGCCAGAGGGTCGTGAGGGTCGTCTGTACACCGGCGGCGTGGCAAGCGGCGCGCAGCGAGGCGATCTCCGTGCCTGCGCGCAGGAGGCCGACGTTGGTGTCGCAGGCATTCAGAACCGCGAGCTGGCAGCGGTGCAAGTCCCAGGTCGCCAGCTCGGCGCCCGTCAACATCTCGCCCGCGTCCGGCAGGGCATTGGCTTCGGCCAACGCAAGGCCGACGGCTGCCAGCGGCGACAGGCCACCCCGCCGCAACTGCGGAATGGACATCGCCGCGCCGTTCACCCGTCCGCGATCCGCCCAAAGCCCGACGTCACCACCGAGGAAGTCTCCGTGCGTGCCGATGTGCACGTGCGTGGACCGCTCGGCCGCCTCGCGGATGCGCTCGATGGTGGCATCCGCACCCGTGAGCACGACGGCCGTTCCACGGTTCACTTCGGCGAACAACTGGCGGGCCCGCTCGACCTGTTTGCCACTGGCCGGCATGACCGAGAAGCCTTCGCCCTCGCCGTACTCGATGTCTCCAACGCCGAGGAAGGCGCTCGAGCTCGGCTTCGATCGGGGCCGCTCGCCGAGCCAGTGCAGCGAGCTCAGCATGCGCACCCGGAGCGAGTCCCCGACGGTACGGTGGGCCGAACCGTCGGCCGGCAAAGCATCGAGGGGCACGAGGTGGAGCGAGTCGTCCATGCAAACGTGCAACGTGCTCGCCTCCTCCGTGGCCTCGAGCACGGGATCCAGGACCTTGGCGCGCAGCAGCCTGCCGACATCGATCTCCCCGTCCTCGTGCGACGCGGCCAGCTCGTCCGTCCCCGGGAGCGGGCGCTTGATCGCGATCCGCCACCGCGCGATCAACCCATCGATCTCCACGGTGGGGCCCAAGTCCACGAGCTTCAGCGCGCCGCCGCGCGTGACGACGAAGGCGACGTAGAAGTCGGCCGGGGCGCTGCCGCTTCCAGTGTGCGCAGCGATCGGCGCGTACAGCTCGACGCGGCGGTAGGCGACGACCGCCTCGGTGGACTCGAGGCCCGCGGCGACGTCCTCCAAGCGCACGATCGGCGGCACCTGGTAGCCGCCTGACGCGAGCATCCCGGCGAGCGCACGCTCCGCGGCCTCGCGCCGTCGCAGCTGGACGAGACTGGCCTCCTTCGCGTGAACGAGGTCGAGCACGCTCGACTTCCACTCCTCCCGGAGCTCACGCAAGTCGCCGCCCATGTCCGCCGCGCCGGGCAAGTCGGCGGACAACGACGTCAAGGCGCGCAGGCTCTCGGAGGTCTCGAAGGCGAGCCGTACGACCTCCTTCGGCTCGTCCAGGAGCCCGGCCCCGATGAGCATGGTCCGCAGAGCGGCGCCTACCTGGATGACGACCTCCCCCCGCTCTCGACGCGAGCGTTCGGCGACCGACACGACACGCGCCAGGGCCCAAGAGCCGAGCTCGACCAGGAGCTCGTCCAGAGCCTCGGAGTCCCTCTGGCTGACCAGGATCTTCGCCAGTGACCGCAGCGAGTACCCGATGTCGGGGTGCCCGGGACCGAACGCGCGCCTGCGCCAAACGAGCAGATCTTCTTGGATCTCGCGCGCACGTGCGACATCACCGGCGGCGCTGTAGATCGACGAGAGGTTCTGTAGCGGGACCCATGTCGACTGATCCGTCGCCGGATCACGACCCTCGATGAGTCCTTCGAAGGCCTCGCGCGGCCCGTCGCGCTCGCCGAGGTCCATCTGCACGGTCGCGTAGTTCTGAATCGCGAGGCGCACCTCCGGGTGATCGTCGGACTCCAACTTTCGAAAGCCCTCGAGGACTTGGCGGAACGACTCGGCGGCGCGCTTGGGAGCGCCGTTGGCCACCAGCGCGATGGCATGGTTCGCGAGAATCGCCAGACGGTTCCTGGGGTGCGCACGCGCTCCTGACTCGATCAACGCCACGAGCCGCTGGCTCTCGAGCTGTGCGCGCAGGAAGTCGCCCAGCTCCAGCAAGATCCCGACCAAGTTGTTCGCGCTGACGAGGTTGTTGGGCCGGATCTCGAGCACCGCTTCGAAGTCGCTGCCGGCCTCGTGAAGGTGACCCCGTTTCTGGCGAGCCAAGCCGCGTACCTCGTGGAAGAGCCAGGCCATGTCGCGCAGGCTCTTGGTCTTGCATCGATCGGTGACCGCGAGACCGTCCGTGCACAGTTGCTCGCACCGGCGTGGGTCCATGCGCAAGTGCGCCACGGCGAAGGCCCACTGCTCCTGCAAAGCCCAAGGGTGCTCGTCGGGAAGGTGCCTGGAGTAGTACGGCCGGGTCCTCTGGACGATCGTGAGCGAGAGCGGCATCAGGCCGTGGTTGCGCGTCTCGTTGGTGAGCCGGCGCAAGACGGCCGCGGAACGGGGCCCGAGCTGCTCGGGCGGTGCCTCCAACGCAGATGCCGCGATCTCACCCAAGATCCGGCGAGCCTGGGCCACGTCACCGGCCTTGAGGACCTCCCTGTAGCACTCGAGGCCCTCCAACACCATGCGCTCGACCTCGAGCGACTCCGCGAGCTCTGGCGCCTCGGTGAGGAGCAAACGGACTTCACCGGCAACCGGAAGCTCGACCTCTATCCGGACATCGGTCGGCTCGGTGATCGTGAACGGCGCGAACGCATTCTCAGCGCCCGCGTGGCCGGTCATCGTGGCGCCGGCTTCCGCCGCGGAGCTCAATCGCAACGTCGGGTCCGCGTCGTCCGACCAGGCCCGCGCGTAGAGCTTGCCGACCTGCTCGGCGCGGAAGGTGTAAGCGGTGGTGTAGCCACCGTCGGGCGCGGGCGACTGCTCGAGAGCGACGACGACCCACTCACCGGCATGGATCTCTTCCGGCTCCTGAAGTATCGAAGTCCCCACGAGCAAGGCCAGGAAACACGCCAGTACCAGCTTCATCATTCGACCTTCTCCACGAGCGGAATGGCGATCGTCCGGAACCCACGCTCACGCAACCATGCGAGCGCCGCTTCCGAGCGGTCTTCATCGGTGCCCGCTTCCGCGGACACGTGGCTCCTGAGCGCGTCGAGCGTTTCTCCCGAGACGATCTCGTCGCTCAGGCCCAAGATCACCTGGCCCCCTCTTGTATCGGTCGGCAGGTTGAAGCCCGAGTCAAAGTGTATGCGCTCGCCGAACCGCGTCGAGCCCGTCGGCGCCAGCGTCGGTCCGGGCAGCACGTGGAGCCCGGGCTCGAAGCGCTGGGGCGCGTCGTCGGACCGCGGCCAGAGCAGATCTCCGCTGCGGCCGTTCGGTAGGAGGACGCAAACCGCAGTGCAGTCACGTTCCACCTCGAAGTAGACGACGAAGCGTCCGACCTTCACGGGCTCACCTTCGGGCTTCGCGAGCGCGGCATCCAAGCGCTCCTTTTCGATGGACCGAACGAGGGTCATGTACTCCTCGACCGATGGAAAGAGAGGCGCTTCACTCGGCTCCTGCAGACTATTGCCGTCCGGCGACCAGTCGGGCGCGAGGTTCAGCAACTCGTGGTGCACCTCCGCCGATGTACCGACCGCGACAGCGACGGCCCGGATCGGAGGCGCGGGGCGCGTGTACATGTACCAGCTCGCGATTCCGATCAGGGCCGCTGCCAAAGCAGAGACCCAAGCGAGGGACGGGCCCCTCGCGCGCTTCGCGCCCGCTTCTCCGATCAACTCCTCGAGGGGGATCTGGCGGAGGAGCTCCTCGACCGGGAGCTCGTCTTCTTTGGATCTGATCATCGAGGAAGTCCTCCGTCCTCTTCATCGCGCCCCAGCTGATCGCGGAGCCGCGTGCGCAGCCTCGACAGGAACTCGGTCAAGCTCTTCTTGCCTCCGAACCCCAAGATCCTCGCGATCCTCCCGCGCGGAACCCGGTGCGCGTCCATGCAGAGCGCCTTCCACTCACGTTCGTTCGTCGCCTGCATCACGCGCAAGAGCTGCTCGAGGATCTCCTCCTTCGCCTCGAGCTTCCGAACCTCGTCGTCGGGATCGGTGGGATCCATGGCCTCACTGTGACCGTGCCTGGCCGATGCGGAGTAGTGCGCGTAGCACACCCCCCGCACGATCGTGGCCACGAGCGGCCAGTAGTCCTTGCCCCTCGGCGGGTCGAAGCGGCCGGGTTCCCACAACGCGAGCAGGACCGCGTACGACTCTTGAACGCGATCCTCGTCGTACTCGCAGATGACGCGGATCCGGCGCTCGAACGGCTTCCAGATGACCCACTGGAACCCCTCCACACCACCGGTGCCCCACAGCTCTGAAGGATCCGGCATCGGTTCATGGGGGGGCATGGGCGAGCAGGGCGAGGGCGACGGGACAGCCCAGGCCGCACTCACACTAGCTCGATCTCGGCGCTCCGCTACGTCGAAGGAGAATCTCATGGCGTGACTCCCGGAAAGAAGGGGCCGCACGCCGAGCGCGCGGCCGTGCGTTCCGCTCAGAGGGCGACGGCCTCGGAGAGCTCGACTTCGATGTCGCTATGAATGCGCGAGCGCGAGTTGGACATGTCGATGATGATCCCGATCAGGCCGCCGAACAAGAGGTTGCCGACGACCCATCCGGACATGCGAGGGTCCGAAACGAACGATGCCGGCTCGTGGCCTTCGAGCTCGAAGTAGAAGGTGACCTCCTCTCCGTTCGGCAGCTCGACCGTCGCCGGGGTCACACCCTCGACGCCGAGCGGCCCGGTGTTGAACGCCGCTCCGGCGGGCAGGGTCGTCACCTCGACCTCCGTTGTTTCACCGGCGACGATCGAGGCGCACGACGCGAGCAGCAGGACGAGGGGGGCGAGCAACTTGTGCATGACGGTCCTTGGAATAGACGTTCGATTGCGATTCGCCGGAACGGGCCCACCGTGGGCTCGCTCGGCACTGATCCAGAGCAAGCGGCGATTCCGTTCTTGCGCCGAATTCGAGATTTGTCCGCAAGGCGGCGAGGGCCCGTCTCTCTGGAAAGGGCGGAAGGAGGCCACGGAGCCTCCGCCTCCCCCCTGTCCCCGAGAGGAGCCTTTCATGCTTGTCCGTTCCCGTGCCGTGACCGCGTTGGTCCTCGCCCTCTGTGCCGCTTGCGGGGGCTCGTCGAGCTCGTCGGGCTCGTCGTCCAACGCGAGCAACCCGGATTCCGCGACGCTCGACGTCGGACCCGAAGGAGGCGTGCTGGAGGTTTCACAACCGTCGCGGCCTCTCTTCGGGGTCCGCGTGACGGTGCCCCCCGGGGCACTGACGGACAACATCCAACTCCGCGTAACCGAAGTGCGCCAAACCGTCCTACCGAGCGACGACGGGCACCCGAGCGGGCTCACGATCGAGCTTGAGCCCGCCGGCACCGTCTTTCAGTCTCCGATTCACGTGACCCTGCCGTACTTCGACGAAGACGACGATGGCCTGATCGACGGCGACGGCGCCGTCGAGCAAGAGCTCGTGCCGTTCATCGAGATGGGCGACGGCACGTGGCAAGCGCTTGAGCTGCTGAGCCGCGATGCGCAAGCGAACCGCGTCACGTTCCCGACGTCCAGCGTCTCGCGCTTCTCCTCCCGCCCGTGGCCGCACCTCGACCGGGGGCCGGTCAAGATCTACTACGAGCCGTACGACGTCGCGCAAGTTCACTTCATGGACCCGGCGTCGTACGCGGTCGCCCGCGAGACGGTGCTCGACGCGATCCACTCGGGGACCGCGCCCGCTGCGCCGTGGAAGAGTGAGACCGACTGCCTCGGTTGGACGTTCGAAGAGGCCGCGAGCGCGGACGACGCCGACCTCGTCATCCGTTGGCGGCCGCTGTCGATGACGTTGCTCTGCCAGAGCCCGATCCAAGCGCAGTACTGCCATTGGCTCGCGTTCACCTCTTGCTTCGTCGACCCGAACGCGCCGGCCGGCTGCGACACGCCCGCGCCGCGCTGCCAGATCACCTTCAACGAGGATCGTTGGCTGGAGCTGCACATGACTCCCAGCGCCGACCCGATCCCGACCAGCCGTCACGACCTGTTCTCCATCGCGGCGCACGAGTTCGCGCACGTGCTCGGCCTGCCCCCCGAGTGCCACTCCGCCGGGCCGCCGTGCAACACCCTCATCCCCCTCGCCCCGTCGGGACACTCCGTGATCGATCCCGTCCTCTTTCCGGGCGAGGACCAGCGCTCGCTGACGAGCGAGGACATCGACTTCTTCACGTCCCGCCATCCGCTTCACTTCGAAGCACAGAGCCCGACCGGCACGATGCCGATCATTCAACCCGAGCCGATCTCGGTCACCGTGAGCTCGGTCTGCGACCGCCTCGCCGTCGAGTACAGCTCACCCACCATGGAGCTGCGCTTCGCCGACGGCTCGCAGATGACCGTCAGTCCGCCGGAGTTGATGGTCAACCCGATCAGCAACTCGCGGATGAGCGTGGAGTACCTTCCGGCACAAGCGCCGCCGCAAGGAGAGGTCTGCGTCCGCGTGCGAGCGACCGACGAGCTGGGACAAGAGCGAGAGGTATCGTGGACGTTCGTCGCCGCCGGGCCTCCGCCCGACGCGCGCTTCAACGCCAGTCCGCGCAACGGGCCCGCGCCGCTCGTGGTTCACTTCAACAACAACACGACCGGCGACGTGACCGATTGGTTGTGGACGTTCGGCGACGGGCAGCAGTCGACCCAGGAGTCGCCATCACACGTCTACACCACGCCCGGCATCTACACCGTGAGCTTGACCGCGATGGGCCCGACGGGCTCCAGCACCAAGACGCGGCCGGATTACATCGACGTGAGGCCGCCGGAGTTGAACTGCAACAGCGGCGTGCAGCTCCGTGTCACCGAGTTGCCGGGCGACCTGATCCGCGTCGAGTGGTGCACGGGCGACGACGTGCTGGACCAAGGTGCGCAGTTCTGGACCCTCCAGGTCGAGGCCGGCGGCTTCTGCGGTTGGCAGTACCTGTTCACGGCCGAGGACGAGCCCGAGTTCTCCGACGTCTTCCAGAACGGTCTGGGCTCGAACTACTGCCTGCGCGTCGTCGTGACGACCACCGATCCCGACTGGGGCGATTGCATCACCGATGTCATCGCCATCGGCGAAGACGGACCCGGGTGCAATTGACCGGTCCGTCTACTGAATGACGTCCATGCGCCTTGGTCACAGCCATAGAGCGTGACGACGATGTCGCCGGGCTGCAGCTGCGCAGACGCGGTGGCGACGGTGATGAAGGCGAGCGCGCAGGCGCTCGTGAGGCTCTTGGGAAGCATCGGGTCGTGTCTCTCAGGGGGTCTGCAAGTCGTTCGCTTCACTGAACGGCATGGGCGACCTGTAACCCATCGAGAGGGGACGCGACATGCGCAACATTCTGAGCACGATTACACCGCCTGCCGCACGTCGGCGTTCGCCGCGCTTGGGTGGTCAGGACGACTCAGACTCCTGAGCCGCCCCGAAGTGGGCGCTGAGCGCTCATTCCAGTTTCGCCCACAGTAGGCAGGAGCCTCACTCTTCGGGTCCTTCGTGGGTCTCAGGTCGGTTCGAAACCGCGCATCATGAGCGGGATTGAACCGGCTTGAAGCCAATACATCACCAGCTTCTCGTGGGTTCGCCCCCACTAGACACGAACTCGAAACGAATGGACGTGTCGTGCCACCGGGTGCCAGCGGCATCCTCTGTGTCGCCAGCCCGCAGTTCCGCTACACGAGCGTCCCGGATGGACACCTGTTCCAATTCGACAGCGCCGGTATTTCATCGAGAGTGGGGGGCAGTGGGTCGAACAGCTTGCCGACGGACGGCTCCTACCCGCCGGTCCCTGCGGTCATGAGCGGGATGAGCCAGACCTTCCAGGCGTGGTACCGCGACGGTGCTTCGAGCAACTTCTCGGACGCCTACATCGTGATACTCAACTGATGCTTGCGTTGGCTCTCCCGCCCGGACAGCGAACCGCGTCGCTGTCCGGCCGCGACGCCGATCATCGGTCCTGTGAGAAGTCGTCGATCGTTGTGCGCAAGTGGCGGGCTCGCGAGAAAGCCGATGCTTTGCGTTCGGTCCGGATGCGGATTGGCCATGATCAAAGGGACGGACCAGCCCTCGACTCGTGCTCCCATGCGCTATCGTTCTCGCAAGACGACTCCGAAAGTGCGCGCCGGAAAGATCCAGCGCAAGAACCGTCCCGATCTGTCGCCGGACATCTTCCCCTGGATACCCGGCAACCCGACGATCCGGCGCGAGCGTCCCGGCGCGGGGCACCGGCATTTGCTCCGGGTACAGGACGTCGAGCGCTTCCTATCGCTGCTCCCTGATTGGGACGAGCTCTCGAGTGGGTTGCGCGGCGTGCTGATCGCGGAAGCGGAGGAAGGCACGATGGGCTGGCACGTCCCGGGCACCGTTTCCGTGTGTGCTTGGGAGCGCGAGATCGAGGGTTACTGGACCACCGGTTTTGTCGACGACCACCGTGACGTTCTCGAGCGCCTCGGCGTGCCGTGTGAGCAGACACACCAAGGTGACTACCACGTCCGCTGGACCGAGACATCCGCTCGCGGCTTTCAGCTGATGCACATCCTCCTCCACGAGCTCGGCCATCACCACGATCGGATGACGACACGTTCGCAGGAGGACAGCTCCCGCGGAGAGGACTACGCAGAGCAGTACGCACTGCGTTATGCCGAGCGCCTGTGGGAGCGGTACTTCGAGGTTTTCGGCTGGTAGCGCAGCCCAAGAGTTTTCGTGACCGACGGGCGGCTGGCGCGCGGCCTGCTCAGTCGAAGAATCTCACGAGCGCACCGACGCGTCCGTCCGCGACGGACCAGACCTGGCCGCGCGTGTACGTCTGGCGGACCGGGTCGTGTGGCATGACGAACGCCGTCGTGATGGATCCGCCGGGCGGAACGATGCCCTGGGCCACGAGCACGCTCGTGCCTCCCTCGCGCACGTAGATCGCGTACGACGTTCCGGGCGCGCCGCGGACGTGGACCCAGACGCCGAAGATCTGCTCCGGGATCGCGACGTCGTGCTGGTACTGCACGACGGGGCTTTGGGCGGCGGTCGACGGCATCGGCGAGCGTCCCGTCGTCGCCCCCGCAGGGAGGGTCAGGACGACGGCGAGCAGGGTCAGGGCCAGGATGGACAGGGCTCTCAAGGTGGTCTCCTCGGTCGACGGTGAGCGGGAACACAGGGGGGTACGCAGCGGTTGGCGCTTCTCTTTCCGCGGACCGCCCCTTTCGGCCGATCAGCCCGTCTTCACGACCAACACTTCCGAGCGACGTCGCGTTCGGGTCGCGCGCTAGGCTGGGGACCATGAGCGCATCGCACCGGACGAGGGGGCCCGGATGCCACCGGGTTGTCGAGAACTGCAAGAAAACCGTTCGGTCCGGGCTCCCACTTTGCATCCCCGTATGTGGAGGAGCCCCGATCCCGGTCCCATGCGATGTTGAAACTCGGAGGTGGAGGAATGTGTGATCGTCGTCGAGAGTGCGGCGGCCTTTTCGTGCTGGCAGCGACGGGCGTCGCAGCCCTGCTCGCCTCGAATCTCGCGCTGGGCCAGGAGAGGCGGCCCTTTCGCCACGACACCGGTTGGGCGTCGAACGACGGGACCCAGGAGGAGATCGTCCACTCGTTCACCGTGCACGCGGGCGGCGCGCCGTGGCTGCGCGTGCTGTTCGACGAGGTGCATCTCGCGGGAGACCCCTCCGCAGGTACGGCCTCGATCCTGCGCATCACGTCGTGGCTCGACGGGCACGTGCAGACGATGAACGCGAAGCACGTCGCGGAGTGGCGCGACGCGAGCGCCTACTTCAACGGCGATCGCGTACAGGTCGAGGTGGTCGCCCAGCCGGGTACGGGGCCCAACCGTATCGTCGTCGGCGCGGTCGTCGCCGGCCTGCCGATCGTGGAGCAGCCGTCGCTGTGCGGTGGTGCGGACGACCGCACTCTGTCGTACGACGCGCGCGTCGCGCGACTGATCGCGTCGGGCACGTCCTCGAGCTGCACGGGGTGGATCATCGATGGCTGCGGACACTGCATGCTCTCGGTGGGGCATTGCTTCAACCCCGCCTCGCCGCCCGTGATGGACGAACCGCCAGGATCGTCGACGGCACTCCCCCGACGGTCGGTGGATCCTCCGCGCCCAACGCCCTGCAGGTCGACTCCCCGAACGAGGCCTTGCTCGACTTGAACCGCACGGACGTTCCCGACTCCGGTCGGTGGGTGTTCCGCAGCCAGGTGTACGTTCCGAGCTCGTTCACCGGATCGAGCTACTTCATCATGCTGAACGACTACAGCTTCGGCGGTCCGCTCGTGTGGTCGGTGCAGGTGCAGTTCAACGGCATGAGCGGCCGCTGTGAATGCGACTGCGGCTCCATGCCGGCCGCGAACCTCCCGCTGCTCGTGCGGGACGAGTGGACCGAGATCCGCGCCGAGATCGATCTGAGCGCCGACACGCTCGACGTGTACTACGACGGACACCGACTCAACGCGCCCGGCTACACCTGGACCGAAGGCCCGTTCGGCACGAGCTCTGGCCAGACGCGGATCGAAGCGATCAACTTCTTCCCTCTGTCGGGACCGGGCGAGGTCTACTTCGACGACGCGCGTCTCGAACCGAGGATCGAGTTCGGAGAGCTCGACGCGGGCTGCGTGCCGACGAACAACAGCACCGGCCAGCCGGGGGTGCTCACCGCGTACGGCTCACCGATCGCCGCGACCAACCTGCTGATCCTGCGCGCGAGCGACCTGCCGAACGAGTTCGGCTACTTCCTCGCTAGCAGAACCTCGGGTCTGTACATCGTGCCCCCGGGCGCGAGTGGTCCGATCTGCCTCTCGCAGGACATCGCGCGCTTCGTTCGCCACGTCCGGTCCGGGCCCGTCTTCAGCCACGAGGCGCCCGCCCTGGACCTGTCGAACCTGCCGTTCAACGTCCCGCCGTTCGGCGTCTTGGTCGGCGACACGGTCGCCTTCCAGTGCTGGTATCGCGACGGCGGGAGCAGCAACTTCACCAACTCGACGCTCGTCACCTTCCGCTAGCGATCATGGGCATCGAGACGACCCTCGCCGAGTACATGACCCGACACGCGGCGCTGACCGAGGAGGAGGCGCTCGAGGGGCTCTGCGCCGAGCAGCCCGAGCGCGCGGAGGAATTCCGGCAGCTGTGGGCCGGACGCGCGCACCTCCTGCAGGAGCTGGGGTGGCTGCAGGAGCCGCAGAGCACCACGTTCTACGGCGAAGCCCGCGAACCGGCGTTTCGGACGCTTCCGATCGAGGCGGGCCAGATGCTCGGGGACGTGCGGTTGATCGAGCGCCTGGACGTCGGGGGCATGGGCGAGGTGTGGCGAGGCGAGCAGGAGGCTCTCGGTCGCGAGGTGGCGCTCAAGGTCGTCCGCCCCGACCGGGTCAACCAGCGCATGCTGGACCTGTTCGCGCGCGAGGCGCGCGCGGCGGGGAAGCTCAATCACCCCGGGATCGTCGCGGTCCACGGCTACGGCGTCACGGACAACGTCGCGTGGATCGCGATGGAGCTCGTGCCCGGCGGCTGGACGCTGATGCACTTCCTCAGCAGGGCCGCCGAACACGGGGAGCAGGAGCCCGGCTACTTCACGCGCGTCGCCACGCTGGTCGCCGAGATCGCCGAAGCCTGCGCCACCGCGCATGCCGCGGGCATCATTCACCGTGACCTGAAGCCCAACAACGTTCTGATCACGCCCGATGACCGGCCCAAGATCGGCGACTTCGGCCTCGCGCGCATCGAGAAGGAGACGGCCCTGTCGCACTCGGGCGAGCGCATGGGCACGCCCGCCTACATGAGCCCCGAGCAGGTCCTGGCCAGGCGCTCGGCGATCGATCACCGCACCGACATCTTCAGCCTCGGCTCGATCCTGTACGAGCTGTTGACGCTGCGGCGCGCGTTTGATGGGGACACCGAACAGCAGGTCGTCGACAAGGTCCTGCGCGACGATCCGCCGGACCCGCGCACGATTCGCTCGCGCGTGCCGCGCGACCTGGCCGTCATCTGCGCCAAGTGCCTCGAGAAGAGCCGCGACCACCGCTACGCGAGCATGGACGAGCTCGCGGCGGACCTGTGCCGGTTCCTGAGCGACCAGCCGATCGTCGCGCGCCCGCCGAGCACCTGGCACCGGGCGGTCAAGTGGGCGAGGCGCAACCCGACGCGTAGCGTGACGGCTGCCGTCACCGCGCTCGCGTTGGTCGTGATCTCGGCGCTGCTCGCCGTGACGTTGCGCGAGGTGGCGTCTGTCAAACGACTCTCGGCGCTGCAGGACTACGACGATGTCGTGGCGCAGGCGCAGGAGCTCTGGCCGGCTCACCCCGAGCGCATACCGGACTACCAGGAGTGGATCGCTACGGTCCAGGACCTGGTGGGTCAATTGCCTCTGCACGTCGCCAAGCGCGATGAGCTGCGCGCCAAGGCCCGGCCGCGGACGCCGGAGGAGCGTGAGGCCGAGCGTCGTTTGCAGCCCGGTTTTGCGCGTCTGCAGCATCTCGACGAGGAGCTCGCCTACCGCCGCGCCGTCCTGCGAGCGCGCAAGGGCGGGGTCGCCTTGGAGCCGCCGGCCGTCGACTGGGACGCGCTGCCGCCGACCGCCTTCGAGCTCAACAACCTCGCTGCCACCCTGGTCGAGGTGGATCGAACCTCGTTCGGGCACGAGGCCGAGGCGCTCGTGCTGGCGCAGAGGGCCGTCGAGCTCGCCGCGGGATCGACCGAGACGTTGCTCATCGCCGCCACGCACGACACGCACGCGATGGCGCTGTTCGCAGTAGGGCGTGACGACGAGGCCCTCGCTGCTGCGCAGAAGGCGCTCGAGCTCGCGGCAGAGGCGGACGAGCCGATGTTCGCGAAGGAGCTCGCGGAGATGGAGGAGCAGGTGGCCGACGCGAGCGATCACGAGCAGGCGGAGGAGGATCTCCGCTCGCTCGAGCAAGAGCGGGATGCGATCGACGCGCGCCTCGACGAGCGGCGCGACTGGCGCTTCCCCGACGACGAGCCCGACGCGCGCTGGTGGCACGCCCAGCTCGAGAAGCTGATCGCGGAGCTCGAGGCACTCGCCGACGAGGACGACGGGCTGCTCGGCTTCGGCACCTCGAGTCGCCACAGCTGGGGCGTGCGGCGCCGTCTCGCGGCGGCCGAGCGTCTGCGGGACCAATTCGGTGAAGGGGGGGAACATGCGCAGGCGTGGCGCGACGCGCTGCCGGAGCTGCGCGCCGCCTACCCCGAGCTCGAGGTCGTTCCGCAGTTCGGCATCGTGCCGATCGGAACGCATCCGGAGACCGGACTGTGGGAGTTCTGGCACGTGCAGAGCGGCGAGCGACCGCAGCGGGAATCCGACGGGAAGCTCCTGCTCGAAGAGGACACGGGCATCGTGCTCGTCTTGCTTCCCGGGGGCACCGACTGGATGGGCGCTCAGCTCGCCGAGGGTCCCAACAAGGACGATCACGCCGTCGGCTCGGCGGCGCCCGTTCATCAGGTCACGCTCTCGCCGTACTTCATCTCCAAGTACGAGATGACCCAGGGGCAGTGGAAGCGCCTCGCCGGCGGCAACCCGAGCCAGTACGGACCCGACGGGGAGTACTATCCCAAGTGGAACGACGAGCGCGCGCCGGCGACGCTCCTGCACCCGGTGGAGATGATCAGTTGGGACGACTGCATGCGCGTCCTGCCGCGCTTCGGGCTCGAGGTCCCGAGCGAAGCCCAGTGGGAGTTCGCCGCGCGCGCCGGCTCGGACGATCCGTGGTTCGTCGGCACGAACAGGAAGGGTCTGCAGGGCTACGCGAACCTGGTCGACACGTTCGCGCGCGACAACGGCGGCTACTCGTGGCCGGGCGTGGAGCGCTGGCTCGACGACGGCCACACCGCGCACGCGCCGGTGGGGACCTACGGCGCCAATCCGTACGGGTTGCACGACGTCGTCGGCAACCTGTGGGAGTGGTGCCGCGACGGCTACCAGGCCTACACCGGCCTGCCGTCGACCGACCCGGTAGCAGACCCGGCGTCGTCGGCCGCTCGCGTCTACCGCGGCGGCTCGTTTCTCGACTCCGCGGTGCACGGCCGCGCCGCTAACCGCTCCAATCCGCCTCCGGAGCTGACGGCTCCGAATACCGGGGTCCGTCCGTCGCGCGCCTGGACGGCCCCTTGAGGAACGACTCGTCGGAGGGGCGTTAGCGGTTGCCCTCCATGCGCGTCCAGTCCGCCGCGTTCGTCGACCGGTCGACGTTCGGCTCGAAGAGCGCATCGTTCGTCAAGAGGTACTCCCCGCGCCCGTTGCTGTAGACGTGGTCGTAGCCGAAGGGCACAGGTGGACCGCCATGTCCGAGCCCGAAGTCGTGTACTCCTCCGTGCCGCGGATGGCGTGGATCACCTTGTCGTGGCTGGCGCTGCGGATCGCGTCGCGCTCGCGGTAGCCCGAGGAGATGATCTCGTTCAGCTCGCGCCCCGACCGCGCGATGATCTCGGAGCGCTTGCGTGCCGCCTCCATGTAGGGACATGATCGCCCCCACCCCCGACGCGATGGGCAGCGCCGTCGCTGGTGGCCGAGCGTTCTTCGGCGGCGGCTGGACGGGTGGTCCCGGACTTGCACTGCAGGCGTCGGACCGCGTCGACATCTTCAACGCCGGACCGATCGTGATGAACTACTGCGGTCCCGCCGTCCCGAATTCGTCCGGAGCGAGCGCGACCATCCGAGCTGAGACGGGGCCGCCCGGCCCGGTGCTCCTGCTCGTCGCCGAGAACCTCCCGCAGAACCAGCTCGGCATCTTCCTCGCGGGGCAGACGCAGGGGATGCTGCAGCCTCCGCTGAGCAACGGTGTCGTCTGCCTCGCCGGCAACATCGGACGCTTCAACGAGCCGCAGCAAGTCGGTCAATCGGGCGCGCAGGGCCGCTTCGAGCTCGACGTCGACCTGTCGAACATCCCCGTCAACCCACCGACCGCCGTCGTTCCCGGGGACACGTGGCATTTCCAGGCCTGGTTCCGCGATCTCGATCCCGGTCCGACGTCGAACTTCACGGACGGCGTGTCGGTGACGTTGTTCTGAGTCCGCTCGGCCCTGTCAACGCGCTCGGTGTGGAATCTCCGTCAGGTCGCCCGCCACCCGGTTCGGGCGAGAGGTCGAGCACGTGGGCGTACTCCCGTTCGAGGCCGTCGACCAGGGCGCCGGGGCCGCGGGCGGCGCCGGGAAGGACGTCCCAAGTGTAGGTCTCGATCTCGACGTGCAGCTCGGAGCCCGTCCAGTCGGCGGGGTGCGCGAGGGCGCGGCCGAGGATGGCGTCGGCGTGGCAACGCACAGGGACAGTTCGTCGGGATCGTGATGCCGCCGGGAACGACGATCGACCGGGTCGTCATTCGCGCCGGCACCATCGCCGTCGACGGTGGAGAAGAGTTCGGCGTCGACGACCTGTACGTCGTCGCGGCACCGCGCTACGGGGACATCTGCCCGTCGCAGAGCGCGAACTCCACGGGGGAGGTCGGTCGCATCTTCACCGTCGGCACGACTTCGGTTGCCGAGAACGATCTCATGGTCTGCGCGGATCGTCTGCCGACGTTCGAGCGGCTACCTGTTCGCCTCGAGCTCGCCTGGCTTCGTCGTCTTCCCCGGTGGTGGCAACGGCAACTTGTGCCTCGGCGGTGATATCGGACGCTACGCGCAGTCCGTGCTCAACTCGGGGCCGGGCGGAACCATGGCGCAGCCAGTCGACGCGGGCGCGTTGCCGCTCGGGACAGCTCCGTTCACGACGTCCGCCGCCGCGGGCGACACGTGGTACTTCCCGTTCTGGCATCGCGACACCGGAGCGAACATCTTCACGGAGGCGATCGACGTGACGTTCACGCCGTGAGCTGCGGCTGGATCCTCGATGCGGTGCCAAGGGCTGGACCACTCTCTCCGGTCCGGCCCGCTTCCGCATCGACGCCGCTGGCGTGCGATGCGATCGTTGCCTCGAGCCGTCCCTCAGCCGAAGCGCTTCGCGGCTCGCGCCTTGGCCTTGGCTCGCGGTCACGAGGCGTGGCGTTCGTGACGAGCGCGTCCAGGAGCTCTCGTGCCACCCGTGCCGTGTCTTCGACGGCTCGGGCGAGCACGTCCTCGTTGGCCTTGGATGGCTTGTTGAACCCGGACAGCTTGCGCACGAACTGCAGGCTGGCGGCGCGGATCTCCTCTTCCGTCGCCGGTGGGTCGAAGTTGAAGAGCGTCTTGATGTTGCGGCACATGACGCCACCAGGGTACGAGAGTCGGCCAAGATCTCCGGATCCATCGTCACGCAGCATCCAGCGCGGGATTGATACGGTGTGAACCCCATGCCGCCCGATCCCAGATCGCTTCCCGCCGAGGAGCTCCTGCGCTACGACGGTGGCCTGCGCGATCTCGTTCGCTCGCTCGCCGGCGAGGAGTACGAGGACGTCGTGCAGGACACGTGGACCGCCGCGCTCGCCGCTCTACCGCCCGATGGTCGCGGCGGAAGGGTCGGCGCCTGGATGTCGGTCGTCGCGCGCAATTTCGCGCGGCGCGCGAGGCGCTCGCGCGGGCGGCGCTACGATCGCGAGCGCGCGGCCGCCCGGCCCGAGGCCGTGGCCTCGACCGAGGAGACGCTCGAGCTGCTCGAGCTGCAGGCGCGAGTCGCACGGGCCGTTGCCGAGCTACGCGAGCCGTACCGCACCGCGGTGCTCCTGCGCTACACGCACGAGCTCGGCGTGGACGAGATCGCACGCCGAACCGCGGCGAATCCGGCGACGGTGCGCAAGCGGCTCGAGCGCGGGCGAGATCTGTTGCGCGACTCGCTGCGCGAGCGGGGCGGAGACGACTGGGCGCGGGCGCTCCTGGTCTTCGAGGGTTCACGACGGACGCTCCCCACGCCCTGGACACCAGGGCCCTGGACCCTCGGATGGATGTCGATGAAGAAGACGATCTGCGTTGGTGCCGGCCTGCTGCTCGTGGCTTCGACGGCGGTGCTTGTCGATTGGCAGGAGCCCGCCGCCCCGGTTCCGGAATCCGATTCCGTGGTCGACGCCGGCGCGGCCGCCCAGCGGGCTCCCGCGCTCGAGTCGAAGCGGTCCGACGAGACCAGGTCCAACATCGAGCCGAGCACCGAGGCCGCGGTCGAGCCCGAGCCCGAGCCCACCGTTCCGTCTACGGCGGCTGGCCGCGTGGTCGACGTCCGCGGACAGCCCCGGGGCGGCGTGCCGATCGGGGTCACGGACGACTTCTCCCGTCGCTTCACAGCCGCGCGTCGCGCACTTCCCGTGGAGCTGGCGCGTAGCGCGAGCGATGGGACGTTCGTCGTGCCGACCGAGGAGGACCATGGAAAGATCGTCCCGGGTCGCGGTTGGGTCTGCGTCGCGGCGCACGCCTGGTTCAAGCCCGAACCGGCGAGCCGAACGAACCTCGTTCTCGTGCTCGCCGGTGCCGTCGATTGGGCGGGTGTGGTCGTCGACGACGAGGACCGCCCGCTCGCGGACGTCGAGGTGACGGTGATCCCGAGCTGGGTCGACGGCTTCCCCGATCCGCTCGACCGCTTGTCGGCGGGCGAATGGGCGCCGACCGCGACCGATGAAGGCGGTGCGTTCCGCTACGAAGCGCTGCCGGCCGACGCCTGTCGCTTGCGCTTCGCGAAGGCCGGGTACGAGCCGGTCGAGTTGGAGGTCGCACAGGTCGATGAGCTTGCCGCTTGGATCGTGCTCGCGTCATCGGACGAGCCGGCGTACACGCTCTCGGGGTGGGTGCTCGCTCCCTCCGGCGCGCGCGTGCCTGGCGCGTACGTCGGATTTGGGGCAGCATCGACGCGTGCGGACGCCGAGGGGCGCTACGCGTTCCATCTCGAGGCGGGGACCCAGGTCTCGTCGCGCGACGATCTCTTCGCGGCGGGTGCGGGCTGGCGGGCCACCGTCTCGAAGAACGTCGGCAAGGAGCTGCTCGCCGACCCCGACCAGAGCCTCGAGCGCGACGTCGTGCTCGCGGGCGAAGCGCTCGCGATCGCGGGCAGGATCACCGACACGAGCGGAGCACCCGTGCCCGGTATCCACGTCTACCTGTGGGGCGAGCGGGGTCTACAGGATGGCCGCAGCGCCGAGGAGTTCTCCGTCTCCGAGGAAGCGGAGGTCCTGAGGGTCGGCGGCGGCAGCACGGGCGAGCTCCGCGTCTGGGACCTCTCGGACGAGAACGGGCGATACCGGCTCGACGGGTTGTTGGACAAGGACTATCGGCTGCGCCTGTTCGATCGGACGCGCTTCGCCGCCATGACGACGGAGCCGGTCCGCGCTGGAACCGAGACCAGCGATTTCGTCCTGCCGGCGGACTTCATCCGCGAGCGCCTCGCCGGACGTGTCGTCGACCTCGCGGGTCGACCCGTCGAGGGGGTCGTGTTGAGTCCGATGCTCGGAACCTACCTCGGTGGCGGTGGCTACACGCGCACGGGCAACGGGACGCGCGTGTCCACGGACGAGGAGGGGCACTTTCAGCTCGCGGACATTTCGACGCGCGACCTGGCGCTCGAGCTGTACGGGGCGGAGATCTTGTCGACCAGTTTCGTCGTCGCCCCGGACACGCAAGATGAGGTCGAGATCCAGGTCGAGCGCCTGTGCCACTTTCGCGTCGTTCTCGACGGCGAGGATCCGCAGCCCGCGTCCTTCGAGATCCACGACGCGAGCGGCGAGCCCAAGGACATCTCCGCGATGGGCGGCGGTGAGTACATGACGAGCAAGAACCGGCGCATCGGGAAAGAGGCCACGCGCGTCCTCGCGACCGGTGAGTCCGCCGCGAGCCTCGTCCTGTATCGAGTCGTCGACGGCCGGCGCGTCGAGGTCGGGCGCCAAGCGCTCGCCCTGGTTCCCGGAAAGGTGACGGAGCTGCGCTTGTAGCGCAGTCGTCGCTCACTCTTTCGCGCGCGCCTCTTCGAGCTTCTCGCGGGCGCTGGCGATACGCGGGACCTCGATGCCCTCGGCGTCGTTCTCGTGGGCCAGCACGGCTCCCAGGTTCTGGAGCATTGTCGCGAGCTGCGGATGCCCGTCGTCAGCGTAGGCTTCGCGGTTGATGCGCACCGCTTCGTGCATGAGCTCGATCGCTTCTTCTTTGCGATCGGTGTTGTAGTAGAGCAGGCCCAGACCGTCCAAGGACTTGGCGACGGCCGGATGCTCGGGGCCGTACAGGCCTGTGTAGATCTCGCGCGCCGAGCAACCGCTCGACGTCCGCTCGCATCTCGAGGTCGGCGCATTCGGCGTTGAGGAACAGTTCCTTGATGCGCTTGCGGCGGTCGTTGTCCATTGGGTTCCCCGACCAGCATGATAAGCGGTCGGTCGGCCGTGCGGGATCCCGAGATTCGCGGGCCTCTAGCAGCCCGTTGAAAAAGTCATTCGGCGCCATGACGACATCCTCCACGCCCGG
>JAAELL010000302.1 GCA_024226735.1 bacterium | reverse complement strand
GTGCTGATGGGCGACCAGGTCGAGCCGCGGCGCAACTTCATCATCGAGAACGCCCTCGAGGTCAAGAACCTCGACGTGTAGCGCTTATCCCAGATCAGGACTCCCGCCTCGGCTCGTATGCCAAAGTGCGAGGATCTCGACGCGCTGAGCATCATCCTTGACGCGGTAGTAGAGGTAGTACCGAATACGCTTAAGGTAGAAGTCGACGGACGCCGGCCAACTTCTCGTTCGTCGCCGGAGGGCCGATCAGAGGCTGTCTCGCCAAGGTCTCGAACGCACGCTGGACATCATCGCGAAACGCGTTAGGAGCCTTGGTGCGATGCTCAGCCCACCAACTCGAAGCCTGGCGAATCTCGCGCCGTGCCCGGGGGGTGACCTTGACGGCTAGTAACGAGCTCAAACGCGGCAGCCCAGTTCCCGGAGGACTTCGTCACCGTTGATCAGCTCGCCCGCGTCGGCCTCCCGAATCGACTCCAAGAGCGCCGCCTCGGCTTTCGGCCCGAGCTCAAAACTCCGCTCCCCCGAAGGCTCGGGGACGAGGACGGTCACCTGGATCCCTTCCCTCAGAGATTCCCCTGGAACGACGATCTTGCCGTCTACGACGGTTCCTGTTGCCATGACCATGCCGCATCCTACCTCGGATCGGCGCGCGGGTCCAGAAGCGTGCGTCCCCCCCGAGTTCAAGGACGAGAACACTCAGTGCGCCCGGCCGTCGCACTACCCGTGGCGTGTCGAGGAGAAGTCTCCGTATCCTACTCGTCGCGAGGTCTGGACCCCGAGCGAGTGGGGGCGCCAGATCCTGTGGCCGACTTCGTCCGGGTCGATCGCTTGGTTCCCGCCGACGACGGCCGGGTCTTCTCCCGTCACGAAGACTGCGGACGCTGGGCCGAGCCAGACCTGGATCATCCCGTCGAGCGTCTGCGCTTTGCCCGATCTCATCCGCGAAAGTGCCGAGACAAGGGCGAGCGAGGGCGAATGGCGGTCCTCGAGCGGTG
>JAAELL010000301.1 GCA_024226735.1 bacterium | reverse complement strand
GACCTTCACGCTCTTCTTCTTGGCAGCCTTGGGTGTCTTTGCCGCGAGCTTTACCTCACGCGGCGGTGCGGGGATGGGCTCGGGCTTGGTCAGGATCCCGAGGTGTGCGAGCTGTCCCGCCGCCACCTTCGCGAACAACGGTGCGGCGACGTCACCGCCACCGTGGGCGAGGCCCTTGGGCTCGTCGAGCATCGTCACGATCACGAGTTTCGAATCGCGAGCGGGTGCCGCCCCCATGAACCACGCTGCGTAGCGCGTCTTGGAATAGACCCCGCGCTCGACGTCGAGTTTCTGCGCGGTGCCGGTCTTTCCAGCGACGGCGATCTTGGCCAGCGCGGCCTTGCGTCCTGTTCCCTCGGCGCTCACGACGGATTCGAGCATCTTCATCACGTTCGCGGCCACTTCTTCGCGCACGACACGGCGGGGTGCTTCGGGCTCGATGGGCTGCCACTCGCCGTCGGGGCGCCGTCGTGCGGAGACGATGCGCGGCATGCGCCACTGGCCGTCGCCCGCCAGCGTGGCCATCGCGGAGGCGAGCTGGATCGACGTTACGCCCACGCCCTGGCCGTAGGCCACCGTCGCGTGGTCGATCGCCTTCCACTGCTTCCAAGGGCGCAACAGGCCGTTGGATTCGGACGGAAAGCCGCTGCCGGTCTTCTTGCCGAAGCCGAAGCGGCGAAGAGCGCTGTGGTGAGCCTTGGCACCGACGAGGTCGGCGATCATCACGGATCCGACGTTGCTCGAGAACCTGAGCACACCAGCGGGATCGAGCACGCCGTAGGGGCGGTGATCGCGGATCGTCTTGCCGGGGATCGCGAGCGTGCCGTCGCCGGTGTCGAGGCGCTGGTCGAGTCCGATTGCGCCGGTTTCGAGCGCAGCCGCCACCAGGAAGGCCTTCAGAACCGACCCGGGCTCGACCGCATCCTGGAAGGCTGCGGAGCGGGTGTCGTCGTAATCGAGCTTGCGGAAGCGATTGGGGTTGAAGCCGGGTGCCTCGGCCAGCGCCAGGATCTCGCCTGTGCGCGGATCGAGGGTGATCACACACCCGCCTCGGGCGCCGGTCTTCTTCACGGCCTCGCGTAGTGCAGTCTCGGCTTCGGCCTGCATCGTCATGTCGATGGTGAGGGCGACGTCGCCGCCCTGCGTGGAGACGGGTGCCACGCGCGTCTGCGCCATCAACTGGCCGCGTGCGTCGCGCTCGACGGAGGT
>JAAELL010000300.1 GCA_024226735.1 bacterium | reverse complement strand
GCGAGACGCGCCGCGGAGGGAGTGAAGGCCTTGGCTGAGCCACACCTGAATGACCGATGGCCATCTCGAGGCTGCGAGGGACCAGCTGATCGACTTTGTCCTTTGCCAGTCCGCGCTCAGTAGTGGTGGCGCGCGGCCAAGAAGTAGATTCTGCTTTCCTCGACCTCGTAGACCAAGCGGTGTTCCTGGTCGATCCGCCGGGACCACTTGCCGGCAAGCTGGCCGCGCAACGGCTCGGGCTTGCCCGGGCCGTCAAAGGGGTCGCGCAGTACTGCCTCGACCAGTCTGAGCGCTCGCAGAGCCCGCCGCCGATCGGTACGGGTCCAATACTCGAGATCCTCGAGGAAATGAGGATCCATCACCGCTTCGCGCCGCCCGCGTGCCATTACTCCGTTTCGAGACCGAGCCGCTGGCGGAGCTCGTCGACGACGAAGGCCTCCCCTTCCCCGTCCGCGGCGCGCTGACTCGCTTCGAGCAGACGCCGCGCGTTCCTGGGCGAGCGCAGCAGGTGGACGGTCTCGAGCCAGCCAGCGAGCTCGTCGGCGGGAACGAGGGCGACGGGCTC
>JAAELL010000299.1 GCA_024226735.1 bacterium | reverse complement strand
CGGCGTTCCAGATGCGTGCGGTGTGGTCCCGGGACGCGGTGAGGACTCGTCGTCCGTCGCCGCTCCACACGGCGTGGCGGACAGCGTTGGAGTGTCGTTCGAGGGAGTGGATTTGTTCTCCGGTCTCGGCGTTCCAGATGCGTGCGGTGTGGTCGCCTGACGCGGTGAGGACTCGTTGTTCGTCGCCGCTCCACGCGGCGTGGTAGACATAGTTGGAGTGTCCATCGAGGGCGAGGATTTGTTCTCCGGTCTCGGCATTCCAGATGCGTGCGGTGTTGTCGCCTGACGCGGTGAGGACTCGTCGTCCGTCGCCGCTCCACGCGGCGTGGACGACAATGCCGGAGTGTCCATCGAGGGCGAGGATTTGTTCTCCGGTCTCGGCGTTCCAGATGCGTGCGGTGTGGTCGCCTGACGCGGTCAGGACTCGTCGTCCTTCCGGGGAAAAAAGTGCTTCCTGGAGATAGTCTTCGTGCCCGCCAAGGACGATCTCGTCGAGACGGGTGGCGAGAGTCTCCTGCAGCATGGAGACGGCCGTCGGGACTTCGTCGGGCTCGCGAACCTCGAGCGCGGCGAGGTTGCCCGAGGTCCCCTGGCCGCTGGCCAGAAACGAGCTCGCCATCGCCGCGCGGGCGAGCTCTCTCGCCTTGGTCTCGCTCGCCGCGGCCTCGCCGGCGCTTCGCACGGCGGCTTGCCACTGAAACACGGCAAAGACGCCGGCTACGATGGCGATCAGGGCGACGAGTATCGTCACCTGCAAGAGCCGACGTTCGCGAACGGCGGCCTGGTGGGCCGCCCGCGACGCGGCGAGGAAATCGCGCTCGACATCGGTGACGAGATCCTCGTTGTCCGCCGCCCAGCGTTCGGCCGACGTCAGCTTCTGTTTGAGGAAGAGCAGACCGGAAGGTCGTCCCTGGCGCTCCCACAGCGACGCCTGCTTCTGGACTTCGGAAAGATGCTCCTCACGCCATAGGCCGTTGTCTTCCCGCACCGGCCCGAGAAGCCGGTCGTGAGCCAGCTCGTACCAGGTCGCCCCGGCGCGCTTCTCCGCCCGCACCAGGTGCGTCGCGAGGAGCCTCTCGACCAGGACGTTGTCCAGCCCGCCGCTCGAACCGGCCTCGCGGAGGACCTGCCCGCGGACGCCTGCCGACGTGACCAGCCGGTCGCCGAACCATTCGCGGATCGCCCGTTCGCGCTGCACGTCACCCTCGGCGATCCGCCAGGCACAGTCGCGATAATAGTGAGCGAGCGCCAGGTCGACGTCGCCGAACTTCTCCAGATCCTCGACGTCGATCGAGAGATCGCTGTCAGGCATCGCGTCCCAGAGGCGGCGACAGGTCACCTGGAGCTGCACCGGCTCGACGTGATGTCCCCTCTTGGCGGCGAAGGAGCCGTCGGGCTGCTGCACCTGCATCGTCGCCAGGTCGTCGAGCAACCGCTCCGCCGCCGGGAACTCGCGTCCGCCGTCGCGCGCCGTCTCGACGATCGCCTCGCGCGCCGCGTCGCGCCCGAGCAGATCGATGCGGTAGGTGTTGGCGAGCTTCGTCGGCACCAGGTCGCGATACGGCGCCAGGGCCGCCAGGTAGTCCTCGCGGACGGCGAAGAGCGCCCAGATCCGCGGATCGCGCAGCGTTTCCCCGAGCTGGCGGAAGAACTCCTTCTTTGCCTCGACGTCGACCGGATCGGCGGTCAACACCTCCTCGAACTGGTCGAAGACCAGGACGACGCTCTCCGGCGCGTCCTCGCCCCGCGGGCGCCCCTTGACGTACTCCGCCAGGCCCAGGCCGGCGAGACCGGCCAGGCCGCGGCGCTCGTCCTCCGGGACCCCGTCCTCGAGGCTTGCGATCGTCGAGGCGACGAAACGGTTGCCCGTGAGCTCTCCCCGGTTGAGGTTGAGGCGGGCGGTCGGCCACACGTCGAAGCGGTCGTCCACCAACCGTTCGCGGAGCGCCGCCTCTACCAGGGAGCTCTTGCCGGCACCCGAGGGCGAATGCAGCAGGACGATGCGCCGCGCCTTGAGCTTGTGAAAGAGCTCGCGCGCCTCGCGCCCGCGGCCGTAGAGCGTCTCGCCGGGCTCGAAGGGACGCGGTCCGACGTAGGGGTTGGGCAGCTTACCCATCACCGGTGCCTCCGAACTTGTCGCGCAGCTGGACCAGGAAGTCCTCGGCGCTGCCCCAGTAGACGTCGATGTCGGCGGCGGCGCCGAAATACTGCCGCAGGTAGTCGCGGGCGCCTTCGGCGTCGGCGAAGTCACGGGTCGACGGGTCGACCTGGACGGCGACGTGCGGATAGTCCTTGAGCCGCCGGCCCTCGAAGCTCAGGATCAGCCGGAAGAGCACCCGAAAGCTCCAGTCGGTGAGCTGGAAGCCGACGAAGAGCAGCGACCGGTCGCCGAGGACGCTGGCGACGTCGTCGGGGATCAGCTGGCTGGCGGCGGTGGCGATGAGGTAATCGAAGTAGTCGTCCTCGGTCAGCACCAGCGACTCCTCGTCCTCGAGAGAGCCGAGGAGGTGGTAGACCGCGGGACTCTCCACGCTCGCCTCCTCCTCGGGCGACGGCGCGATCGGCGGCTCGTCGCGCCACCGGCAGACCAGGCGCTGGGGCTCGCGTCCCGCGTCCTCGAGGGCGCGGCCGAGCAGGTCGTCGTAGCCCGTCGTGACGTAGATCTCCGCCGGCAGGCCGGCGAGGATCCGGTGCGGCTCGTCGGGGTCCCTGCGGCAGTGCTCGCCGACGGCGTTCAGGACCTCCGGCAGCTCCATGCGTCCGAGGCGGGCGAGCAGGTCGGTGGGGAAGGCCGGTCCGTGGTTCTCCTTGACCAGCTCCGTCCACTGTTCCTCGAGCTCGGGGACGACCGCAGACCTCTTCTCCTTGGCCGAGATGAACTGCAGGACCCGCGGCAGATCGGCCTTCTGGTGCTCGGAGAGCGGGAACCGATGGACGTCGGCCAGGCGCCGGGCGAGCGCGTCGCTGCGGCCAAGGCGCTCGGCGACGCCGGGGCCGAGGATGGGCACGAACCGGCCGCCTGAGACCTGACGGCAGAGGTTGCGCCATTTGACCCGGTCCCGGCCGCGGAAGCCGGCGTCGTTCCACAACCGGCCGCCCTTGAGGCGGAGATAGAGCGCCGGCATCCAGTGGTCGGGGCGCTCGCGGACGTCGCCGCGGGCAACGGCGAGCGCCCGGTCGAGGGGCGAGCGAAGAGAGCGCGCTCGGACGCCCGGCGCCGTCGGAGCCCTCTTCCGTGCCGGCCCCCTCGCAGGACGCCAGGACGATCAGTCGCGGCGGACGCTCGAGCTCCGC
Organism: bacterium; assembly: GCA_024226735.1. Lineage (GTDB taxonomy): Bacteria > Planctomycetota > UBA1135 > UBA1135 > JAAELL01. Next base: position 562 of record JAAELL010000299.1, on the reverse strand, counting down.
GACGCGCTGCGCCAGGTCGGCGCCGGCGACGCGGGCGACCCTGTCCCCGTCGTCCTCGAGGAAGAGAAAGGGCTCGGTGCCACCTTTGAGGACGCCGTGAACGACGAGATAGAGCACGTCGATGCCCTGGCGCAGGCGCTCACTCAGACGTCCGAGGGTGACCGGAGGGTCAAGGACCGAGACGTCGATGCCGGCGAGGGCCTGGCGGGCGCGCTCGACCTCGGCGTCGCGGGGGACGCCTGCGAGGCGGTAGTCCGCGAGGTTCGACGGCGCGGCGACGACGATCAACGCGCTCATCTCGGGGCGCGGCCGCGGGGCGACGCGCCGGTAGTCGCGGCTGGTCATGAAGCGCGACAGCAGCGTCTTGGGCGAGGTGGCGAGGGGCAACCGCGTCTCCGGGTCGCGCAGGAGCTCCCAGCGCACGGCGTGGAGGTCCGCCGCCGAGGCGTCGACCGCGACCCGGACGCGGAGGTAGGCGCCCGTCGACTCGACCGCGGTCCGGGCGCGGAGATAGGAAGCCTCGACCTCCGCGTCGCCGAAGAGCTGTCGGGTGAGAGCGGTG
>JAAELL010000298.1 GCA_024226735.1 bacterium | reverse complement strand
GTCCGGACGTCTTCCATCTTGTCGGCGTGGATGCGCACCAGGCGCCCGATCTTGACCTTCTTGCCGGTCGAGGCGCGGTAGACCGTGTCGCCCTTGGACAGCGAGCCCTGGTAGACGCGCATGAAGGTCAGCTGGCCGTAGCGGCCCTCGTCGAGCTTGAAGGCGTAGGCGACGGTCTGCTTCTCCAGGTCGGTGACCAGCTCGACCGGCGCCTCGTCGCCGTCGAGGTCGACGGCCTCGATCGGCACCTCGGTCGGACTCGGCAGGTAGCGGTTGACCGCGTCGAGCAGCGGCTGCACGCCCTTGTTCTTGTAGGCCGAGCCGATCAGCACCGGGGTCAGCTCGAGCGACAGGGTGCCGCGGCGGATGCCCTCGTAGATCATCTCCGGGGTCGCCGCGTCTTCGAGCGCGGCCTCGAGCAGCTCGTCGGAGTAGAGGCTGGCGGCGTCGAGCAGGTCGGCCCGGCGCTCCTCGGCGAGCTCCTGGAGCTGGTCCGGGATCGGGCCTTCCTCGACCTTTTCGCCGTTGTCGCCGCGGAAGTAGAGGGCTCTCATCTCGACCAGGTCGACAACGCCCTCGAAGTCGGCTTCGAGGCCGATCGGCAGCTGCAGCAGCACCGCCTCGTGGCCGAGCTTGTCGCGCAGCGACTGCACCACGCGGTCGGGGCTGGCGCCGGTGCGGTCGCACTTGTTGACGAAGGCGATGCGCGGCACGTTGTAGCGCCGCATCTGGCGGTCGACGGTGATCGACTGCGACTGCACGCCGGCGACCGCGCACAGCACCAGGACGGCGCCGTCGAGCACCCGCAGCGCGCGCTCGACCTCGATCGTGAAGTCGACGTGCCCGGGCGTATCAATAATATTGATATGGAGCCCGTCCCACTCACAGTGAGTCGCCGCGCTCGCGATCGTGATGCCGCGCTCGCGCTCGAGC
>JAAELL010000297.1 GCA_024226735.1 bacterium | reverse complement strand
TGGGGGCAAGGCGCCGGGTTCTGTGCGTAGCCTCTGTGCTACTCACACCAGGGATAGATACTGTCTTGGGGCAACGCCGCCACCGCGCGAAAGCGGCCGGACAAATGCGCCGAACTTTCGACTCACACCACTAGCCCGGACGATTCATCAGCTTTGCGCCAGAGTCGTCCGGGTTAGTGTAGGCGGATGCGCCCCGACGAGCTTCGCCGCCGCCTGCCGCACCTCGAGCTCGCGGGCGTGCTGCTGCTCGTGCTCGCCGGGCTCGTTCCCCGCGTCGGACACCTCGACGCGGGCTTCGATCGCGAGCTCGACGGGTTCCAAGGAGCGTTCTTCGCGATCGCGGCGGTGAACTACGAGCGCTTCGGAGCTACGAGGTTCCGCGGCTACCCCGCACTGATCGTCGACACGCATGACACCTCGCCCGCCGACCTCGGTCCAGCGGACGCCCTCGTGTACGCCAACCACCCACCTCTGGTTCCGCTCCTCGGCTGGGCTTCGTTGAAGGCGACCGGTCCCGCCGGTTGGAACGAAGCGTGGCGCACGGGCGCGGCCCCAGAGGGAATCGAGCTCCCGCTACGCCTGCCGTTCTTCGTGTTCCACCTGCTGGGTCTCGTCGCCTTCTGGTGGGCGCTGCGCGCAGGTCTGGGCGCGGGTACCGCGATGATCGGACTGGCGCTGATGACGCAGCTGCCGGTGTCGATCCTCTACGCGGGCCTCGTCAACTACGAGAACCCCGCGCTGCCGTTCGTGCTCCTCGCCACGGGCCTGTACGCGCGCCTTGTGCAGGGTGCCGGCCGCGCCGCGATGATCGGATTCGGACTGTGCTTCGGCGCCGGCTGCGCGATCACCTTCGCGCCGGCGTTCTTCTTGCTCGCCTTCGTGGCAGACGCCGGCCTGCGCCGGACGCCCCGACTCGCGGCGCGCATCGCGATCGCGGGTGGCGCCGGGGTGGCCGTACCGGTCCTCGTCCACGCGTTCGCCAGCGCGCCAGCGGGCGTCTCGATCGTCGGCCGTGCGCGCGTGCTGTTCGCGCCGCTCGTCGACGGGTCCTACCCGCTCGCGAGCTGGGTCGCGAACCAAGCGCACGCCGCGTGGACATCGTTCGGTCCCGCCGTGACGGTGTGCGCCGCGCTGGGTCTCGCGCTGACGCTCGCGCGCCGGATCGTGCCCGCGCTCGAGGCGCGGCTCGCGCGCTACGAGGTCCGCGCGGAGGGTGAGCGGCGGGTCGACGTCGTGACGCCTCTGTGCGTCGGGGCCGGCCTGTACTTCTTCGCGTTCTACCGGCACACGTTCGAGGAGCAGCGCTCTTTCCTCCTGTTCGCCGCACCGGGCGCGGTCGCGGCCGCGGCCTTTCTCGTGCAGCACCTCGCCCACCCCTTGTTCCGGCTGCGTGCGGGGATCGCGCCGCTCGTGCTCGTGACGGCGAGCATCGCCCTCGCGGGCGGGCCGGCGCTGATGAAGATGGAGCGCGCGTACCGCACGCCCGCCGTCGAGGACGGCCCGGCGCCCGACGAGCCGCTGCCGCCGGTGCGCGGCGAAGAGCTCGCCGAGATCTTGCCGCCCGGCACGATCGGAATCGTGCCGGCGGCGATCGGCTGGTCCCCGGCGCTCGCGTTCTACGCATGGCGCAACCTCGTGCCAGAGAGCGATCCGCTCGGTCCCCCCCACCCGCTGCTCGCGACCGGTCCGCTCGCGAGCGCGGAGCGCTGGGTCCTCCTGCCGACCCGGCCGCCGGCCGCCTTCGCGGCTGAGTGTGCGCGACTGCGAGAGCAGCTCGACACCCGCGGCTCGCTCGAGGCCACGACGCAGCACTGGACAGCCTGGTCGGTCGCGCCGTGAGACGTTGGGCCGACTTTCTCGTACGGCACCCGCGACCAGCGTGGACGTTCGTGATCCTGTTGACCGTGGTCGCCGGCTTCGGCGTTGCGCGCGTCGAGGTCGACGACGTCCCGAGCTCCATCTTTCGTTCGGGCGACGAAGACTTCCGGCGCCTCGAGTCGGTGTGGCGCGACTTCGGGTCCGACGACAACGACGCGATCGTGCTCGTCGACGGCGGAGGCGACGTGTTCACTCCCGAAGGCGCACGCCTTTTGCGTGAGCTCGAGAGAGTAGTCCGCGCGGTCCCCGGCGTCGAACGCGTCACGTCGATCGCGGACGTCCCCGTCTGGGACCGCGGGCCGCTGCCGCGCGCGCTCTTGCCCGCCGCGGGCGCGGGCCCAGAGGACTTCGATGCTGCGCGCCGCCTCGCGAGCACGCACCCGCTCGTCGCCGGAAAGCTCGTCACGCAGGACGGGATGCAGGCGCTGGTGGCGGTGACGCTGGAGGGCGAGAACCTGTCGATCGAGACGCTCGACGACAAGGTCGACGACGTGCGAGACGCGCTCGCGAGCGCGACCCGCGAGAGCTCCTTTCGCGCGCGGCTGACCGGCGTGCCGGTCATCCGGCGTGTGCTGTTCCAAACGATCGACCGCGAACAGAAGCTGTTCAGCGCTCTCGGGGCACTCGTCGGCTTCCTCGTCGGCCTCGCGATCTTCCGGCGCCCGGGACCGATCCTGATCACGAGTGCCGCCAGCGTCCTCTCGTCCTTCTGCGCACTGGGGATGATGGGCTGGATCGGCGAGCGGATGAACCTGCTCAACGTCGAGCTGCCCCTGATCATCATGATCATCGCGTACACCGACGCGGTGCACCTGATGATCCACATCCTGCGCCGGCGCTCGGAGGGCCGCTCGCCGACCGAAGCCGCCGGCGACGCGGTGCGCCACCTCGGCCTCGCCTGCGCGCTGACCTCGTTCACGACGGCGGTCGGATTCGGCTCGCTCGCCGTGTCGCGCATCGAGCACATCCAGCGCTTCGGCATCCTCTTCGCCTGCGCGGTCTGGATGACGTTCCTCGTCGTCGTCACGCTCGTCCCGCTCGCGTCGATCCTGTTCCTGCGCGACAGCCACAGGCGGCCGATGGAGAAGCGCTACGGCGCACTGCACGCCCCCGCGGAGCGCATGATCCGCTCGCTCCTGCGCCACGCGCGCCCGGTGTCGGTCGCGGGGATCACAATGACGGCGGCGCTGTTCGTGCTCGCGCTCCGACTCGTCCCCGACAACCGCTTGACGGAGGCGATGCCGCCCGACGCGCCCTCCGTGACGACACTGGCCGTGATCGAGGAGTCATTCGGCGGGGTTCTGAGCTCGAGCATCCTGCTCGAGTGGCCCGAGGGACTGACGATCGCCTCGCCCGAGGTCGTCGCCGCGGTGCGCGAAGCGCACGCGGCCCTCGTCGCCAACCCGTTCACCCAGGCGCCCACGAGCGTGCTGGACCTCCTCACCCTGCTTCCGGGGGAGCCCGACCCCACGCGGATCGGACTCCTCCCGAAGAGCCTGACGGAGGGATTCCTGCGGCCAGAGCTCTGCAGGACGCTGATCCGGTCCGCCGTGCCCGACGCCGGGAGCGCAGTCGCCGAGCCGGCCTACGCCGAGCTCTTCGAAACGCTCGAGGAGATCCGTGGCCGCCACCCACGGATCGAGATGAACGTGACGGGAACCGCGTACCTCGCCCGCCGCAACATCAACCTCATCATCGAGGACTTCGCGCTCGGCCTGCTCGTCGCCGCGATCGCGATCTTCGCGGCGATGACGCTCGCCTTCCGCTCGTTTCGCCTGGGAGCGATCAGCATCGTGCCGAACGCTTTTCCGTTGGTCGTCGCTGCAGCGACGCTCGTGGTGCTCGGCATCGAGCTGCAGGTGTCGAGCGTGATCGCCTTCACGGTCCTGCTCGGAATCGCCGTCGACGACACGATCCACCTGATCGCCCGCTTCCGGCGCGAGCTCGCCGCCACAGGCGACGTCACCGAAGCCGCCGTGCGCGCGTACCTGGGCGTCGGGCGCGCGTTGGTCGTGACGACCTTCGTGCTCGCCGGCGGGTTCGGAGTGATGCTCGCCTCCGAGCTGCCGACGTCGCAGCTGTTCGCGGTGATCGGCTGCATCGGGCTCGTCGCGGCGCTGCTCGGAGACCTGCTGCTCCTACCGGCGATGATGGTGGCGTTCCTACGCCGGTGACGATCCCGACAATACGGTGTCGCTCTACCGGGCGCCGCCCGCGTGGTCGCGGAGCAGCTCGTCCAGCACGACGTCACCCGTGTCCGCCCGATCGCCCGCGTTCATCTCGTCGCCGACGCGGGCCTCGATGTAGCGCTCGAGCCAGCGCGCCTCGGCGCGCAGCTGCTCGGCCTGCTTCGCGTTGCGCTCGAGCGTCGCGGGATCGACCTGGGGAGGGTTCTTGAAGCTGGTCGCCTCGTTCAGGAGCGCCAGGCTCTCGGTCGGCGCCTCGCCGGTCTTCTCGTAGATCAGCTGCTGGACACGAGCGAACTCGGTGAGGAGGTCCTGCGTCTCGAGCTTGGCGTAGCGCTGGCGGAAGGTGGCATCCGTGGCCACGTCGGTCGGCTCGACGGCGGTGCGGGTCTCCTCTTGCGGATCCGTCCGCCCCTCGAGCACTTCGCCCTCCTCGGGCCTGGTGGGCGCGTCGAGGGACTCGACCTCAGAGGGGCTGGGTGCGGTCGCCGTCGTGCCCGGGTTCGTGAGCGGTGTCGCCTCGCCTTCGTCGGTCTGGCTGAAGGAGAAGAAGGCGACCGCTGCCGCGATGAGCGCGATGGCCAGCACGGGGATCGAGCGTGAGAGGGACATCGCCCTGATTGTAGCCCGTGGTCAGCGAAGAGGTGAATCGGAGCCGAGCTCGTCCCATTGGATCCCCTCCAGGGACTCCCACCCGCCCGCTGCAATCTTGCTCTTGAAGTGCTCCTCCAGCCACGCCTCCTCGGCGAGCAGCGCGTGGACCTCGGGGAACATCTCGGGGTCGAGCCGCGCCGGGTCGAGGCCCGCGCGCGTGCGCCGGTCCGGGTCGACGGGTTTGAGAGCGCGCGCCGCAAAGCGGGGCGCGCGCTGCAGGTCCCAGGTGGCCGTGAGCGTCGCCGTACTGATGCGCTGCTTCAGGCGGATCTGCGCGATCATGAGCTCCCTGGCGTCGAGCTCCCCGTACCTGGCGCGGAACCCAACGACCTGGTGCGCACGGCGCTGGTCGGCGCCGTCCGCCACCTGACGCTTCGGCGGCATCGGCTTCACGCTCTGCACGGCCGGCGCGGCGAGCACACTCGGGCTCGCCGCCTCGACCTCGACCGTCCGGCGCGCGCTGGCCTCGATCCCACTCGCGCCGCCGCTTCCTGGCGCCAATGCGATCCACAGCACACCCGCGAGCGCCGCGCTAATGGCGCCGAACACGAGCAGCCAGGACTTGGCGGGTGTCTGCATCAGTTTTGAATCGTGAACTGCAGTGCGTTCGAGAGCCCCGAACCGAAGCTCGCCGCGTTGTCGCGCTGCCAGTACTGGCTGAAGACCGTCGTCCCGACCGTCAGCGTCGGGTCCATGCCGGACGCGATCAGAGTGTTGAAATCGAGGGTGTACTCACCGCTGCACGGAGCGCTACCGCCGCTACCAGAGTTCTGGATCGGCGTGCGCACGAACGGCAGGCCGACGCACAGCGTCGCGTCCTGGAACGGGCGGAAGTCGGGCGCGAGGCCGTAGATCATGAGGCCGAAGCTGTTCGGGATCAGGTCCGACGCCGAGATCGTGAAGCCCGATCCCGCGGTCGCGCTCGGCGTGCCGCTCCACGCAATGTCGGGCGTGCACCCGAGCGAGCTCGCCTTGCCCGTGCAGTAGGTGAACACGTTCTGGTCCGAAGGCACGAAGAAGACAGGGTTGCTGTACGCGACACGACTCCCCGCACCGTTCTCGGCGTAGGCTCGGAACCAGGAGTTGCCGCTCGTCTGAAGCGTCGTGGCGCATTCGAAGACACCCGCGCCACTGACGTTCGCGCTCGTACAGAGGGTCGCTTCGCTTCCCGCGCCCTCGACTCCACCGAACACCGTGATCGTCCCGCTGTCCGCTCCGAAGTCGTAGTGCGCGCGCACCGTGACCGAGTCCGCGGGCGCCTGCGAGGGCAACGGGTTGAGGCTGCCCATGCCGAGCGTAGCGCCACCGAGCTCGACCTCGACCAGGAGCGCGGGTCCGTTCGAGACGTACACGTTGCCGGCCTTCAAGCTCGCCTCGAGGTTCTGATCGGTGAGCGCGCCCTCGACGACGACGTTGTTCGCGCCGAAGTCGAACGCGGCGTCGTGCGTGTCGCTGCCGCCGTAGGCGTAGAGCAAGCGGCCGGCCAAGAGCCAGTCGACCCACGTCCCGACGTTCCCGCCCTGGCCCGTCTGCGTCCCGCCGTTCCAGACCTCGACCCCGTGCATCTGGTTCTCTTCGATCCCGCGCGTCCTCTCGAAGCTGTTCCAGGCGAACGAGCCCGCGTCGGGGTGGTTGACGATCGGGTAGCCGCCTTCGGCCCGGATCGCCGCTGCGTTCTGCGTGAAAGGCTCGAGCACGTCGTCGAACAGCCCGTCGCAGAAGCCGAGGAAGCCGTCGTCGCCGCCCTCCTTGCGCGAGTTGATCCCGTGCGCACCCATGTGGTTCGCCTCGGTCGTACCGAGGCACAGGATGTCGCCGGTGTCGCTGCCCTGCTGCGGCCCTTCCTCGTCGCTGGAGAGCTCGATGTCCGGAATGACGACGAATGCGCCGTCGGTCAGCGCCACGGTCTCGGCCACGATCGCCGCGTACTCCGCGTCGGAGTTGATGCAGTAGCTGTGGTCGGTCGCCGTGAACCACTCGGCCCCGAGCGCCTGGTACTGCGTCTTGAGCTCGGCGTACGTGAAGCTACCGGACGTCTGGAGGGTCTCCGCCGCGCAGTCGTCCGACGGCGCGCACGCGTTGACGGCCTCGCCGTGGCACGAGTGCACGTGCAGGTCGCCGGCGTGCACGGTCGCGCCGCCCGCCGCTGCGGCGGACGTCGGCGGAAGCGCCGGGCGCGGACCGAGCCAGACGAGCGTGTGGGTGACCGCCGAGCGCTGGACATCCCCACCGGGCGTGCGCCATGTGACCGCGACTTCGAGCTCCGCCTCGGTCCCCACGGCGGCGCCCGTCGCGAACACCTGGTCTAGCGGCACGGCGAGCGTCGGCTGCACGAAGGGCTCGGGCACGCCACTGGCGTACTTCTCGCGCAGCGCCGCGATGCGGCGGCGCACCTCGCCGAGCTTGTCGTACGCCTCGTTCGGCGCGTACAGCGGAGCGTCTGCCGGCGCGAACCAGCGCCGCTCGCGGTGCAGGTGCGTCAGCTCCTCGGGGAGACGCTCGAGCATCTCCTGCACCGCGCCGTACTCGGCCTCGCCGGGCAAGGTCGCCGCGACCCGCGCCTCACCGAGCCGGTGGCCGTCCACCGTGACCTCGACGCCCGTGACTTCGACCGAAGCGAAGCGCTCGCCCGGGTTGTAGACCAGGACGCCGACGTGCATCGGCACGGCAGCGCGAACGGCATCGGGTGCGAAGGGGACGAGAACGACGTCTCGCGCGGGCGGCTCCGGCCCCTGTTCGCTGCGAGCGAACCAGAGCGCGGTACCAGTCAGGAGCGGAAGCAGGGCGGCCGTTGCACGACGCAGCGCGCGCGGAGAGAGCAGCATGGGTTACCTCGGTGGATGGAGCGCTCTCCAAGATAGCCGAGGTGCACCAAATGAGGGCGTCAGCTCTGGGGGCCCCCCTTGAACAACGGCAAAAGGGTCGGCTCGAGCTTCCTGTAGAGCTCTCCGGTCGCGCGCACGTCACGCAGGCAGTACTCGCCGATGTCGTCGATGCGCCCCTCGCGGTACTCACGGCCGACTTGGCTCCCGTCGATCGATCCCTTGGGGCTCTCGACGTCGAACCGCCGGCACCAGTAATCGAGCGAGTAGCGATCGCGCGTCGCGCCCTGGAAGCACATCACGTCCTGGAGATCGCAGTGCTCCGCCACATCGTAGCGGTAGCCCACCAGATGCCGCGAGGGCGCCAAGCCCAGCTGCGCGGAGCGCGTCAACAGGACCGGGCCGTCGTAGCCGCGGCCGTTGTACGACACGAGGCGCGGGATACGGCCGCCCGACCGGCGTCCGGTGATCTCCCAGAACCGCGCGAGCAGCGCGCGCTCGTCGCCGCGGAAGATCTTCGAGTTCGGCACCTTCTCCCAGCCGCGCTCCTCCTCGTCCTCGCCCTCGAGCAGGATCATGCCGCGGTCCTCCTTGACGAGCCAGAGGCCGATCGCGATGACCTTGCCGAGCCCGGGGTAGAGCGCGGTACGCTCGTGCACGGCGTCGCGCCGCTCGGGGTCCTTCTCGCGCTCGAGCAGGTAGCCGCGGGTGATCTCGTCGACCTCTTCCCATGGGAAGCCGGCGACCTCGATGTCGAAGGCGATCGTGCTGCGCTCAGCCATGGGCGCATTCTAAGGGTCGAGGCCCCCCGGCCCCGCCCCCTTTCGCCGCCGATCAGAGGCTGAACAGCACCTCGGTCCCGTCGCTCGTGTTGAACGGCGGAGTCGCGGGATTGTCGCGGAACCAGGCCTGGGGATTCCAGGTCGATCCGGGTGTGATGACCGCGGCCGGGCTCACCTCGAACGGCAGCCGGTCGAACGGTTGCGCGACGCAGAGGAAGCCGGCACCGAACGGCATCTGTGCCTGCTGGCTGGAGAACACGAACAAGCCGAAGGTGCTCGCCGCAACTGTCTGCATCACACCACTAGGACGTCGCGAGCGCCTGATTGCGCGCCGCCCTGGAGCGCCAGAACAGGAGCAGCCACGCGAGCAGCACCCAAGAGCCACCACCGAGGAACCCGCGCCACGTGGGCGGACCCGGCACGACGAGCGAACCGCAGGCACCGCCCGACAAGCCACCGCCGCTGTCCGAGCCGGTGAAGCGGTACACGCCTGAGGTCACGGTCGCCTGCCCGGTATCCGCTTCGCGCACCATCACATTGCGCGAGGAGGAGGAGCTGGCGGGCGTCACGACCGACAGCGTAGTCGCGTCGATGAACGTCACCGACTGGGCCAGCTTGCCGCCGGTCCCCGTCCCGGCGCTCGCGCCGAAGACGACCGTCGTCTGGTTGGTGAAGCCCGTACCCGTGATCGTGACGGTCCGGCCGCCCTCGCTCGTGCCCTTGTTCGGCGCGACGCTCAGCGCGACCGGGTCGGATCGGGACGCGAAGGCGAAGGCGCTCTGCGCACTCGCCGGCCCCGGGTTGACGACCTCCAGTACGTACGGACCACCCGCGACGCCCGCGTCGGTCACCACCTCGAGCCGTCCGCTGCCTTCGAAGGCGACCGCCGACTGGGCGACGCCGTCGATGCGCACCGTCGCGCCCACCGCGAAGCCGTCGCCCTTGATCACGACGAGCGTCCCGCCACCGTTGGTGCCCGCCACGGGAAACACCGTGTCGATGACGGGCGTGTCCATGATCAGGAAGCCGTCGTCCAGCCGACCCTCGACGCCGCTCGGATCGATCACGACGACATCGTGCAGCCCGCCGATCGCGCTGCCGGTCGTGAGCGTGATCGTCGTCGAGTTGACGACGCTGCAACTCCCGCCGTCCGCGTACACGCGGTCGCCGATCACGACGCGCGCGTCGCTTCGAAAGCCCGTCCCCGTGATCGTGACGCTCGCGCCGCCGTCGACCGCGCCGCTCGACGGCACGGCCGAGGTGACCTGCGGGTCGGGTGGAGTGATCTCGATCCCGGCGCTCAGGATGCTGCGCTCCGATCCAGGCGCGACGACCATCAGGTCGACGTGGCCCGGCTGCGCACCCGGCGGCACGGTGACGTTGAAGTCGACGAACGTACCGAACCAGCCCATCGGCGCGATCGTCAGCGCCGGGTCACTGGCCGTCAGCGTGCTGCCGGCGACCAGGCCGTTGCCGGAGATTCGCATCAACGTCGTCTGTCCGTCGATCGCACGCAGCGGGAAGGGATCCCCCGCGCGCCCCAGTCCGAGCGTGACGTCGTCATCCGCCGCCACCGTCCCGATGTCCAGAATCGAGCTGCCGGTGACGGTGAACGACCCGAAGACCGTCGACTGAAAGTTGGTCTGAACGGTGTGGCCGGCACCGAGGTTGCCGGACGAGACGGGCTCGTCGAGCGGCGAGGCGTAGAGCTCGTAGGTCCCGGGCTCGAGGCTGCGAATGCGGAAGAGGCCGTCCGACTTCGCGAGCGCGGCGCCCGCCGTGCGCCCGTTCGCGTCACGAACGACGAGGTGGGCACCGGGGATCGCGACCCCGCCGCTGGCGCGCACGATCGTGCCCCGAATCGAGCCGAGGCCGCTCGCGGGATAGGCGTGACGCAGGCCGTGGACGTCGTCGAGCGAGAGACTGCGATGCAGGACCACGAGCGGGTCGACGTACGGATACATCGTCGCACCCGCCCAACCGGAGTGGTCGAGTCCCAGGAAGTGTCCGAGCTCGTGCGTCGCGACGTCCTGGACGTCGTAGCGCCCCGCTTCGGCGCTCGTCGTGAACTGAAAGTCCATGCCGTTGAACAGCACGTCCGCGTCGATGATGCGGCCCGACAAGAAGAACTCGATCGGCGTCACCGCGACGACGCCGGACCCACCCGGAAAGAAGCCCGACGAGTTGGTCTCGTCGAACAACATCAGATGCAGCGAGTCGCTCTGCCAGTCGTTGCGTGACTGCTGGCCCGCGGCCTTCTCCTCGTCAAAGCTCGCGTCGACCTGGGTCACGTCGTTCCAAGCCGCGATCGAGTTGCGCAGCGCCGTCTCGTGGCTGCCGCCGGGAAGATCGTCCGAGCCGTCGGAGTTGACGACGATCTCGATCCCGGTCGAATCGTCCCAGAACAGAGCGTTGCCGGTGCCCGAGTTAGTCAGCCGCACGTGCCCGTACGCCACTGCGCCGATGAGGACGAGCGCGCCTGCCTTGTGAAGAGCTCCCATGTCAGCGTCCCTCTCCGGCTGCGTGGCTGGCGCGCATCAGGCGCGCGACCATCTCGGCGTAGTCGACGACCTCGACTCCGGGCGCGGTCTGCACGTTGCCCGGCGTGTCGCCGACGATCGTGGTGCCGCGGCTGTTGCGGACGGCGAAGCGAGCGCCCCTCGCGTCCCGGACGATGCGGTACTTGCCCTGCGAGAGGCCACACACCATGCGCACGCCCGAGGACGAAGCCTCGCTCAACAACAGGAAGACCTCTTCTCCGACGCGCAGCTCCGGGACACCGGGAACCATCAGGCCGCGCCCGGTCGGGAGCATTCCGCCCGGCAAGCGCACGGAGCGCACCGGAAGGTCCACGCCAACGAACGTGCGGTCGACGGACACCTGGTAGTCCGTGTAGATCAAGCCGTCGGATGCGGTCGCGCACGACTTGGAAAGGACGCGTCCCTCGAGCACGAGGTCCGCGCCGGCGACGGACTCGTCGAGCGTCATGCGGACGGCTGTGCCCGCGCGTGCCGGCTCGGGACGTGAAACGACGAACGGCAGGACGCCGAGCGCCAGAGCAATGGGAACGAGAATCCCTCGCATGGATGCGGAACAGGTTGGGGACGGGGGAGCCGCTGGGGAAACGATGCCTCCAAGGGATCGCGCGCGCGGATGCGCACTCTTGAGGGATTGCGCCTTCTCTTTGGCGGACCGGGCTGACTGGCGCGCTGGATAACGATCCGTCCCACGCGCGAGGCCGACGCGACGATTTCCGACAGATTCTCAGATGGGTACGGGCTTCTGGACGAAGAACGGGACGGCCCCCCAGTCACGCCCTGGGAGCCCCGCGCGGCTCCATGACGCTCTCCAGCATGAGTCACCCCGCGCTTCAGAAACTGCTTCGGAACCGTACGTCCATCCCGACGATTCCGGAGACCGTGCGCAAGATCAACGCCCTGATCGAAGATCCGGACGTCGGGACGGCTGAGATTGGTGCGGTCGTCGCCGAGGACGCCCCCCTCGCCGCCAAGGTGCTGCGCATCGCCAACAGCGCCTACTACGGCCTGCAGGGTGATTGCGTCTCCACCGAGCAGGCCAGCACGGTGCTCGGCCTGCGCGTCCTGCGCAGCATCGTCACGCAGGCCGCGGTGTTCGACCGCTTCGAGGACATCTCGAGCGTCAACGGCTTCAGCTTCGAAGAGATGTGGCAGCACTCCCTGCGCGTCGCGCACACCACGCAGGCGATCGCCAGGCGCTCACGCGTCGTCTCCCAGCCGACCCCGGACGAGTTCTACGTGTGCGGCCTCGTGCACGACATCGGCAAGGTGATCATGATCGACGGGCTGGGCGCCGACTACGCGCGGTGCCTGAACCGCGCGCGGCGCTACGCCTACCCCCTGCACCTGGTCGAGCGCGAGGAGTTCGAGTTCAGCCACACCGACGTCGGCTCGATCGTCGCCGCGCGCTGGGACCTGCCCGAGAAGGTCTGCCACGCGATCCAGTACCACCACGGGCCGCGGGAGAAGGTCGAGCAAGATCCCGTCATCTCGCTGATCGCGCACGCGAACCTGTGGGTGCACGGGATGGAGCAAGACAGCGAGGACGCCGCCCGCGCCGTGTTCGACGAGCAGGTGCGCGAGCAGCTCGGATTGACCGAGGAGCACATCGACGAGATCCTCGAGCACACGCTGGCGATCTGGACGGGCGCGGGCTAAGCCGGGTCGTTACCGGTCGCCGCCGAGCCGGTAGCGAGCGGTATGGGATGGATCCACCGGCTCGCCTGTCTGTTGACCGTCCTCGCGCCGGCGCTCGAGAACCGCGAGACGCTCCTGCACGACGCGGTCGCCGGGGCCGGCGCGGACGTCAACGCGCGCACGCTGCTCGGCGAGACCCCGCTCACCCTGGCGCGCCACAGCGTGTTCGGCGTCCAACCCGAGATCCAGCAGTTCCTCGTGGATCACGGCGGGACGCACTGACGCGCACCTGGCTCGATCTGGGCCAGGCCCGCGCTACGTCCTTGGGATAGGCTTCCGTGTCCCCCACACAGCGCCCCTCCCATGGATCCCAACCGTCTCCTCCAACGCATGTGCGACCGTCACGGGCTACCCGTGACGGAAGCCGAGCCACTCGTTCCGCTCGTGCAGCGCGCTCTCGCCTCGCCACACGAGGTGCGCGACCGCATCCTGGTGCTGGTCGAGACCAACCTCGCCCGCAAAGCCGGCAAGGAGGAGGGCGAAGATCGCGAGGCCCTTTTCGCGGATCTCGACGAGGAGGTCCTTTCCTCGGTCGCGCGCGTGCTCTCGGACTGGACGCCCTCGAGCCGGGTGCTCGACATCGGCGGCACGCTGCCCGACCTGTTTCCCGACGGCCTCGACCTGGGCGATCTGCCGAGCCTGTGAAACGCGAGACGGCGCCGTCCCGCCCGAGCGGAACGACGCCGACTGTACCTGCTGCCACGCCCGTCAGGCGTGGCGCCAGCAAACAACGTCGACACCGAAGGTGTCGTAGAAATCAGGGCAGGGATCGCAGATCCCTGCCCTGATTTCTAGTTGTGCATGCGGCGGAGCTCCGCACGCAGGCGCGCGATCTCCTCGCGCAGCTTCGAGAGCTCTTCGCGCAACGACTGCAAAGCGTTGCTGTTGCCGCCGGGCAGCATCATGGTGTGGCCGCCGGCGGACTCGCTCAGGAAGAGCACGTCGCCGCGGTGCACGTTGTGCTGACCGTCGTTGTCGTGGCCTTCGTGACGGTCGTGACCGCGAGCGTGATCATCGTCGTGCCCGTCGTGCCCGTCGTGCTTGTCGTGCCCGTCGTGCTTGTCGTGCCCGTCGTGCTTGTCGTGCTTGTCGTGCCCGTCGTGCTTGTCGTCTTCGTCGGTGCTGAAGAAGAAGCCGCTGCTCGGGAGGCCGCTGGCACCGGAGCCGCCCTTGAACTCGATGCGGTGCTTGCCCTTTTCGCCCGGGACGCCGAAGACCCGCACGTTGCCGTGGCGCACGTCGACGTCGTGGACTTCATGCTTGCCGCCCTTGCGCTCGATCTTGACGCGGCGCTTCATCTTGCCGCCGCCCTCGTCGTCGCCGAACCAGACGAAGCTCTTCGCGGCGTCGTCGAAGTCGATCTCGTGCTTGTTGCCGTCCTCGTCGATGTGCCACGCCTTGCGTTCGACCTTGGTGTCGTGGCCGTCTGAGTGCGCTTCGACGTGCACTTCGACGCGCTTGTGCTGACCGTGGGCGTGCTCGTCGTCCTTGCCGCCGAGGCGGGCGTGGATGCGCTTCTTCAGGTCGTCGACGTCAATCTCGTGGTCGTCGCCGTCACCATGCACCTCGATCGCGATCGCGCCGCCGAGGTCCTCCAGGCCCTTGAGACCCTCGAGGCCCTTGAGACCCTCGAGGCCCTCGAGACCTTCCAGGCCTTCGAGCACGTGCAGGCCTTCGAGCTTCTTCAAGCCCTCGAGACCCTCGATCTTGATGTCCTCGAGCTCATGCAGCTGCTGCAGGTGCTCGTGCAGGTTGCCCAGCTCCTTCAGTTCCTCGAGGCCCTTGAAATCGATCGCGATGTCCTTCAGGCCTTCGAGATCCTTGAGACCTTCGAGGCCCTTCATGCCCTTGAGGCCCTTGAGGCCCTTGAGGCCCTTGAGCTCGATGCCGAGCTCCTTCAGGTCGTCGGTATCGGCGCCGTGCACCCAGACCTTCATCTCGCCGTCACCGATCCACTCGCCCGAGGCTTCGCCCTCGCCCTGCAGTTCGAACTCGATGACATCGTCCTCGCGTGCGGGCCGAAGCTCGAAAACGTCGGCGGTTTCCGCGGGGGTTTCTTCGATGACCTGGAGGTCGCCGCCGCGCGACGGGACGTTGATCGAGGAGAGCTTGGCGAGGCCGACCTCGAGCTCCTTGACCCAGCCATCGCGCACGATGCGCACCTCGACTTCGCCTCCGGCCTTGAGGCCCTGCAGGAACGCGGTCAGCGACTCCTGGTTCTTGATCTTGTGATCGCCGACGCGGGTGATGCGGTCGCCGGTCTTCAGGCCGGCCTTGGCGGCCGGGCTGCCCTCGGCGACCTGCTCGACGATCATGACGCCGTCATCGACGTCCATGACGATGCCCATGTAGCCGCGCTCGTCGCCGCCGTCGGTCCCACCGACGTAGCCGAGGGCACTCAGGGCTTCGCTGGCCTGGCGGCCGTTGCCGCGGCCGGAGCCGCCCGCGCGGCCCTGGAAGACTCGCTCCAGCTCCTGCGGCGTCGACGCGACGGTGTCGGCCTTGGGCTTGGGCGCGCTCTTGTCCTTGGTCTGGCAGTCCTGGGTTTGAATGACCGCGACGGGGGCTGCCTTCGCCTTGCTCTTTGCGCCTTCACATTCCTGAAGGACGCGGACGGTCACGGGTGAAGCCTTGGGAGCTTTGGAGCATTCCGATTGCTGGGCGGCGGCTTGGGGAGCCCAGAGGGTGAGCGCGACGGCGCTCGCAAGAAGGGGTTGCAGATGCATCAAGTTCTCCTGAACAACGGGATGGGCGGGGTGCTACGCCATCGGTTGGAGACCGTTGGAGCCCTTCGCGCCGCAAACATCGTAACGGTGTCGCAGAGGGCCTGGAGTAAGCCATCGACCCGATCTCTGTAAAGCCGTAGGCGATCACGCACGCCCGCCTTCCCCATATCAGGAGCGCGCCCCGATATGTGCCGAGATGGGGAGATGAGCGAACGGGCGGCGCCCCGCGAGGAGCACCGCCCGTTCTGTTCTGGAGGGTACTAGTGGTGTGATTCACTC
>JAAELL010000296.1 GCA_024226735.1 bacterium | reverse complement strand
TGGGGGCAAGGCGCCGGGTTCTGTGCGTAG
Source organism: bacterium (assembly GCA_024226735.1). Classification (GTDB taxonomy): domain Bacteria; phylum Planctomycetota; class UBA1135; order UBA1135; genus JAAELL01. The sequence goes on along the minus strand of JAAELL010000296.1, from coordinate 32,725 downwards.
CCTCTGTGCTACTCACACCAGGGATAGATACTGTCTTGGGGCAACGCCGCCACCGCGCGAAAGCGGCCGGACAAATGCGCCGAACTTTCGACTCACACCACTAGCCCGGACTATTGCACCCCGCGGACGACGACCGGCTCCACGTAGTCCGTCCACCTCGCCGTGAGCACCTTGCGGTCGTCCTCGTGGCCGCTTCCGATCCACATCCGGTAGCGCAGCCGCCGCTGCTGCTCTGCTTCGAGGGCGAGCTCGAAGAACGCTCCGAAGCGACCGTAGGCGCGCGTGTTCCAGGTGACGTCGACACCGTTGTCCGGGCCGTCGAGAAACAGCACCGTGAACGGCTTGCCCTCGATCTCGACCAGCGCCGCGACCCAGCCAGCCTCCGTCCAGTTGTCGCCGCCCTCGTCGTTCGCACTCTTCGGGAGGACGTAGCGACACGAGTTGCCGTCCGCGACTTCTTGCGCGAAGCGCAGGTGCACGCCAGCGTGCGCTGGATCACCCCCGAGCCGGACGGGATCAGCGCCAGCCTTGAGCTCGACTTCGAAGTCGATCAGATGCTCGTCGGGACCGACGTTCCAAGTGGTGAGCGTGCGTTCGTCCGACACGACGGCGGACCCACCGACGCGCAGCCAGTCGACCGCTGAACGCACGGTCGCGTGAACGGGTCCCATTTCGGCGTGCGCCGGCTCGCGAGCGGCACGCTGTCCGTCGCGCTGCTCGCCGCCGCCCCAGTGCCAAAAGTTGTAGTTGGTCTCGCCGACTCGCGTGCGTTTCCAACCGACGAAGAGACCGCGGTGATGGGAGTACTTTCCGCCCACCCCCTTGGTCAGGAGCACGTCCCCACCCGGGCCGTAGAGGTGGTGGAACGTCTTGTAGGTGCTCTCGAAATCCCCGTCGGGCTCGAACGCCGTCACGTGGCGCCAGACGCAACGTCCATCGCGCGAGAGCTCGCTGCCGCCGTCACGCTCCTCCACCGTGAAGGCCGGCGTGGTCGACGCCGCGCCGGACCATTTCAACGTCGCGCGCCTGCTCACACCGGGCTGCATGGAGGGCTCGATCCAGCGCGCGACGCTCAGCGTGCGCTCATCCGCGCCGCGGCGACGCGAGACTTGCACGGGCAGCTCGCCGCCCGGGTGCGTGACGGTCACGGACCACGCCTTGCCGTCGACGGGACCTTGCCCCCTCTCTAGGACGTACTCGACGGTGCTTTGCTTCCGCGGGAACGCACCAGGATCGATTTCGACCGCGAGCGCCTCTTGACCGCCGGCCAGCGACAGTTGTGACAAACAGAAGATGAGGAGATTCACGCGTTGCAATTGTAGGCGGTTCGAATTGCCATGCATGCAGAGTTTTTTGCGTCGCCCCGTCGGTCGGACTTTGCCCGAGGTCGCGAGCATGGTTTTTCCCACTACGACTCTCACGTTACTAGCTTGCATCTCGCTGCCTTTTCAAGGGCCGGGACTACTGGCCGGAGGAAACGGCTACCGGTACAAGACGACGCTCTGGACGACGGCACACGGGCTGCCGCAACACACGGTCACATCGATCGAGCAGACGGCCGACGGGTACCTGTGGGTCGGCACCTTCGGCGGACTGGCACGCTTCGACGGTGTGGACTTCCAGGTCTTCGACATCGCGAACACAGCGGCGCTCGCGAGCGACCGCATCCTCGACCTGCAGGAATGCTCCGCCGCGAAGCTGTGGATCGCGACGACGGAGGGAATCTCGACGCACGTGCGCGGTGTGTTCCAGTGCATCGAAGTGCCCGAGGACCCACGACGCCCCATCTGGGCTCTGACCGAGGATCACGACCGGCGCATCTGGGCCGTCCAGAGCCATCGTCTTCTACGCTACGACGCGGAACGCTTCGTCGAGATCCCCGTCGGAGTCGATGTCGACTCCCAGGCCATCTTCTGCGACTCGCGCAACCGGATCTGGTTCGGTACGAGCGCGGGGGTCGGCGTTCTCGACGCAGGCGTCGCGCGCGAGCACGAGGGCCCGCGCGGTGTCCTCTCGATCAGCGAGCGCGCGGACGGCTCGATCCTGATCGGGACGTCGACGCAGACGCACGTCCTCACGGATGCAGAGCCCGAGCTATTCGCCTCGCCCATCACGGCGTGCCGCAGCATCCTCGCCCGCGACGACGGCACGCTCTGGCTGGCCGGCCAGGAAGGCCTGGCCGTGGTGGACGAGGCCCAAGACCTGCACACCCTCGAGGGTCCATGGGGCAGGATGCGCTGCGTGTACGGGGACCGGGAAGGGAACACCTGGATCGGCACCGACATCCACGGCCTCGTGCGCCTGCGGGAGAGTCCGGCCCTCGAGAAGCACCTACCATCGGACAGCACCGGCGCCCTTTCGGTGTGCCTCGACACGGACGGCTCGGTGCTGGCGACGTTTCCGAGCGCGGGTGTCTACCGCTACGCCGGGGGCGAGTTCGAGCTCCTGGCCGAGATGCGCGAGGCGCGCGCGATCCTGCGCTCCAGCACGGGCGAGCTCTGGATCGGGTCCCTCGGCCAGATCCGGCACACGCGCGAGGACGAGACCGTGGAACACCCGATCGGCTCCGACCGTTCGCAAGTGATCTTCGAGGACAGCACGGGCGGCATCTGGGCGGGCGCGGGCACGGCTCTGCTCAGGTACGACGAGGACGAGCAAGCTTTCCGTACGGTCTGCCGCCCCGCCCATCTGACCGGCGAGATTCACACGATCTCCCAAGTCTCGGACGGAGCGATCTGGTTTGGGGGAGCGGGCGGCGCGGGGCGGGTCGCGGGTGCGGACATCAGCGCCTTCACCATCGCAGACGGCCTTCCGCGCGGCCCGGTGCGCGTGATCCACCCCATGCCGAACGGCGACGTCTGGTTCGGAACCTACGGCGGAGGACTCGCTCTGTTGCGCGATGGCGCGTTCACGCGGATCACGAAGGAGCAGGGCCTCTTCGACAATTCGATCTCGTGCATCTACGAGCGCGAGGGCTGGTTCTGGATCAACAGCAACCGCGGCCTGTTCCGCGTGCACGCGGGCGCGTTGACGGCGTGCGCGCTGGACAAGAGCGCGACGGTCGCTTGCTCCCCCATCGCGACCCCCGAGGCCAACGGCGGCGCCGAGCCGTCCTACTGCGTCGACGACGGCGGCACGCTTTGGCTCCCGACCGTCCGTGGTCTGGTCGCCGTGCACACGGGCGGCGTTCCACCGCCGCTGGCGGCTCCGCGCACGCGCGTCACGACCGTGCTCGTGAACGACGAGGAGCGCAGCGTCATGCAGGAGCCGATCTCCGTCGAGGGCGGCGGCGCCGACCTCGAGATCCGCTACTCGGGCGTCAGCCTCGTCAATCCGGAAGACGTGCGCTTCCGCTACTTCCTGGAGGGCTTCGACGACGACTGGCACGACGTCGGCGGACGCAGGACGGCCATCTTCACGAACGTCCCGCCCGGCCGCTACGTCTTCCACGTCGCCTCTGCGAGCCCCCACAGCGCGTGGAGCGAAAATCCGACGAGCGTCACGTTCGAGGTGATCGCCAGGTTCTTCGAGACGCTCGGCTTCCGCATCAGCGTCGCCGGAGGCCTACTGCTCGCGGCCGTGCTCGCCATCCGCCTACGGTCGCACCGGCAACACGACCGCGTCGAGGCTCTCGTGCGTGAGGTCAGCGAGCGCACCGCGAGCGAGCAGCGCGTGCAGCGCATGATGGACGAGCTGGATCACCGCGTGAAAAACAACCTGGGGGTCGTCCTCTCCCTGTTGGAGATGACGCGCAGGTCCGCCCCCGAGTCCGTCGAGGTCTTCTGCGCGTTGGTCGCAGCCCGCGTGCGGGCCCTGGCCTTGGCGCACCGTTCGCTCGCCGCGGCCCACTGGACGTCGCTGACGATGGACGAGCTAGCGCGTCCGATTCTCGCCCCGTACCTCGCGCGCGGCACGCACGAGATCGTTCTGCAGCACAGTCCGCTTCCGATCCCCGCGCGCATGTGTACCGCGCTCGCTCTCTGCCTGCACGAGCTCGCCGCCAATGCGCTGGCCCACGGCGCTCTGGCCACGCCCGGCGGCAGCGTCACGATACGCACCGAGAGCGAGCGCGCGGGACACATGGCGATCACCTGGCACGAGGACCGCGACGGCCCTGCTCCCGATCCCGGACCGCTCGAAGAAGGGGTCGGCCTGCGCCTGATCCGCGGCTGCGTCGAACACGAGCTCGGCGGTGAGCTCCACTTCGAAAGCCACGAGCGCGGCATCGTCTGCCGCATGGAGTTCGATCGCCTGCCCTGGAATGCGACGGCGGCCGCCTTACCGGATCCTCAGGCCTACCGGCGCCAGAATCCGGGCACCAAGAGCGCCACGAACGCGTAGAACTCGAGCCGTCCGAGAATCATCATCACGGACAAGAGCAACTTCACCAGGTCCGGAAAGTGTCCGAAGTTGCAAGAGGGCCCGACGAGACCCATCCCTGGCCCGATGTTGTTCAGGGTCGCCAGAACGGCGGTCGCCGAGGTCAACGCGTCGTAGTTGAAGCTGGCCACGAACAGCGTGCCGAACCCGAAGACGAGCACCCATAGCCCGAAGTAGCCGGTGACCGAGGACACGACGCCCTCGTCCAGCGCCTGGTCGTCGACGCGCACCGAAGCGATCGCGCGCGGGCGCACGAAACGCCGCACGCCATTGAGGGCCGCCTTGCCGACGATCAGGATCCGCACGACCTTGATGCCGCCACCGGTCGAGCCCGCGCAAGCGCCCATCGTCGCCAGGAGCATCAAGATTACGCGGCACACGTGCGGCCACTGGTCGTAGTCCGCCGTGCCGTAGCCGGTGCTCGTCTGCAGACACACGACCTGGAACACGCTGTCGCGCATCGCGTCGCCGAACGCCCGATAGTCCTTCGGAGCCCCCTCGGCGAGCGCCCCGTTGCTCCCGCCCCAGAACCAGAGCGTCGCGCCGATCACGAGCGTCGCCGCGATCGTGATTCCGGCGTAGAGGCGCGCCTCGGTCGATCCGACGAGCGTTCGCCACGCCGGGCGCGGTCCGACGCGCAGCAGCGTCTCGTAGATCGCGAAGTTGAACCCGCAGATCCACATGAAGAGCGTGATGATCATCTCGATCGGCACGGAATCGAACGCCGCGACGCTGGCGGAGTGGTTCGAGAACCCGCCTGTCGCGATCGTGCCGAAGGTGTGGATCGCCGCGTCGAAGGCGTTCATGCCCGCCGCCAATAGCAGCACGTACTCGATGACGCTGATGAGGACGTAGGTGCGCATCAAGGCGAGCGCGCTGTCGCGCACGCGCTGGTGTCCCGCCTCGCGCGCGATGCCGGGGATCTCGGACCGGAAGAGGGCCCGCCCACCGGTCGGGAACAGCACGACGAACACCATGACGATGCCGAAGCCGCCGAGCCAGTGGGTGAACGAGCGCCAGAACGCGATCGAGCGCGACATGGCGTCGATCTGCTCGGGCTGCATCACCGTCGATCCCGTCGTCGTCAGCCCGGACGCCGCCTCGAAGAACGCGTCGACGCCCGAGGTGAACGTGCCGGTGAACAGATAGGGAATCGCTCCTGCGAACGATCCGACCAGCCAGGACAGACCGACGACCGCCAGCCCCTCGCGGCGGAAATAGTCGTGGCGCCCGTCGCGCGTCAGCGTGCTCCCGCGGAAGAGCCACGCCGCCAGCCCCCCGAGGAGCGCCACGATCACGGCGGAGGCGATGAACGCGACGACCGGCCGCCACTCGCCGTAGATCGCGCCTACCGCCGTTGGGACGAGCAGGAAGCCCGCCATCAACAGCAGCACGATGCCGAGCATCCGTCCAACTGCGCGTAGGTTCAACTGCTCTCCTGACCGGGTCTATCCTGCACTGTTCCTGATGGGCTCCCCAGCGCGCGTCGTGGGCGCGCACCTCGACACCGAACGGCGTGCGCTTCAACCACGGAAGATCCGCTCGACCTGTTCGAGGTTCTCGGGCAACGTGAAGACGATCACCTGGTCGCCACTCTCGACCGTGCTGTCCCCCGTCGGAATCTTGACGGAATCGCCGCGCACGAGGGCGCCGATGACCGCCCCGCGGGGCAGCTCGAGCGCCTTGATCTTGACGCTGCCCTTCAAGTCCGCGCGCAGCTCGAGAACTTCAGCCTTCCCGTCGCCGATCACGGAGATCGCCGAGGGCGAACCGGAGCGCACGAAGCGCAGGATCGAGTTGGCGCACAAAATGCGCGGCGAGATCGCCTGGTCGATCCCGAGGAGGTCGTAGATCTGGCGGTAGGACGCCTTGTTGACCATGGCCACCGTGCGCTCGACGCCGAGCGACCGGGCGAGCTGGCAGGCGACCATGTTGTTCTCGTCGTCGTCGGTCGTGGCGATGAACACGTTCGCGTCGCCGATGCGCTCCTCGAGCAAGAGGTCGAGATCCGTCGCATCGCCGACGAGGATCATCACCTCGCCCGGCACCTCGGAAGCGAGGGCCTTGGCGCGCGGCGCGTCGCGCTCGATCAGGCGAATCGAGACGCCCGGCGTCCCCGACAGCTTCTTCGCGATCTCGCGCCCGATGCCGCCGGCTCCCATGATCACGACGCTGCGGTCCCAGACCGACTTCTCGCCCGCCATGCGCTCGAACGCGTCGAGGTCGGCGGCCTTGCCGATCGTGTAGATCTGATCGCCGACCCGCAGCTCGTCCTCGCCCGATGGGACGAAGAAGTCGTCCTTGCGCGAGACCGCGACGATCAGGACTCCGGCGGGGATGCGCAGGCTCTGGATCGGCTCGCTCGTCAGCTCGCTCTCCTCGCGCATCCGCAGGCGCCGCAGCTGTACGCGGCCGTCGGCGAACGTCTCGACCTCGAGCGCATGGCGCTCGCGCACGGTCGAGAGGATCTCCTCCGCCGCCAGGTCTTCGGTGGAGAGGACGACGTCGAAGCCGAGCACCGACTTGTAGAAGTAGCGGTAGCCCGCGAGGCGCGCGGTGTCCTTGAGCCGCAGGATCACGCGCTGGGCGCCGAGGCGCTTGGAGATCACCGACGCGAGCATGTTGACGCGGTCGTCATCCGAGACAGCGACGACGAGGTCCGCCTTGGAGGCGCCCGCCTGCGTCAGGACGTCCGCGCGCGTGCCGTCCCCCACGAGCGCCTGGACGTCGAGCGACTCGGTCATGCGCCGCGCCTTCGCCGGGTCGGGGTCGACGACCGACACAGCGTGCTCCTCCCGGGACAGCATGCCCGCCAGGTGTTGGCCGACCTCGCCGGCTCCCACGATGACGATGTTCATTGCCCGGAACGATAGGCCATCGGCGGGCGAAAGAGCCAGGACGCGAACCGGATTCTGGGCCGCCCGACTACACTCCGCGCGTGATCGTCCTGCTCGACAATCGCGACTCGTTCACGTTCAACATCGCCCAGGTGCTGATGGAGCTCGAGGCCGACGTCCACGTCGTCCGCTCCGACCGCGTGAGCTCCTCCGACGTCGCCGCACGGGCTCCGCGCGCGATCGTCCTCGGCCCGGGCCCGGGCGTGCCGGCGGATGGCGGCTGCACCGAAGAGGTCGTGCGCGAGCTGTCACGCGACGTGCCTATGCTCGGCGTGTGCCTGGGACACCAGGCGCTCGCGACGGCCTTCGGCGGCGCGCTCGTGCGCTCGCGTGAGCTCGTGCACGGCATGACCCGCCCCGTCACGCACGACCGCCGCGGGGTCTTCAGCGGCCTCCCCTCTCCGGTCGCATTCGCGCGCTACAACTCGCTCGCCGTCGACGAGGACACGCTGCCCGAGGGCCTCGAAGTCAGCGCCCGCGGGCCCGACGGCGAGATCATGGCCCTGCGGCATCGCGAGCGCCCACTCGAGGGCGTGCAATTCCACCCCGAGTCGATCCTGTGCGTCGAGTCGGGAGGGCGCGCGCTGCTCGCGAACTTCCTCGCCGGCGTCAATCTCGCTCGATCCGGCCGACGGTGAGGTCGAGTCCCCAACCGACGCGCTCGCCGTCCTCCCCCACGACCGGCTTCAACCTCCAGTCGGTGATGAAGAGGTCGCGACTCTGTGTCTCGACGGCACGGGCGAACGCGCGCAGGCGCTCGAGGTCGAACGCCGCGCGCTTGTCGCGCGACGCGACGCGGTAGCTCTGCAGCGTCACGCCGCGCGCGAGCGCCTTGCTCTTGGGCGTGATCTCGATCGCACCGAGCGCAGCCTTGTCGTCCACGGCGCACATGCGCAGGAACGTCGTGACAGCTTCCTCCGCCACCGGTTCGCGCCGGATCCTGGCGGTGCTCACGTCGAACATCATCTTCAACGATCGCCACCGCACCGCGCCGCCCTCGCGCGTCTCCTCGCTCTTCGCCTGGCCGATCTCGCGCACCTGCTTGGACGCGGCGAGACTCTTCTTGAAGTCCTCGAACAGTCGCGTCGCCTGCACGGCGCCGCCCTTCGCGGTGACCTCGAGATCGATCTTCATTTGGACGAGGGCCACGTCATCGGGCTTGCGCTTGGGGCGGAACGACGCCGCGACCTCGTGCACCTCGAAGGTCGCCGGCAGCTCCTTGGCCTTGCCCGGCAGCTCGTACGCCCCGGCGAGCCACACGTCCCCGCGCTCGATCGCGAACTCGACCAGGCGCGCGTGCAGGAACGCGCTCGCCTGGCGCGCGGACTGCAGCTCGAGCTTGGGCGCCGTGTACCCCACCGGTGCCTGGGGCAGCGGATCCTGGGCGCGCGCGAAAGCAGCGAACGGAGCGAGGGCGAGGAGGGAAGGGAGCAGGATCGAATGCATGACGGACCTCATCTGGCAGCATCTGGCAGTGTTTCTTGGGCAGGATCTCCGACGCGCGATGCGTGGGGCTCTTCCCGCAAAGGACACTCCTTCCCGAGAGGTCAGCTCATCGCTCACGCGCCGAGGGCCCCACCGGCTCGACCCACTCCGGCCACGGCCCGCTGCTCGGACGCCGCTCCTCCCCATCCCGCGTGCGCAGGAGGCGGCGCGTCACGAAGACGTACACGGGCTTGACGCCCCGCCGCCACGCGCGCGCGATGAGGGTGCGCCGCTTGCCGAGACCGGCCCCGTGCGCGACGCCGGCCGCCTCCGGCCCACGCCCGTCGCGCGTGTAGCGCCGCCGGTGCTTCTGGACGTGCCGCAGGTCGTCGTGCACGCGCGCGGCGAACTTGCGCGAGCCGGATGCGTGGTAGCTCGCGAGCTGAAAGTCGATCAGGGCCGGACGGCCGTCGGCGCGCACGACGACGTTCTGCTCTTTGTGCAGGTCGTTGTGGCACACGCCGCGTGCGTGCACGAGCTGGACGAGCTCGTCGAGCCGGTCGAAGAAATCGACGGGCAGGGTACTTGCGCGGTGCAGGGGCTCACCCGCGATGTACGAGCGCACCAGGACGTCCGCAGCACGCGGCGGGCGGCCGTCCGCGGAGGGCACGGCGGCGGCCTGGGAGCCCTCGGGCAAGTGCGGGACCGCGTCCATGCCGCCGAGGCTCTGGAGCGCACGCCGTTCACGTTCCATGAGATGGCGCGCCGCCCACCGCGAGCCGGGGATGCGGGAGCCGCACGCGACGCGGCGCACGACGCGCCCTCCCGGCCCCTCGAGCAGCTCGACGCGGCCGAGGGCATCGCGTTTCAGCTCCCGTAGCATTCGCCAGCCGCCCATCGTCCGGTACCGTACCGAACCATGCCCGACACCGTCTCTCCGCCCGCCGCCGAACTCGCGCACATCCAGGTCGCGGGTTTGACGCGCCGCTTCGGTCCGAAGGTCGCGCTCCATCCGATCGACCTCGAGATCGGCTCGGGCATCACGGGCCTTTTGGGGCCGAACGGCAGCGGCAAGAGCACGCTGATGCGGATCCTCGTCGGCCTCGTCCGCCCCGACGCCGGCACCGCGACCGTCGCGGGTGTCCGGCTCGCAGGCGACGGCACGGCGGTGCGCAAGAAGGTCGCGTACATGCCGGGCGAGATGCATCTCTACGGCGAGCTGACCGGCGCGCAACACCTCGACTGGCTCTTGCGCGGACGCGGGCGGCAAGCGCGGCGGCGCGCGCGTGAGGGCGCCGAGGCGCTCGAGCTCCCGCTCGACCGCAAGGTGCGCGGCTACAGCCACGGCATGAAGCGCCAGCTCTGCTTCGCCGCCGCGATGGCCCCGGACGTCCCCGTGCGGATCCTCGACGAGCCGACCGACGGCCTCGACCCGAGCCGGCGCAGCAAGTTCCTCGAGCAGCTCACCCGGGACGCGGCGAGCGGCGTCAGCATCCTGCTCTCCTCACACCACTTCGGCGAGGTCGACCGCGCGTGCGATCGCTTGATCTTCATGAGCGAGGGTGAGCTCGTCGCCGACGAGACCGCGTCGTCGGTCGCCGACCGCGCGCGGCGCGTCGCGCATCTGTCGTGGTCCTGCGATATCGACCGCGAAGCCGTCGAGCGCGCACTCGTCTCGCACGGAGTGCAGCTCCTGCACTCGGGCGACAAGGAGGTGTCGCTGCTCCTCGAGAGCCCCGACCCGAGACCGTTCCTGTCGCGGCTCGCCGCGGCACCCGAAATCGACGCGCCGCAGACGATCGAGTACGGTCGCATCTCGCTGCAGGAGTTCTACCGCGACCTCTACGGCGTGGAGGGTTGCTGATGCGCCGCGAGCTGCGCCAGTACGCGATCTTCGCCCTCGGCTTCTTCGTGGTCCTCGAGGCGATGCTCGCCATCGCCATCCGGTGGTGGCCGAGCTTCGCCGAGAACGTCGGGTCGTTGAAGAACCTGTCGCGCCCGATCCCGATGCTGACGGAGATGATCGACCTGATCGAGGCTCGCGGCGTCGGCGCGTACGTCGCGGCGCAGCACTTCTTCAAGGGCTGCAACACTCTCGGCGTCGCCGCGGCCGTGCTGTTCGCGTACTCCGCGATCGCCGGTGAGGCCCACCGCGGCACGATGGAGCAGTGGCTCGCCCGCCCGGTCTCGCGCACGCGGCTGTTGACCGAGCGCTACTTGCTGGGCTTCGCCGCCTGCGCCCTGCCGATCCTGTTGACGAGCGCCACCGCCCCGTTCCTACTCGCGCGTGTCGAGATCGAGGGCGTCGCCCAGACGATGGAGCTATCGGACCTGATGCGCGGCGCCGTGCACGAGTCGCTGTTCCTCGGGACGATCTACAGCTTGACGTTCCTGTTGTCAGCGGTCGGCAGCGAGCCGCTCAAGATCGCCTTCATCATGATGTTCGCGAGCATCTTCGAGTTCGCGATCTACATGGTGGAGACGATCACGCACTACTCGGTGTTCCGCCTGGCGGACATCGAGACCTTCGATCAGATCAACGTGTCGGACGCATTGTCCATGCGCGCGATCCTGGGCTTTGTCGTGTTCTCGATCGTATGTTATCTCGTCGCGTTGCGCGCGTTCGCGCGACGCGTGCCGTAGCAGAGAACCGCATTCCTAGTGGTGTGATGCAGACCGTTGCGGTCTTGTCCCGAGTTCGCGTGTGCGTGCCACAAGGCGCGGCGACGACGCAACTTCGCTGCCAATACGGTGATACTGGGATTGGTCGCAGGAGCCCCAACGCCGTGGCGCGTGCATGCGGGCCGGGATACGACTCCGACAGCCTGCCAGCCCCTGGCTTTTGCCGGGATTCGCCCTTGCCGAGGGACACCGAAGAGCTACGGTGAAACCGCCATGGCTTTCGGAGCTTTCTCGTCGAACCACACAAACCGCCAACCGAGCTCTCCTCGTCGCGAGTCGACGACAGGGGGCCCGCGAGCGCTTGACTGAAGTGCACGAAGTGCGCTCCGAAACGCGAACCGCCGAGCTCTCCTCGGCGGTTTTTTCGTTGGGGTAGTACCGACCCCGTCGACATGCGTAAGAGGTGGGGTTGCGCGGGCTCCCTCCCCCAATCTGTCTCGCGTCGAGGCTACTGCGCTCCCCGGAGGTCCCAGGAGGAGATTCCCCCCGGACGGCGCGCCACAGGGGGTTACGCTGAAAGGCGATTGCCCCCCCTGTTCCAAGCTCTCTTCCCCATGTCCGTCCAACGCACGCTTCCGCTCCTTCTCTGCCTGTCCTTCGCCGTCGCGTTCGGCTGCGTCTCGCACAGGCACACCCACTCGAACCCGCGCGTCATCCGTCAGCTCGTCGCTGCGTGGGACTTCGAGAACACCGGCCGCGGGCCGCTCGCCGACAAGGCACCGGGCGGCGATTGGTACGACGACTTGAGCGGCGAGGGCTCGCACACCATGCAGGGCAGCGTGCTGCTCTTGAGCAGCGAAGGCGCCGCGTTCACGGCGGCCGGCACCGGCGATCTCGATCTCACGGGCCCCCTCACGATCTGGGCCCGCATGCGCGTGCACGACGACCCCGCGGGCGCCATGCCGCTGATCGTCAAGGCGAGTGAAGCGAGCCACAGCTACGGCATGACGCTCACGCCGGACGACGGTCAGCCGAACCACTACGGCATCGGCGGATCGCTGTCGTACTCGGTGGCCGAAACGACGCGTGTCCACGCCGAGCCCGGTCCGGAGATGCTGCCCGTCGGCGCCTGGCGCGAGGTCGCGCTGGTCGTGCGCCCCGGTCGGCACGGGCTCGTCGCGCGCTGGTACGCCTCCGACCGCCCCGTCGCGACGGCCACACGCCACTGGCACTTGGTCAACGGCCCGGTCGAGCTTCCCGCGCGCCAGCGACTCTTGTCGGTGGAGAGCGCGCTGTACATCGGCGGCGGACCGGGAAGCGACGGACCGACCGCGGTCGTCGAGCTCGACGAGCTGCGGCTCTACGAGCGCGGGCTCACCCTGCGTGAGCTGACCGACCTCGAGGCCGGCAGCCTCGGCACCGACGAGCCAAAGAAGATGCCCGAGGACGAGGAGCCGGACCCGGCCAAGCGCGACGTCGTCCGCGCGTCAGGGGCCACCGAGCTCAATTCTTGAGGCCCTGCACGTAGCGCACCCAAGCGATCTCGAGCTGGCGCAGGTCGACGCCGGCGAACGCAGCCGCCAACGCCTCCTGACGCGCGACCTGCCCGGCGAGCACGCGCTGGACCCCCGACGTACTCTCGCCCAACTCGCGAGAGTGCGTCTCCTTGAGCGTCGAGAAGTAGGTCGGCAGGATCTTCGCCCACGAGCCCTTGCGCCGCACCTCGCTCGAGGTGCGCAGGAAGTAGACGAAGCTCCAGCCCTGCGTGTAGTGCAGCTGCGCATCAGCGTAGTAGTCGGCCTGCTCCATCGCGATGAGCTCGGACAGGGGCGCGTGCTCGCCGCGCGCGACCTTGTACTGGATGAACCCGAGGCTATTGGGCAAGAGCTCGATCGAGTCGACGCGCCCGCGTTCGAGCCGTGCGCCGGCGTAGTACTCCCCCATCCCCTCGTCGAACCAGGAGTGCGGAGCGAGATGCCCGGCCGAGGTGTAGACGTACTGGTGGAAGGCCTCGTGGTACAGCGTCTGGAACGTCTCGTCGGCGCCCTCGGACTGCTCCTGTTGGTACAGGACGAGCTCCTCCTCGGCCGGGCTGAAGTAGCCCAACGCGGTCTTCATCCCGCCGTACGCGAGGTACTCGGCGCGGTCCCGACAAAGGCGCACCGTGGCTGCGTTCTCCGAGCGATGCTCGGACGGCAAATCGCGCTCGAGGTCGCGCCGTAGGGATTCGAGGTCGCTCCCGACCCGGTCGACGAAGCCCGCGTTGCTCTCGTTGTAGAGAATGATGTAGTGCTCGGTGTCCTTGGCCTTCCAGCCGTCGACCAGGGCCAGCCGCACGTCGATCCGGTATTCGACGTCTCCGAACCGGTGCTGGGCGTAGAAGCGCTCGAGCTTGGCCCGCTCGCCGTCCTCACGCGGGTTCTCCAGCTTCATCGTCTCCGCGACCTGCTGCCAACGCCGGCGGTGCTGGTCGTAGTCGGCCGGACTGGCGACGCCCTGCACGATGACCGTGCGCCAAGGCCCCTCCCAGCCGTGGACGAACGACTTGTACGCGAGCCCTTCGTCCTCCCATTCGATCTCGAAGCGCTTGGGCTTGTGTCCGTAGCGCTGCGCGCCGCCGCGCAGGGATTTCGAGGCCCTCGGCCGGATGAAGCGGTCGAGGAAAGTCTTGGTGTCGACGATCTTGCCGCGCCGCACGCCGGTGACGGGCCTCACGACGACGTGCACGAGCAGCGTGGGCGACACCTCGCCCTCGGGGCTCCCGCCGCCCTCGACGAGCTGCAGCACGGTGTACTCCATGCGCGGCGGAAGCGGCACGGCGGTGTAACCGCTCGGCCGCGAGAGGGTGAGACCCAGGTCGCCGAGCTTGATGGTCCGGCCCTGGGCGCCGAGCGGGGCGGCCAGGGCGATGACGGCTGAAAGCAAGAGAAGGAGGCGCGGCATGATCGAAGGGAATATCGGATCGTCGCGCCCCGCGAATCGAGCGGGTTCTGTATCGGGATGGGATTTTGACCGCCGCTCGAGGCGCGGCCGACAATGCACTCGAGTGCGAACGCGCACCATCCGCGCCGGATCAAGGCGCCGGATGCCCCTCGTAGTCGCTGCGCTACGCGAGGTGGCCGGCAACGCCGAGCCGGCGCGGAGGGCGCGTGCTCGCACCGAGTGCATGTCGGCCACGCCGCTAGAATCATGCCCATGCCCGACGCAATCCTCCTCGACATCATGGGCACGCTCGTCTACGACCCGTTCTACGTCGAGGTCCCCGCGTTCTTCGACATGAGCCTCGACTAGCTCATCGCCGTCAAGCACCCGACCGCGTGGCTCGACTTCGAGCGGGGCGCGATCGACGAGCCCACCTTCCTCGCGCGCTTCTTCGCCGACGGACGGCCCTTCGACGGCGCGGGGCTCAAGGCGTGCATGCGAGACGCGTTCCGCCTGCTCGACGAGGTCGAGCCGCGGCTCGAGGAGCTCGCACGGACGCGCGTCCCGATGCACGCGCTCTCCAACTACGCCCCGTGGTACACCCCACTAGCCGCCGAACCGCGCCAGGTTCGCCTTGAGCACCCAGCCGGCGCTGCTCTTCTTCTGGTACTTCGCCATGTTCGCCGCGATCTCCGGCACGCGCGCGAACGCCGCTCTCGCTTCCGCGCCGCGGCCCAGGGACTTCAGGACGGCGCCGCGCCGGTAGGCACTCTCGGGGTTTTCGCCGTGGTTGCGCTCGAAGCGGTCGAGCTGCTCGAGCTGCTTCTCCCCCTCGCCCGCGAGCGCCTCGACGTAGCGCATCAGCGCCGAGCCGTAGGCGTGCTCCTCGTCGATCGCCAGCGCGCTCTCGAGGGACTCTCTGGCCCCATCCCGGTCGCCCGTCGCGAGGCGCGCCTGACCGAGGCGGTAGTGCCACTCGGCGATCTCCGGCTCTCCGCCGACGGCGGTCTCCAGGTACGGCAGGGCCTTGCGGGCCCGCCCCTGGCTGACGAAGAGCGAGCCGAGCTTGCCCTTGTTGTGCGGTGTGTCGACCGCGCCCAGCTCGCGGATCAGCGTAGCCCGCTTGCGCCGGTCGAGGGCGTCGGCGGCGAGCTTCGAGGCCGCGACGCTCACCAGGATCGCAGTGACCCAGAAGCCGATCAGCGGCATGCGGAACACCGCGCCGATGAGGGGGACGGGGCCGAGCACGGTGCGTAGCACCTGCAAGGCCAAGAACACGACAAAGAAGAACCCGGCGAGCCGCAGCATCGGGACAGTGTACGCGAGGCCATCGGCTCCGATATCCTCTTCGGATCCAGGACACTCGAGTCCCTCCATGCCCCCCGCACTCAACTCCGACAGCCGCGCCGCGGCCGGACCCGATCCGCGGCGCGCCGCGCGCCGCGAGATGGTACGGGCGTTTGGAGGGCTCGCGACGCTGCCATTCCACTTCGGCGACTACCTCCTGAATCTGCGGGTGCACAAGGAGGCCACGGCGACCGACCTCGCCGCCCTGCCGGAGCCGCCGACCGCGCCGCTGCTCACGCGGCTGCCGCAGAGGCCCCTGCGCATCTTCGTCTCGTGCGCCGAAGCCTCGGGGGAGCTGCATGGGACCGGCCTGGCGCGCGAGCTGACCCGGGCGTGCGCGGAGCTCGGCGCTCCGGCGCCCGAGCTCCTCGGCCTCGGAGGTCCGGACCTCGCCGCGAGCGGCGTGCGGACGCTCGCCGACCCCGGAGCGCGCGCGGCGATGGGCGTGTCGAGCGTGCTCGCCCAGCTGCCTTTCTACGAGGGGCTGCTGCGGGCCGCCGCGACCGCCTTCCGCGACGAGCGTCCCGACGTCTTCGTGCCCGTCGACTCCCCCGCGCTGCACGTGCCGATGGCCCGCATCGCGGCTCGCTACGGCGTACCGACGGTGCACTACATCGCCCCCCAGTTCTGGGGCTGGGCGCCGTGGCGCGTCGCCGCCTACCGGCGAACCGTCGAGCGCGTCCTGACGATCCTGCCGTTCGAGGGCGCATGGTTCGAGCGCCACGGCGTGCCCTGCGCGTACGTCGGTCACCCGCTGCTCGACGTGCACGCCCGGCTCGCGCCGCCGCCGCCCACGTCCGAGCGGCGCGGGCTCGTGCTGCTCCCGGGCAGCCGCCGCGGCGTGATCGAGCGCAACCTGCCGTGGATGCTGCGCGCCATCGAGCCCCTCGTGCGCCAGACGCCCGATCTGCGCGCGAGCGGCGCCGTAGTGATCGCCCAGTCGGACACGCGCCACGCCGAGCTCGCGCGCACGATCGTAGACGCGCACCCGCTGCGCGCCGAAGTCGTGACCGGCGATCTGCACGCGGTGCTCGGTCGTTCGCGCGCGGCGCTCGCGGTGTCGGGCACCGTGCTGCTCGACGTCCTGCACCACCGCCTGCCGACCGTGGTCGTCTACCGCATCGACAGCGCCCTCAAGGTGCGCTCGAAGAACATGCTGCTGACGACGCCGTGGTTCGCGTCGGTCAACCTCCTCGCCGGGAGCGAAGTCTGGCCCGAGTTCTGCTTCCAGGGCGACGGCCCGCTCGACGAGGTCGCGCAGCTTCTCTCGCGCTCCTACTCCGATGACGCCTGGCGCGCTGCCCGCCGGGCCGACCTGGAGCGCGCGGCCCGCCGGCTCGGCCCCCCCGGCGCCGGCGCCCGGGCCGCACGACACGCGCTCCAGGTCGCCGCCCGTACCGCGGGGAGAGCGAATCCCTGATGGCACCCGGCGTAGGGAATAGCAGTGAGGACCGCCCCGAAAAGCGTCAATTGCCCGTGAATGCCGCTCCCGAACAGGAGTATGGGGACGTCCAGATGCATTGTGAGACGACCCAGCTCATGTCGGCCGTGCAGGCCGGCGACCCCGAAGCCTTCGAAGAGCTCGCCCGTACCCTGCGCGGCCGAGCGTTCCAGGTCGCCCGTTCGCTGGTCGGATCACGCGAGGACGCGCTCGAGATGTGCCAGGAGACCTTCCTCAAGGTCTTCAGCGCCCGCGCGACCTACAACCCCTCGCAGCCGTTCCTCCCCTGGTTCCACCGCATCCTGCGCAACACGTGCTTCAGCTTCTTGCGCAAGAACCGCCGCGTGAAGCGTCAGTCGCTCACCGCCGTCGGCGCGGACGGGGAAGAACTCGACTGGGAAATCGTCGATCCCTCTCCTGGCCCGTCGGCCGGAATCGAAGCAGAGGAGGAACGTCGACTCTTCCAGAGTGCGCTGGAGCAGCTCTCGGCACGAGATCGGGAAATCCTCGCTCTGCGCCATTTCAAGGAACTCTCCTACAGGGAGATCGCCGTGTCCCTCGGCATCCCGGAAGGCACCGTCATGTCACGCCTCTTCCATGCGCGCCGGCGGTTGAAGAAGGCGCTCGGCCCGATGCTTCGGGACCAAGCCGCCCCTTCCGGTGACGGGGCGAGCAACGGAACGAAGACGAAAGGGGCGCGGTGATGCCGCCCGAACGAGAACCGACCCGAGACGAGCTCTTGGCCATGGCGTTCGCTGACGGCGAGCTGCGCGGCGAAGAGCTGGACCGATTTCAGGCGCGGCTCGCGAGCGAACCCGGCCTCGTACGGGAGGTGAGCGAGTACCTGGCGTTGCAGCTCATCGCGCGCCAGATGGCTCCACGCGAGCCCGCCGACTACGAGTGGGATCGACTGCGTGAGGACATCGCGCACCAGGCCGGCGAACGGCTCAGCTGGTTGCTCTTCACCGGCGCCGTACTCGGACTCATCGTCACCGGGGTGATCGGGATCGCGAACTCCGAGCTCGAGACCCTTCCCAAGACGTTCGCCCTGGGAGCGATTCTCGGCCTCGGTCTCCTGCTCCTGATGACCCTCCGCGCGCGCCTGCGCGTGCTCCCCTACGATCCCTACAGGAAGGTCGAACGATGATCGTCGTGACGACCGAGACGGTGGTGGGCCGAACGATCGAGTCCTCGCTCGGGCTCGTACGCGGTACGACCGTGCGGTCGCGCCACGTGTTCAAGGACATCCGTGCCGCGATGAAGAACCTCGTCGGCGGCGAGGTGGAGGAGTACACCAAGCTCGTCGCCGAGACCCGCGAGCAGGCCTTGGACCGAATGATCGCCGAGGCGCGCGCGCGCGGCGCGGACGCAGTCGTCGGCTTCCGCTTCGCGACCAGTGAGGTGGCACGGGCGGCCGCGGAGGTCGTTGCGTACGGGACGGCGGTGCGGTTGGACGGAAAGAGCGCGGGCACGGGTACGTCATGAGCCCCCTCGGCAGACTCATCTCCGGGATCCTCGCCATCCTCTTGGGCTCTCCTGCACCTTCAGTGGGTGCAGGGATGGTCCGCCCCCCCGCCAATGGGCCCGCCCCCCCAAGCCATGTCCACCCCTCGGAGCGCTGTTGGGGCTGCCCGGGGCCCAGCGGCCTCAGGCCCAGATCCACCCACTGAAGGTGCAGGAGAGCCTCCTCTTGGGGGGCTTGTGCGCCGCCGCCGAGCCCGGCGAGGCCATTCTGTACCCAGCCACCAACTTCATGGGTTGGTGCATGATGGCGGGCGGCTCCTGGTTGGTCGGCGTCGCCGTGCGCAACGACATTCACGAGAGCCGATAGGGCTGGAGTTTCGCCCTCGAACGGGCAACGGTGAAGGCCTCGCTCAGGCCCAAACGAGGATCTCTTCGAGCGCCTTCCGCTCCAGGTCCGGCACCTCGCACCCCTCCACCGGGTACCCCACTGGAATCAGCAAGAATGGCTTCTCGTGCGCCGGCCGCCCCAGGATCCGCTGCAGGAACCCCATCGGGCTCGGCGTGTGCGTCAACGTCGCGAGCCCCGCATGGTGCAGGGCCGCCAGCAAGAAGCCCGCCGCGATCCCGACCGACTCCTGCGTGTAGTAGTTCTGCCGGCGCTCGCCGTCCTTCTCCTCCCAGGCGTGGCGCGTCATCACGATCAGCGCCGGTGCGATCTCCAGGAACGGCTTGCTCGCATCGGTCCCGAGCGGCGCGAGGTCGCGCAGCCACTCATCGTTCATCCGGCCGCCGTAGTTGCGCCGCTCCTCTTCCTCGGCCGCCTCGCGGATCGATCTCTGGACTTGGGCGTCCGTAATGACAATGAAAGTCCAGGGCTGCTTGTGCGCGCCCGAAGGCGCGGAACCCGCCGCGCACACGCACTCCTCGAGCACCTCGCGCGGGACGGGCTCGTCGCTGAAGTGGCGGACACTGCGGCGGCGCGCGAGCTCCTCGCGGAAGCTCTGCGCGCGCGCGATCATCTGCTCCTCGGTCAACCGCTCGAAGTCGAGCGGGACAAACGTGTGCTCGGCCATACTAGTGGTGTGATGCAGACAGTTGCGGTCTTATCCCGAGTTCGCGTGTGCGTGCCACAAGGCGCGGCGACGACTCAACTTCGCTGCCAATACGGTGATACTGGGATTGGTCGCAGGAGCCGCAACGCCGTGGCGCGTGCATGCGGGCCGGGATACGACTGCGAATGTCTGCATCACACCACTAGGCTGGACAGCTCTCGGCGATCTCGAGCAGCACGGCGTGCGTACGTGCCGGGAAGTCGCGGCCAGGGCCGACCGATTCCAGCAGCGTGTTGAGCTGACGCCGCAGACGACGCAGGTCGGCCTCGGTGTCGACGTCCAGCTGCACGGGCAAGAGCTCGATCGAGAGGCCGAGCGACGTGGCGAGGTCGATCGTCGCAGGCAGCATGTCGGGCGCCGACATCGTGACCTGCGTGAAGAGCTCCGGCACCGGGCGCGCGAGTCCGACGAGCGCGTACCCGCCCCCGCCGTCCGGTGCGAGCACGACGTCCACGCCTTCCCCGATTCGCTCGTGCGCCGCGTCGATCACCGCGGGCGCGAGGCTCGGGCAGTCGGCGCCGATGACGACGGACGAGCCCGGAGCATCCGCTTGCTCCGCGAACCAATTCGCGAGCCGCTCACCGAGCCCCTCCCCGCGCTGCTCGCAGACGCGCGTGCCCGCGAAATGCTCCTCGAACCACGGTCCCGATCCCGGCGGGGCGACGACAAGCTCGAAACCGGAGCGGCTCCCGTGGATACGGACTGCATCCTCGAGCATCGCGTTCTGCAAACGGGCGGCCTGGGCCTCCCCGATCGCCGGCGCGAGGCGCGTCTTGACCGCTCCCGGATCCGGGCGCTTGACGAAGACCGCGGTCCGCTGGCAGCGACTCCGCACCGGCCCGGCACCGGAGGCGCCGGCAGCGGACGCAGCAGCAGCGGAAGCAGCAGCGGACTTCGGCTCGCGGACGGAGGACGAGGCGTCAGGGGTCGGATCAGGAGTGTTCGTCGACGGCGCAACCATGGGAGAATTCGGTGGGCTGGAGAGGGAAGTACCCTCTAGTCGCCCAAGGATACGCACGCAACCCGCTGGTTCGATGACCGAGTTTTCCCCAGGTTTCCCGTTTGCCCATAGTTGACGCAAGCCATGCGCGTTGCCCCGACTGCCCTCGCCCTCTCCGTCGCCGTGCTCGCCTGCGGAGCAGCCCTCTTCTGGGGCTCGATGGGCCCATCAGGCCTCGAACCGGCCGCCAGCGGCGCCCCCCCGGGCGCGCACCCCGGCGCGTCACCCGGCGAACCGGGGGCCTCGCCCCTCGAGCCGATCCCAGCGGAGGCAGGCACGGACGAGCCCGCCCCCGCCCAGCGGGTGAACGCGGGTTCGGAATCGAGCGCGGACCAGGGCGCCGGGACAGTGCGCGTACGGGTCGTCGCTCAGGCCGGCGGCGCCCCGATCCCGGGCGCGCGGGTGATCGTGAAGGGCGCGGAAGACGAGCTGCTCGGCAGGGGCGAGGCCGACGCGACCGGGCTCTGCGCGGTGCGGCTCGCCTTCGTGCCGAAGCAGGGTCTGTGGATCCTCGCCCGCCCACCCCGCGACCAGCCGCTGGAGCCGGCCTCGACCCGGGTCGCGGCCGCCGCTGCTTTCGAGGGTGAGATCACGGTCCGCTGCCCCGTCACGCCCCTGGCGCACATCCACGGCCGGGTGGTCGAGGCGAGCCTCGGCACTCCGCTCGCGGGGGTGCGGATCGAGCTCACCGCGCGCTTCGCCTCGGAGACGGTCGAGACCGACGCCGACGGCTACTTCCAGACGAGCAAGAAGTTCCCGAGCTTCCGGTTCAACCCGCCCATGGTCGGCCCCGACGGCCGCCGCCTCGAGTACACGCCGCGCCCGGTCGAGCACGACGCGAGCGCGCCAGGGGATCTCGAGCTGCGCGCCCACCTCGGACCGCGCCTGCGCCTGCGCGTCAGCGGTCCGCCCCAGCCCGATGCGCACGAGTGGAAGGCGCGCATCGTCGAGCGCAAGGGACTCGACGGCGAGGTCCTGCGCGAGTGGCCCACGGCGCCGGCGCGCGACGACGGGGCGGGCCTCGTCGTGCAGTGGCGGCGCCACTGGGGATCGAATGATCCCGAGCGCACGGCGCTGCTGGCGGTCGAGGACAGCGAGGGCACCTGGTCGGGGAGCACGCTGCTCGCTTGGCCGCTCGCGGCCGAACAGGACGTCACGGTCCAGGTCAGCGCGCTCGCCGCGGTGAAGGGTACGGTCGTCGACCAGGATGGCCGCGAGCTCGAGGACGTCGTCGTCGGGCTCGCCCCGCGCACCTCGGGCGCCGCGCCGCGCGACCCCGAGGGCTGGAAGAGCGCGACGACCGACGGTGAGGGACAGTTCGCCATCCGCGGCCTGCAGCTCGGCAGCTACCACCTGCGGCTCAAGCCGCCCTACGGCGAATCGACGCTCGAGACCATCGAGCTGTCCGGTGGAGAGCGTGACCTCGGGCGCCTCGTCGCAGCCCAGCGCAGCGTCGCGGGCAGCATCGCTGGGACCATCACGAGCCGCGGGAACACGCAGGTGCTGAACGTCGTCGTCGTGCTCGAGTCGATCGACGGAGGCGACGTGCTGCGCACCCTGTGGACGAACACCCCCAACCGTCCGCTGTCGCGCATCCCCGTCGTCGGCCGCCGCTTCGGCCAGGACGCCACCTCGCGTTTCGACTTCGCGGACGTCCCCGTCGGTCGCTACCGCGTCACGCCCACGTCCCTCGACGGCTACACGTTGCTGCCCGCGCACGTCGAGACCAGCGCGCCGGCGGAGGACCTCGCGTTCGTGCTCGCCGACGACGTCGACAAGCTCGAGCTCGTCGTGCGCGCCACCGATGCCCAGAACGGCGAGCCCATCGAGAGCCTGCACATCGCGTTTCGTGGACCGCGTTGGCGCTTCCCCGATAGCCGCACGGTCCGCTCCGGCGAAACCGTCGGCCGCGTTCCACGCGACGCCCCGCTCGGGTGGACGATCTCCGCCGACGGCTACTGCCCGACCCTCGGCGACCTCACGGCCGCCCACGAGGACGGCGATCAGCTCGTGCTGGAGGTGAGCCTCGAGCCCGGCTGGGGACTGGAGCTCTTGGTACTCGACGGGCGGACACGCGACGACACGGAGGGCGACTCGCCCGATCGCCTGCTGCGCCCCATGTACACGCCGCCCGTGGCGGGGGCGCACGTCTTCGCCGACGGCGAGCTCGCCGGCACGAGCGACGCCGACGGGATCGTCCTGCTCGCGCGCCCGTCCAAGCCGGCCCGCCTCGAAGTGGTCCACACGGGGTGGAAGCTCGCCCCCGGCTCCGCGTTCGAAGCGAGTAAGCTCTCCACCAGCACGCTGCACACGGTCGTATGGCTGGTTCCGGGGCCCTGAGGACCCCACGAGTACGGCTCGAGCGGTTGAACTCCGGCACGTCTCGCACGTTAATGCTGTCCGCCGCCCGGAACGAAACGCCCATGAACAAGCCCGCCCTCCTCGCGCTGTCCCTCCTGCTGGCCCTTTCGGGCCTCACGCCCCTCGCCCCCGCGCAGGGCGACGCACTGCCCGACCTCAAGGAGGAAGTGGACGTGTCGATCCGCTGGCTGCGCTCCGTGCAGGACGCCAAGACCGGCGCGTACGGCGACGGCGTTGCGTCGACCGGGTGGGTCCTGCGCGCGCTCGCGGCGAGCCCTCGCAAGTACCGGCGCGGCGATGGGCCGCTGGTCGCCAAGGCGCTCGACTACCTCACCGGGCGCCAGGACGGCGCCGGCTGGATCGCCGACGACGGGGCGACCGGCAAGGAGCGCCTGGCGGCGACGAGCGTCGCCGCGGCGGCGCTGACGGTGCACCTCGACGAGACGACGCGCGACGCGCTCGGCGCCGCGCTCAAGCGCCTGGCGACCGAGGGCGTGTCCGACCCCGACGTCGGCATGCCGACCTTCGCCAAGGAAGAGACGAGCGCGCGCAAGCGGACGGTGCAGCTCTTGGCGAGCCGCAAGCCCGAAGGCTATTGGGACGGCGCTGCGGGTCGCGTCGTCACGACTGCGCACGCGGTGCTCGAGCTCTCGAAATACCGCAAGCTGCTCACGAAGGAGAAGGCGATTCCGATCGGCTCGAAGCCGCTGCCCGGCTTCTCGGACGCGAAGAAGGAGGAGGTCGACCGCGCGCGCACGCGCGGCATGAACTTCCTCCTGAAGTCTCAGGTCGAACCGGGCCGCTGGGGTGCGCCGGGACAAGCCGACGCCGGCCTCACCGCCATGGTGCTGGGCGCCCTCTTGTCCGGCCCGCAGCCGCGGCCCGAGGCGCTGCAGTCCGCATGCGACCAAGGCCTTGTCTGGCTCGCCGGCCTACAGAAGAAGGATGGCTCGATCCACCAGGGCCGCGTTCCGAACTACGTGACGTCGGCCGCGATCCTGGCCTTCGTGCGCTCGGGCGACGCCCGCTGGCGCGAGGTGATCGAGCGCGCGCAGGCGTTCCTCGTGAACCTGCAGAGCGACGAAGGCGAAGGCTACTCCGAGGGCGACGCCTACTACGGCGGCATCGGCTACGGGGGCGACGAGCGTCCCGACCTCTCGAACCTGCAGATGGCGCTCGAGGCGCTGTCCGCGTCCGGGCTCGACGAGGACCACACCGCCTACAAGCGCGCGGTCAAGTTCCTCGAGCGCTGTCAGAACCGCTCCGAATCGAACGACACCGAGGTCGCCGACGGCGACGTCGTCATCGTCTCCGGCGAGGACGGGGGAGCGGCGTACTACCCTGGCAACTCCAAGGCCGGCTACGTCGAGCTCGAGGGCGGCAAGAAGATCCCGCGCTCGTACGGGTCGATGACCTACGCACTCCTCAAGAGCTTCGTCTTCGCCGGCCTGAAGAAGGACGACCCGCGCGTCGAGGCATGCTGGAAGTGGCTGCAGGAGAACTACACGCTCGACATCAACCCGGGCATGGAGCACTCGCCCGACCCGACGGCCGCGTACCAGGGGCTGTACTACTACTTCCACTCGATGGCGCGCGCGCTGAACGTGTTCGGCGCGGATGTCATCACCGACGGCGCGGGCGCCCAACACGCCTGGCGCACGCAGCTCGCCGGCCGCATTCTGTCGATGCAGAGCAAGATCGACGGCTCGTGGGTCAACGTGAACGCGCCGCGCTGGTGGGAAGGCAATCCCGTGCTCGCGACCTCCTACGCGCTGCTGACGCTCGCTGAGTGTCGCGCCCAGTGAGTGCGCGCCTCGGCTGCCTCGGGCTCGCGGGACTGCTCGCCTGGACGAGCTGTTCGGACGAGGAGACTCCCGCGCCGGCGCCCGCCTCGAGCGAGCTCGGTGTCCGTTACTGTTCGCCCAACGCCAAGAACTCGACCGGTCGGTCGGCGCTGCTGACGGCAACCGGGGAAGCGGACTCGGCAGCGGAGAGCCTCGAGCTCACCGCGGACTTCCTGCCGAAGGGCGAGTGGGCCATCTTCGTCTGGAGCACCGAGTCGGCCTCGTACGAATCCCCCGGCACCTTCGGGCTCAGCTGCGTACACCCCGAGACCCAGCGATTGCCGTTCGGCGGCAGCGGCGCGGTGTCGACCGGGGGCGGGTCGGCGCGCTTCACCGTCGACTTGACGCAGGACTTTTCGATCCCAGTGCTGCCGGGCGACAGCTGGTACTTCCAGTGCTGGTATCAGGACAGCGGGATGCAAGGTTTCTCGGACGCGTTGGAGATCGCGTTTCGTTGACAACTTCGCCGCGCTGATATACTCCCGGCCATGACGTCCGCCGCTCGTACGGTGCGCGTCTTCCGCGAGAGCGGAAGTCGCAAGCGCCTCCTCCTCGACGACGGCGTGCGACTGCTCGATCTCTCGGCGTACTTGATGCAGAAGGGTCAGCCGACCGATCTGCTCGGTCTGTTCGAGGCGGGTTGGTTCGACGCCGGTCAACTCAATGCGCGCCTGCCCGCCGAGGACTGGGACGATTGGGACGAGTGGACGCCGGTCGACATCGAGTGGGACGGCAACGCGCCGCCCGGCGTCGACGTGCCGATCGACCCGCGCGACGTCGGCAAGATCCTCGCGCTCGGCAAGAACTACCGCGCGCACGCCGAGGAGTTCGGCGAGGCCGTCCCAGCCGAGCCGATGTTCTTCAACAAGCTCCCCGAGACGCTCGTCCCCCACGGCGTGGTCGTCGACGTTCCGGCGTGGTACGGCGGACGCTTCGATCACGAGGCCGAGCTGGCGGTCGTGATCGGGCTCGGGGGACGCGACATCGCGGTCGAGGATGCCAACGAGCACGTGGCGGGCTACACCGTCGCCAACGACCTGACGCTGCGCAGCCTGCAGGGCTCGGACCGCGAGAAGCGCCATCCATGGTTCCGCGCCAAGAACAGCGATGGCACTTGCCCTCTGGGCCCGTGCTTCGTGCCGCGCGACTTCCTCGACATCAGCGACCTGCGGGTCACCGCGCAAGTCGGCGAGACCCTGCGCCAGGACGCCTCGACGCGCGATCTGGTCGTCGACGTGCCGCACGCGATCGCGGCGCTGTCGAGGCACCTCACCCTGCACCCGGGCGACCTGATCCTCACGGGAACGCCGGCGGGTGTCGGGCCGCTCGCGGACGGCGAGGTGTGCACGTGCGCAGTGGCTGGCATCGGCGAGCTGACGACCACGGTCCGGCGGACGAGTCATGGCTGAAGAGAAGGATCCCTACGCGCTCCGCGACGAGTTCGACGGCGGCCTGTTCGTGAAGGGCACCCCTGGCGGACGTCAGAAGGCGCGCCTGTTGTTGACCACCGAGGGCATCGAAGCGCGCACGGACGCGGGCAGCCACAAGATGCGCTGGAGCGGGATCAAGCTCGAGCGCGCCAACGGCGACATGGTCCTCGTCCATTCGGGCGACCGGCGCACGACAGTGTTCTGCGACGAACCGGGGTTCCTGCACGGGCTGGAGGGCACCGGCGGCAACGACGTCAACGATGCGCTCTCGCGCCTCGCCGGTGAGCGCGTGTCGACGCGCACGCGTCACATGCTGGGCTGCACGCTCGCGTTCGCGGTCGTCGCGGTCGCCTTCTGGGGCTTGCCCAGGCTGTTCCGCGCGAGCATCGACGGTGTCGTCGGCGCGCTCCCCTACAGCGTCGACGAAGCGATCGGTGAAGCCGTCGTCGACGCCATGGACGCCGGCGGCGAGGAGATCGAGGACGAGGTCGTGCGTGACGCGATCCAAGAGATGCTCGATCGGATGCAGCCGCACCTCTCTCTCGATGGCGTCGAGCTCGTGTTCCGCGTCATCGACAACGAGCAGGCGAACGCGTTCGCCCTGCCCGGTGGCTACATCACGGTGTTCACGGGTCTGATCCTCGAATCCGACCGCCCCGAGCAAGTGGCCGGCGTCCTCGCCCACGAGATCGCGCACGTCACCGAGCGCCACGGCCTGCGGCGCATCGCGCACTCGCTCGGTCTGATGGCCGGCTTCTCGGTGTTGATCGGCAACACCGAGGGACTGCTGTCGATCGCGGTCGAGCTCTTCAGCCTCGCGAGCGTCAACGACTACTCCCAGGACCAGGAGACCGAGGCCGACCTCGAGGGCGTCCGGCTGATGGTCGCGGCGGGGATCGATCCGACCGCGCTCGCGGAGTTCTTCCAGAAGCTCGAAGAGCTCTACGGCGACGTGCCGGATTCCCTGTCGTGGATCTCGACGCACCCCCAGCACAAGGAGCGCATCGAGGCGATCCGCGAGAGCGCGTCGGAAGGTAGCGAGTGGGAGCCGCTCGACGTCGACTGGGACGCGGTCAAGGCGGCTCTGGAGTAGGGGCTGGTTCGACGGCCGAGCGCCCGTGGACAGCCTCGTGGTTGCGCACGCGGAGGATCGCCTGACTCACGACAGGGGCCCAGTCGCGCCACTGAGCGCTTGGAACGCGGCTCGCATCCCCTCGTCCACGTCATGCGCGGGAGGCTCGTTCGGGTCTCGGTTGCTCATCGCCGCGTGTTGCGCGCGGCGGCGAGCGCATGGAGGTGCGCCGCGACGGCACCGTCGAGTGGTACAAGAACGACGCGCGCGGCCTGGAGCAGGGCTTCGACCTCGACCGGCGCTTCGGCACCGGGGAGAGTGAGCTCGAGCTCATCCTCGACTTCGGCGGCTCCCTGACCGCGTTCGACGTCACGCCCGAGCGCGTTACGTTTTCGGGCGAGGACGGTGGGCGCGTGTCGCTGCTTGATCAGCGGTGCGCCGCAGTCCAACGCCCAACGCGGTTTGGTCCAGGCCTGGTCTCGCCTGCTCCCGAAAGGCAGGTCGACGAGCCGTGTGACGAGAAAAGGCAGGATCAGGGCACAGCCTCTACCCGGACGTTCCGGGCCGGCGCGGGGCTCGGTCGGCTCCCTCGAAAGGAAGGAGCACGGCAGCTGGGACAGAGTTGCCGGCTTTCTCGAGGCCGCCCCGAGGGGGCGCTCGGCTGCTCGCGCGTGCCGATCGACCGGCGTGCAACTAGTGGTGTGATGCAGACAGTTGCGGTCTTATCCCGAGTTCGCGTGTGCGTGCCACAAGGCGCGGCGACGATGCAACTTCGTGGAGTTTCGGAGGAGCCGCAACGCCGTGGCACGTGCAGGCGGGCCGGGATATGACTGCAACTGTCTGCATCACACCACTAGGATCTGGGGGCCTGAGGCCGCTTGGATGGATGACCGGACACGAGAGACGGATGAGACGCCGCACCGCGACGCGGAGCTCCTGCGCGCGAGCCAGGCCGGCGACGAGGCGGCCCTGGACGAGCTGGTGACCCGCAACTACGGGATGCTCCGCGCGTTCATCCGCATGCGCCTCGACCCGGCGACCAGGGCGCGCGAATCCGCGTCGGACCTGGCGCAATCGGTGTGCCGGGAGGTCCTCAAGCGCGCCGACCAGTACGAGTACCGGGGCGACGCTGCGTTCCGGAGCTGGCTATGCGAGGCGGCCCTGCGCAAGCTCCGCGACCGCTACGCCTACCATCGCGGCGCCAAGCGGGATCCGCGCCGGGAGCAAGCCCCCGCAGCCTCGAACGACGGTTGGCGCGACCTGGCCCAGGCCTACCGCACGTCGATCGACCCGGTCGGCCGAGCGTTGCGTAAGGAAGAGCTGGAACAGCTCGAGCGCGCCTTCGATGCGCTGGACGACACGATGCGCGAGGCGCTCAGCCTGCGGCAGATCTGCGAGATGCCCTACGGCGAGATCGCGACGCGCCTGGACCGGTCCGAGGACGCGGTCCGCAAGATCGTGTCGCGCGCGCGGGCTCGCATCGCGGTCACGCTCGGACAGACGGACACTTCGGACTGACCGGCGAGCGGACACCCCGTCATGTCCTTCTCCACCCGAGAATCTCGAGCAGGCGGTGACGCTCGCCACGACCTACTCGCTCCAGCCCAGCCCCAACGCCGCCAACTCCGGCAGATCCCCCGTAACAGGATTGGCTCGGAACGTCACCCGCACCTGGTAGTACGAGCGGCCACCGATCTCGTCCACCCCGCGCCACGAGCTCTCGCCCAAGGTGAGGAACGGCACACCGAGCTCGTCGAGGTTCGCGAGCGCCGCGTCGTGCGGCTCGGGCGCCGCGTAGTGGTCGCCGTACGCGTCGAGCGTGCCCGCGTCCGTCTCCGCCTCGTCGTTCTCGACGACGCCAGTCGCGCGGAACGCGAGCTCGATCGATGTGCCCGCGGGCTCGATGGTCGCGACGAGCGGGCCGGTGTAGCTCGGACTCGAGAAGACGCCGCCGGCCGGATCGATGGCCGGCTTCCAGATCGAGACGGAGCGGCTGACGCGCACGACGAAGTCGACCGCGCCCACGTAGAACTGCGCGTCGCGCCCGGCCGTCGGCGCACCTGGGAACGGCAGCGACGTCGGGTCGAAGCCGCCATTTGCCTGCGCCTCGAGATCGGGGTCGACGAAGACCGGCGTCCCCGACGTGTCGAGCCCGCCCGCGGTGAACGCGCGGAAGAAGGGCCCCGTCGTGGTGGGCACCGCCAGCGAAGTGTCGAACAGGTTCCGGCCCGACGACGGGTCGTCCGGGTAGCAGCGGAAGTCCATCAGGAGCGGAAGGCCCGCCGACTGCGCGTTGCCCGGCGAATAGAACGTCACCGGCGGCAGCGGCAAGCCGAGCGCGAAGAACCACTGCTGCGGCGGCACGCTGGCCGCGTTCGCCGCCCGCGTCTGGATGGCGGTGTCGCGCCACGTGTAGTGCGTCCACTCGGTCGAAGGCGTCGTGCGGTTCCACGGAAACGGCACGAGGCGCAGTCCGCCCGGCGCGGGGTACTCGTCCCCGGGCTGTACGTCGTAGCCGAGCAAGCGATCGTGAACGATGCGCGGCTCGCCGAGCTCGTTCGGCTCGTACAGGCCCCCCAGCCCCGAAGCCGGGAACGCCGGTGCACCGTTGCCGCCCAAGAGCTCGTCGGGCGAGACCGCCGCGTGCGCGAGCCGCATCTCGAACGCGTCGTACGTGTCGACCGAGACCTGGTCGATCGGCGACCAGGAGAGGCCCTCGACGTCGATGTTCCAATCGGCCGCGTTGGCGACGTCGAGGTCGAGATCCGAGTGCCGCCACAGGATCTGCGTGCGCGCCCCGAAGTGCGTCAATGGCTCGCGCACACCGGCTGTCGGCGTCATCAGTGCGGCCATCGGCTGCGTCCGGTCGGCGAGCCCGGAGAACCGAATGACCGGCCTCGGGCGCAGCCGGCGCGCGTCCAGGTCGTAGACGTGCTGACCGGTCCATTCGGCGGTCCCACCGAAGGGCGGGTCCTCGTCGATCTCGGTGAAGCGCTGCACGCGCCCCCCGGTGCGCTGGGTCGCTCCAGTCGGATCGAGTCGCAGCTCGATCGCCGGCAGGGACGCGGCGAGGAGCCTTCCCGAGAGATCCTGCACGCCGCGTGCGCCCGGCAAGAGGCTCCAAAAGTAGCTCTCGGACGCGCCACTCGCGTGCGCGAGCGGCAGGAGCGGGACGAACGTCAACTCGCGCTGATCGAGAGACGTCGCGAACTCTCCGGGAACGAGCTCCTCGGAAGCCGTCCCCGGCAGCGCCAGCGGCGCGCGCGACAGCAGCGCGGCATCGAGCTCGACAAACGGCTCGACCGCCATCGCCTCGTTGAACAAGAGCCCGAACACAGCACTCGTCGAGACGCCCGCGCCCGGGAACTGCGGCTCGGGCGTCAGGCGCAAGAAGCAGCCCTCGAGCCCGACGTCCATTGCGTCGTCCCAGGCCGAACGCAGAGTCGCCGCGCCGACCGCTTCGGGGATCCACTCCTCCGGTGCCGCCCACGCGAGCGGATGCGCGAGCAAGCGCACGGGGACGTCGACGACGAGGCCGGCCGAGAGCGCACCGTCGTACGGGAGCACCTCGGCAATGATGCCCGGCTGGAGGATCAGATCCCCCGTGGCCGGCGTCTTCGCGCACGGCGCGGGAAGCGCGAGCTGCGGCAGCAGAAAGCGCGCGCCCTTGCCCGGCAGCTTCTGGGGCGCGACGAGGATCTCAGCCTCGAACTCCCCCAGCAGGCGCGGCGCCGTTTGGTCCGGAAGGTAGCCGCGGTCGGGGTCGGTCGGTGCGCCGCCCGCACGCATCGCGCGCAGGACGTCGCGCGTCTGCGAGCCGACGTCGCGCGAACCGTTACCGTTGAATGCAAGCCCCTTCCCGCTGGCGTTGGTCAGGATCTCGGTCTGACCGATCAGCGGCACGCGGCGCGTCGGAATGCGCACCATCAGGTTCGCGCGGTCGACGAGCGTCGCCGCGGGAAAGCCGGAAGCCTGCAGCGCGAGCGGCGGATCGGCGCCGAGCGCCTCGAGCTCCGACACCGTCGGATCGAACAGTGCACGCGTCGTGTAGAAGCGCTGCTCGGTGTCTCCGGGAAGGCGCGCGAGGTCGCCGTGGTTGGTGTCGATGCGCAGTCGCCCCTCGAACGGAATCTCGGGCGGCGTCCCGGTGAGCACGACGAACGTCGCCTCGCTCAACGTCGTCGCGTCGAGCAGGTCGTCGAACTGGACGACGAGCGCCGCGTCGCGCGGCACGACCGAGAACAAGACGCTGGCATCGAACGGGAAGTCGGTCACGCGGATCAGGGCGCCGTCGGCGCGCGTCAGCTGCCCGCCGTCGCGGAAGGCCGAGCGGAAGGGCTCGGAGTCGGCGGGGTAACGGATCACGAGCCGCGTCTCGCCGGTGACCGGGTGCTGCTCGACGACGATGTCTTGACCGTTGGAGACGAGCGACGGCGAGATGACGAAGTCCTCGTGCACCAGATGCTGGTCGCCCATCTCGTCCTCGTCGTAGATGTCGACGAGGCGTCCGCCGAGAACATCGACGATGCGCACCGCGTCCGCCCGGCCCTGGTGGTTGGCGTCGACGATGAAGTGCGTGCTGCGCGTC
Source organism: bacterium (assembly GCA_024226735.1). Taxonomy (GTDB): domain Bacteria; phylum Planctomycetota; class UBA1135; order UBA1135; genus JAAELL01. Next base: position 820 of record JAAELL010000296.1, on the reverse strand, counting down.
GCGCTCGAGCGCGGGTGCTCGAAGATGAGACCGGGCGTGTTGCCCTCGGGGGGCTCCTCGACCTGGACCGGAGCGCTCGAGCTGCCCCCACCGCAGGCGGAAAGCGCGAGCAGGAACAGCGAGACAGCGAAGGTTCGTCGAGATCGAAGCCGGTGCATGGGTAGGAGAGCCGGACCACGAAAAAGACCTGGTGCCTCGCCCCAGGCCGATCGCTCGGCGGGGCGGCACCAGGTCCTGGTTGTGCTCTGCAGTTAGTCTAGCTGGAGCGGGGCGTAACGGAAAGCTCGGTTCGTGTAGCTCATGTTCATGCACTCCTTGCACTCGCCGTGCGTGGCCGTGCTCGTGCTGTCGACATCGACGATCGCGCTCGAAGAGGGGACGCATGTTCTCCTTCCAGACCCCTACCCGGGCTGTGTTGATCGCCTCCGACAGATCGTCGATCGTTCCGCAACCTATAGCCACCGCGGAGAGTCGCCCGATATCGTCGAGTCAGGGATGCGAACGGCGCCGAGCGCGTCCGAGTATGGCTCACCGGTCGCTCTGAACCAGCTACTGAGTAGGAACCCGCAACAGCGTGAGTCGCGCCGAATTCAAGCCGATCGGCACGCGTCAAATGCCACGTTGAGCGTGGAGACTTGACAGAAGCTCAAGATGCACATCTCATGGGAATGATCGTCAACCATCAGGTGAAACCATGAAGCTCGCTATCCACGAACGTCCTATTCTTCTCATCGGACTCGTGCTAGTGGTGTGAGTCACTCTTGTGCGGCATTTTGGTCGGTGCGTACGCGTTCGCTGCAAGGCGCAGCGACGACGCGAC
>JAAELL010000295.1 GCA_024226735.1 bacterium | reverse complement strand
GGCCTCGTTCGCCGTCGCGGCCTTTGGTGGCGTCCTGCTCTCCCGCCGCCGCGCTCGCTGATCGCCCTTGCCATGCGCGTAGCGCTCGTGATCGAACGCTTCGAAGACGCCGCCGGCGGGGGCGAGCAGGTGGCCTGGAACGTCGCACGCGAGCTCGTGCGGGCCGGCGACGACGTCCACGTCCTGTGCCGCGAGGGTCAGCCTGCCCCGGGGGTCAACCTCACGCGCCTCGCCACGCCGAGCTTCTGGCAGCCGCTGCGCGTGCGGGCGTTCGCGAGAAACGTCCACCGCGCGCTCGCGAACAACGACTTCGAAGCCGTGCACGCCTTCAGCCGCACCCTGGATCAGGACGTCCTGCACGTCGGTGGCGGAAGCCACGCTGACTTCATGCAGAAAACCTATGGTGCCCGTGGCGCACGCTGGCGCAGGTTTTCGCCACGCCATCGCACGCTGCTCGCGCTCGAACGCCGCATCTTTCGCGACCCAAAGCTCGTCGGGCAATGCGTCTCTGCGATGGTGCAGCGCGAGATCGCCGCGCGCTACGGCGTGCCCGAAGCGCGTCTCCCCGTGATCCCTTGCGGTGTCGACGTGGAGCGCTTCGCGCCCGAGCGCCAGGGCGACGCGCGCGAACGCCTGCGCGCGCAGTTCGGTGCTCAGAACGCGACAGTCTGGCTGTTTGCGGGCAGTGGTTGGCGTCGCAAGGGCCTCGACCTCGCGATCGAAGCGCTGGCAGAGACGACCGACCCCGCGACACAGCTGTGGGTTGCGGGCAAGGACGCACCCGAGCGCTGGCGGGCACAAGCACGGCAGCTCGGCCTCGACGAGCGCGTCGTCTTCCTCGGTGAACGCCGTGATCTCGAACAGGTCTACGTCGCCGCCGACGGCCTGCTCTTCCCGTCGCGCTACGACGCCTTTGGTCTCGTCTGTCTGGAGGCGGCGGCCGCAGCCCTTCCCGTGATCGTCAGTGCAAATGCGGGGGCGAGCGAGTTGTTCGGGGACTGCGGTCGCGTGATCGAGGACGCCGACGATCCCACCGCCTACGCATCCGCCATGGACACCCTCGCCAGTGGGAGCGCACGTCGGGATCTCGGCACCCGCGCACGCGCCATGGCGGGCAACCACGATTGGCGCGCCCACGTGGCAAAGCTGCGCACCCTGTATGCGGAAATCTGTCGATGAAGACGCGCTGGATCGCGGGAGAAGAGACGCTTCGTCGAGGGGTCGAGGCATTCCTCGACAATCCTTCGGCCGGCAGATCGCAGGTCCTTTCCGAATCCGACTATCGCAGGACCCTGCGTCTCGATCTGCCCGCTCTGGGGCAACCCGTCGTTGTCAAGGAGTACCGGCCCGCGGCTGCGCGCTCGACATTTGCCGGGCGAGCGATCGCGCGTCTGAGAGGTTGGCTCGGCCATACCAGCGCAGAGCGCGAGTGGAAGGCGCTTACGCAGTTACGGGAAGCCGGCGTGCCTGTCCCCGAACCGCTCGCCATGGCGCAGCGCTCCGGTGGTGGCGCGCTGGTCGTGACACGTTTCGTCACGGGCGCACAGACGCTCGGGTGCAGACTCGATGGCGACCCCTTCGAGAAGCACCGCCTGTTGCGCAACGTGGGCGAACTCGTGCGAACGCTCCATCGGGCGGGCTACGTGCACGGGGACCTCCACGTCGGCAACATCCTCGTCGGCGAAAAGGAACCGCTGCTGATCGACCTGCAGCGCGTGCGTCGCCTCGAGCGCGCTGGCGACCGCATTCGCGACATCGCCTTCCTGGACTTCTCCCTGCATCACGCGGGACAGACGCGCACGAACCGCATGCGCCATCGCATTGCGGCACTCGGGCTCGGCCCTAGTCGCATCGCAGCCGAGCGCCGACTGTTGCGCGAAGTCGGCCGTGCGAGCCAGTCACGCGCACTCGACTACTACGACGGCCGCACGCGACGCACGTTGCGGGCGGGCGAGGGGTTCTGCTCGGTCGGCTGCGACGAAGGCCGCGGCATGCGCGTTGCGGCGTTTCCAACCTCGCACGTGCAGGAAGCGCTGACTGCCCACCGCCGCGCCGTTGCGCAGGCCGGCCCCGCGTTGCTGAAGTGCGACCACCGCTCGAACGTGAGCCGTGTCGAAGTCGGCGACCGTTCGCTCGTGGTCAAGGAGGTCGTGAAGACGAGTGTGCGCAAGCGCCTGGCCGACGTCCTGCGCGGGTCACCCGGACGCCGCGCGTGGGTAGCGGGCCACGGACTCCTGATTCGCGGGATCGGCGCCACACGACCACTGGCCTTCGTCGAGCGCCGCAAACGCGGAATCCCCGTTTCGTCGCTGGTCGTGCTCGAGGACCTCGGCAAGGCGCCACGCTTGGCCGATCTCGGACCCGACGACCGCCACACCCCCGACCTCCCAAAGCATCTCCTCGGCCTGCTCCTGCAGCTGCACCGCACCTGCGCTCTACACGGCGATCTGCAGGCGATCCACGTCTATCTCGCAAGCGATGCCGGAAGCACCATCCCCACGCTGATCGATCTCGAAGGGGTGCGCTTCATGCGGCGACTGCACGATCGGCATCGCATCCAGATGCTCGCCGAGCTCAACGCAACCATCGCCGACGAGGTCATGCCCGCCCGGGCGCGCCGCGAGCTGCTCGACCGCT
>JAAELL010000294.1 GCA_024226735.1 bacterium | reverse complement strand
GATCTGACGAGCTGGCGGTACTAAGGGCCCGTCCGAGAATAAGTGTCACGTTTCGCCGGCCCTCGCCGCCCCTGGCTACGTTGCGCCTTCTCCGAGTATCCAGCGAATACGCGTCGGCGGCGAGCCATCGTCGTTCACTAGACTGCATCGATGCGCCAGCTCCCGATCGCAGCAACCCTGTCGCTCTTCGCCGCTGCCGGCTGTCGCTCGCAGCCGGCCGCCACGCCTCGCATCGCGGGCGGAGAGCACGAGCGGACGATGGGCACGAGCGTCGGCGGCCAGCAACTCAGCTATCTACTGCACGTTCCCGTCGCGTCCGACGTGCCACCCGACGGCTGGCCGCTCTTGCTGTTCCTGCATGGCGCTGGAGAGCGCGGCGACGACCTGTCACTCGTGCGCGTGCACGGGCCTCCCAAGCTGACGGGCGAGATCCCCGAGCTGTCGCGTTGCGTGGTCGTCGCGCCGCAGTGCCCAAGCGATGCGTGGTGGAAGCCCGAGACGCTCGAGGCACTCTTGGACGAGGTCCGAGCGCTCACGCTCCCCGACCCCACGCGCATCTACGTCACCGGGCTCAGCATGGGTGGCTACGGGACCTGGGGGCTCTTGGCCAGCTCCCCCGACACCTTCGCGGCGGCGGTGCCGATCTGCGGCGGCGGGGATCCGTGCCGGCTCTGGCAGGACCGCGTCCCAGCCGGCGGCTTCGACCTCGACGAGCTCCTACGCGCAAAGGACGTCCCGATCCACGCGTTCCACGGCGCGAGTGACAGCGTCGTGCCGGCCGACGAGTCGCGCATGCTCGTCCGCGCCCTCGAAGCGGTGGAAGCGAGCGTACGCCTGACCGTCTACCCGGGCGTCGGGCACGACTCGTGGACGCAGACCTACGCGGACCCGGCCCTGTACGCGTGGATGTTCGCGCAGAAGCGAGAGACCGAATGAAGGACGAAGTCGGGCACGATCTCGGCGAACAGCCACTCGCGGACTTGATGGCCGAGCGCGGCCTGAAGCCCAAGGACCTCGTCGCTGCGTCGACCGAGCAGCTGACGCACAAGATGGTGACGCGCGCGATGAAGGGTCGCCGGTTGACGGCCAACACGATGGGCAAGGTGCACCGCGCTTGGAACCGCGCCGCCGAGGACGAGGCGGGCGTGGGGAGTCTGTTCAACTACGAACCGTAGGCGGCACGGGGTTCGCGCTCGCGCACACCGGCCTCAAGCTCTTCGGCATTCGGGCCGAAGAGCCTTCGGGTCCCTGCGGCCCGGCCATCCGCGCCCTCCCGTCCCCGTGTCGAGCCCCGCATGAATCCCGACCGCTACAACTTCGAGTCCCAGCGCGCGATCTTCCAAGGGCTCCACGTCGCGACCTCCCTGGGCCACGAGACGGTCGAGATCGAGCACGTCGCCGTGTTCCTCGCCGACACGGAGCAGGCGCCGCTCTCCGACAAGGAACACGAGCAGCTCAAGCGCTTCGTGCGTGCGCGGCTGAAGCTCTTCCCCAAGCGCTACTCGAACAAGAAGCCACGCAAGGGCAGCCGGCTCAACGCCATCCTCGACAAGCTCGAGCGCGGCGCGGGCAACGGCGAGGTGCAGGTGAGCGACTTGTGGCTCAGCATCCTCGCCGACCCGACGCTAGCCGAGGTGCGCGCTCGGCGCGCGTCACGTTCTGCGTTCGATGCCTCCGCAAGCGCGGCGGCGCCCGAGCCGGCGGTGAAGGTCAGCGAAGACAAGGTCGAGCCGCCCGACGCGATCCTCGAGGAGCACACGATCGACGTGACGCAGCTCGCGCACGACAACAAACTCGACCCGGTGATCGGCCGCAGCGCCGAGCTGCGGCGTGCGATGGAGACGCTGGGGCGCAAGCGCAAGAACAACCCGCTGCTCCTGGGCGAGCCTGGGGTTGGCAAGACGGCGATCGTCGAGGCCCTCGCTCTAGCCATCGTCGCGGGCGACGTGCCGGAGTCGCTGAAAGACAAGCGCGTGCTCAGCCTCGACCTCGCTTCGCTCCTCGCGGGCTCGAAGTTCCGTGGTGAGTTCGAGGAACGCCTGAAGAAGCTCGTCAATGCGCTGCGCGAACTCGAGGGCAACGTCCTGCTCTTCATCGACGAAGTGCACACGATCGTCGGTGCGGGCGGCGCGGAGGGCTCGGCCGATGCATCGAGCCTGATCAAGCCCGCCCTCGCGCGCGGCGAGCTGCACGTCATCGCGGCGACGACGCTGACCGAGTTCAAGAAGCACATCGAGAAGGATCCCGCGCTCGAGCGCCGCTTCCAACCGATCGTCGTCGAGGAGCCTGACCACGCCACGTGCCTCGCCATGCTGCGCGGCATCAAGCAACACTACGAGCGCCACCACGGCGTGCGCATCTCCGACGACGCACTCGAGGCGGCCGTGCGGCTCTCTGTGCGCTACATCAACGACCGCCGCCTACCGGACAAGGCGATCGACCTGATGGACGAGGCGGCGAGCCGGCTCAAGCTCGAGATGCAGAGCCTACCGCGCGTGATGAACGAGCTTCGCTCGCAGGTCGATCAGTACGAGATGGAGCTGCAGCACCTGGGGATGTCGAACCGCCAGGCGAACAAGAAGGAGGCGATCGAGCGCGTGCTGGAGGAGAGCCGCAAGGAGTACGAAGTGTACGAGGGCGTCTTGACCGACTACCGGCGCGCAACGGCGGACCTCAAGACGCTGCTCGAGGAGGAGGCCGAGCTGCGCTACCTCGCAATGAAGGCCGAGCAGCACGACAGCGGCGAGTTCGCGCGCCAAGCGAAGGAGACCAAGCTGCCCGAGATCAGCCGGCGCATCCACGACGCGCGCCAGGTCCTGCACCGCTTCCAGACCGAGTACGACTTCCTCAAGCGCGAGATCGGCGTGCACGAGGTCGCACAGGTCTTGTCCGAGTGGGCCGGGATGCCGGTCGGCACGATCCTCGAGGACGGCAAGGACAAGCTCAAGGGCCTGCGCGAGTCGCTCGAGTCGCGCGTTTTCGGCCAACCGGGCGCCGTCGACGTCATGGTGCGTCTCGTGCGCCGCGCGAAGCTCAACCTCGGCGATCCGCACCGCCCCGCGGGCGTCGCGCTCTTCCTCGGCCCCAGCGGCGTCGGCAAGACCGAGCTCGCCAAGTGCGTCGCCGAACAGCTCTTCGGCGATGCGGACCGCCTGGTCCGCTTCGACATGTCGGAGTTCAACCAATCCCACCAGGTCGCGCGCCTCGTCGGCTCGCCGCCGGGCTACGTCGGCCACGGCGAGGGCGGCGAGATGACCGAGGCGATCCGCCGCAAGCCCAACTCGGTCGTGCTCCTCGACGAGATCGAGAAGGCGCACCCCAAGGCCTGGGATCTGCTCCTGCAGGTCTTCGATGAGGGTCGCCTCACCGACAGCGACGGGCGCAACGTCGACTGCCGTAGCTGCATGTTCGTGATGACCTCCAACCTGCTCACGAGCACGCAGATCGCGGCCGAGGCGAAGGCCGAGGCCGAGCCGGACGAGGCGCAGCTGCGCGGACAACTGACCGCGCACCTGCGCCCCGAGTTCGTCAATCGCATCCAGAACATCGTCCCCTTCCGCGACCTCGGTGCCAGCGACCTCGAGAAGGTGCTGACGCTCCTGCTCTCGGGCCTCAACGACCAGCTGAAAGAGAAGGACCTCCAGGTCGTCCTCTCCGGTCCGCTGCGCGAGCACCTGGTCGAAGCCGGTCTTCACGAGGCGATGGGCGCGCGCTCGCTGCAGCGCCTGTTCGACCGGTTGGTGCGCGACGAGCTCGTCGATCACCTGTTCGATCAGGAGGTCGCGCCGGGCGCGCTCGTCCTGAACCTGATCGCAGGCAAGGTTCGCGTGCGCAGCGTCGACATCACGCGCGCGGCGTAGAGATTCGGCCGGCGGAATGGTCGAGGCGTTTCAATGGCGAGGCGACGACCCACTCGTCGTCCGCGTCGACCCCACCGCACGAATTCATCTTCGGATCCAGGAGCGCGACCGACCGGTCCCTGGCCTTTGGGCAACGTTGCGCGAAGCCGAGCGCGGCCACCGCGTGCGGTTGGGTACGTCGGATGTGGCCGGCCTCCACGCCTTCGAACGCATCAGTCCCGGCCCTTACGTCTACGTCGTCGGTGGTGCCGGTTATTGGCCGACGGAGCACCAAGTCACGGCTTCCAAGGACCCGGCCGAGCTCGAGGTCCAAGTCCGTCGCGTCGGAACTCTGGAGATCGAAGCCATTCATGCCGGAGCAGCGGTCGCCGCGGCCCAAGCGGCGATCCGGTCGGTCGAGTACGACAAAGACGTTCGCACGTGGGCGGGGCGAGGGTTCGCGAGCGTCGAGCCCGCGGATTCGAGGACCGACTCGAGCGGGCTGCTCGTCGTTCAGGACATTCCCAACGGCCCGTACACGTGGACGGTCACGTTTCCCGATGGCCACGTTGCCACGGGCAACGTCACGGTCCCGCCCCACTCGCGTACGCGAGTCCGCGCGGAGCGTTGATCGCTCCACCGACTCCGCCCCGCCCAGCTCGATCGAATCAACCCAATCCAAGTCCGCCCCACCACTCTGGGTGGTCGCCACCAGCAGCTCGCGCGTACGCGGCGAGAAGCTGAGGCTCGGGCCGTACAGGTCGCCCGCCTCGAACAGAGCGTCGAGCTCTCCTGTGTCGCATTCGAAGCGGCAAGGACTCCGACGCGGCGATGCGCGAGCTGGTCTTCGATCCGCCCGGAATGAAGCCGACGTGCCACGTGTCCGGGCAACTCGTTCTCGAAAACCGCGCCCAGTGCTACCAGCGCCTGCCCGCGGGCATGCAGAACGCGCCGCTCTCGGGTCTCTCCTTCCTCGTCGGTGGCGGCTCGCTCTATTCGACCGCGGACGACCTCGTTCGCTTCGGCATCGCCTGGTCCCGGCGCAAGGGCATGCCCGGTGGAACCTGGCGCGTCTTCGGCGAAGGGCTTGGGTGGGCAAGGTCCAAGACAGTGCGATGGAACGGCAAGACGAGCCAGTTCGGCGCGTTTCTCGACCTACACGTCGAGGACGACGTCGTCGTCGCCTTCGCCGGCAACATCGGCGTGGCGGGCGGTGCTCTCTTGCGCGACGCTGTGCCCAAGATCGTCGCCGGCTAGACCGTCGCGCCGCCTCCCGCATTCTCCGGTTGCGCGACGACGGAATACAGACTTCGGTCAGCTTCGAAGGTGAGTTTCTGAGAACGCGCAGTGGAATGCTGCTCACCATCGGCGAGGACCTGTTCTTCTCGCCGACGTATGGGTGCGACGTGACGTTCGACAAGGACGAGAAGGGAGCTGTCACCGCGCTCGTCTACCGGCCGGTCGGGATGTCGCCGTTTGTCTTTCGAAGAAAAGGACGCTGAGCGGTAGTCTGACTTCGTGAGGAATCCCTCGACACCTCTGCCCCTCGCCGCGCGGCTCTGCGCCGGCAGCTGCATGTCCCTCGACTACGACCTGTCCACGGTCCCCGTGCCGGTGAGCGCCAAACCGGCGAAGGGACCGGCCGAGCCGTTCGAGATCGAGGCGCGGCGGGTCCTGCGGGCACACGGCCTGTTCGGGCGCAAGACGCCTGACGTCGCGGCGCTCTTGCGCGAGGAGTCCGAGGGCTACGACCGCGTCGCCGGCCTTCGTGTCTGCCAAGAGTCGAACTTCCACCAGTGGCTGCTCACGCACCTCACGCTCAGTCTGGTGCGGATGCGGACCGTGGTGATCGAAGGCGAGCTCGTTCGAGACGAGCCGAATTGAAGAGCGCACCGGAACTCTTCGGCCGCGAACGTGCACTGATCGGCATGGTGCACCTCGCGGCGCTTCCGGGGACACCGCGTTCGTCGGACCCGGTCGCTGCGATCGTCGAGCGCGCCGTCACCGAGGCGCGCCTGCTCGCAGACGCCGGATTCGACGCGGTCGTGCTCGAGAACATGCACGACACGCCGTACCTCTTGCGCGACGTCGGACCAGAGATCGTCGCGGCGATGACGGCTGCCGCTGCTGCCGTCCGCGCGACGATCGACCTACCGCTCGGTCTGCAGGTTCTCGCGGGCGCGAACCGCGAAGCCGTCGCGATCGCGCACGCGACCGGCTGCACGTTCGTACGCGCCGAAGGGTTCGTGTTCGCTTCGGTCGCCGACGAAGGGCTGATGGATGCGGCCGACGCGGGGCCGCTCCTGCGCTACAGGCGTGCGATCGACGCCGGCGGCGTCGCGGTCCTCGCCGACATCAAGAAGAAGCACAGCGCGCACGCGCTCACCGCCGACGTCGACATCGCCGCGACGGCGCGCGCGGCGGAGTTCTTCGACGTCGACGGGATCGTCGTGACTGGAGCCGCGACCGGGGCGGCGACGGACTTAGAGGAGCTCGCGCGGTGCCGGGCCGCGACCGAGCTGCCGCTCGTGTGCGGGTCGGGGACGACGCCCGAGAACATCGCGGCGATCTTCGCGCACGCGGACGCGGCGATCGTCGGATCGTGGTTCAAGCGCGGGGCACACTGGTCCGGAGCTCCCGACCCCGATCGGGCGCGTGCGCTGGTTGAGGCTGCGCGGGAGGCCCGTGTGAATCGGTAGGCCATGTACCGATTCACTGATTCTCGGGATTCCGTGGGGCACACCAGCGCCCATTTGCGCCACAGATTGGCAGCGCGCGAGAGAAGGCGCCCTCTCATTCGGCCGCTGCGCCTTCGAGGTCATCACCGACCTTGGCCGGCTCGTGCGCGGCCTGACCGGCCAGCCCCGCGCATCGTCGGCCCCGTCCCCCTCGACGCCGACTCAGTGAACCGTCGTTCACTCGCCTCGAGTGAGCTCGCGTCGCAGCCAAGCGCGCGGGAGCGAGAGCTCGCGCACGACCGTGTTGCGCGACACCCCGAGATGTTCGGCGATCTCCTCCTCCGCCCCGTCCTCTTGGCTGAGTCCGAGCATCGTGATGCGCTTCCACGCGCCCCCGCGCTTCTGAGAGTTGCGGCTGCGCGCATGGTCGACGAGCACGCGGCGCATCACGCACGCGGCCGCCGCCAAGTAGTCGAGCCTGCCCGGCGCGGCTCCCGGGGAGGTCCGGACTACATGGACGTGTGGTGGATGCAACGCGGGCACGCCGCGCTGTTGAACGCGCTCGAGCGACACGAAGAGGCGCTCGCGATCATGGAGCCGCCGAGATCGAGGCCGAGGCGGCGAGTGCAGGAGACTGAGTTTCAGTGCGCGGCGAAGTAGGAGCCACGAAGCTCCCGCTCGTCGAGCTCGTATCGGTCGTCGTGGCGGGCGCCCTGCACGTGACGACCGAGCTCGCGACGAGCTTGTCCGTGTCGCGCGCGTACAACGGCACGGCGTGCGTCGTGTTCCTCGGCTACGTGGTCTGGCGCGTGAGACAGGACCCGTCGGTGCTGCGAACGTGGGGCTTCCGCACGGACAATCTGCGACAGGCCGGATGGGCCTACGCGGCCTTCGTCGGCATCGGGGTGGCGGCGATCTGGGGCGCGAGCATGCTACTGGGCGAGGAGCAGCGGCTATCCGCCTCGTCGCTGGCGCTGTACGTCGGCTGGGGGCTCGCGCAGCAGTTCGCGCTGCAGAACCTGCTCGCGAGAAATCTCGCGACGCTCGTGGGGCGAACTTGGCCCTCGGCGCTGCTCGCCAGCGTGTTGTTCGCGGCGTCCCACATCCCGCGTCTCGAGTTGAGCGGGATCGCCTGCGCCGGCGGCGTCGTATTCGTCGTCTTGTATCGCCGGGTCCCCAACCTGTACACGGCGGGCGCCGCGCACGGCGTGCTCGGGTGGATGGCGTTCGGCTGCTTGGGACTGGAGTGAGCTCGAATCGGGCGCGCCGCGCTCACCCGCCCGCGGCGCGGATGCGCTGGTCGATCTCGACCCAGCTCAGGCATTCGGTGAAGCCATCGACGTAGTCGGCCTTCTTGTTCTGATAGTCGATGTAGTAGGAGTGCTCGTACATGTCCAAGACGACGAGGGGGACCCCGAACCACATCGGACCGTCGTCGTGGGCGTCGGTAGCGAGGTTGTAGAGCCGGCCATTCACCGGATGCCGGGCGAGCACCGCCTATCCGCGGGACGACATCGCGGCCGCGCGGAAGTCAGCGATCCAGCGCTCGACGGAGCCGAAGCGACTCGCGATCGCTTGTTCGCGACGCCCGTCGGCTCGGAGTCCTCGGCCGCCATGTTGTCGAAGTACAGCTCGTACCGAGGCCCGCGGGCGAGCGGCCGCTGTACCTGCGCAACGTCGATGACGAGTACTGGTACGAGGTCCTGGACGGCGGCGTGCTCTACGTGCAGTTCAACCAGGTGAAGGACAAGGCAACCCGGTCGCGAGGGCGCCAAACCGGGCGGCGCACGCGAGGATCCATCGTATCCTGCGTGCATGTCCTCGCCGCCCCGTGCCGCCCGCGCCCTCGCCGCAGGTGTCTTCGCAGTCGCCTGCTCCGCCCCCAACAACGATCCGGCTCCGCCCGAACGCACGGTCGCGGGCACGCCCCCCACGCTACGCGTCGCCGCTGAGTGGGAGCCGGCGCTCGGGGTCCTCGTGCGCTGGCCGCCGTACCTTCCGCGAGATCTCTTCGTCGAGCTCGCGCACGACTCGACTCTCTACGTTCTCGTCGAGGACGCGACCGTCGCACGCGCTGCCGAGGAGCAGTTCGACGACTGGGGCATCGAGCGCGGGCGCGTCGTGTTCCTGGAGGTGCCCGGCAGCGACGACGCGGGGTGGACGCGCGACTACGGGCCGCACCCCGTCTTCGACGCGGAGGGTGGCTTCGCACTGGCGGATGCGCGCTACGACAAGACGACGCCCGACAGCGGCCTCGCGTGCGACGCTCCGTTGCTGACGCCGTGGAACGGCGGCTGGGGGAACCGCTTCAAGGACTACGACATCCGGCACGACGACGCGGCGCCGCCCGTCATCGCGAACGCGCTCGGGGTCGAGTCGAAGGCGCTCCCCTTCGTGCTCACCGGCGGCAACTTCGTGTCGGACGGGCGCGGATCGGCGCTCTCGACCTGCATCCTGACGAACGAGAATCGCTCGAACGGCCTCAGCGACGAGCAGTTCTTCGATCTCGCGCGCGACGAGCTCGGGGTCGAGCGCTACTCGATCGTGCCCAACTTCGAGGAGAAGGGGATCCAGCACATCGACTGCCTGATCAAGATGCTCGACGGGGAGCGGCTCCTCGTCGCCCAACCGCCGCGCGACCACGCGCTCTTCGCACGCTACGAGCGCATCGCGGACGAGCACCTCGCGACGCTGCGCTCGTCGACCGGGCGCCCGTACCAGATCCTGCGCATCGCCACGCCGCGCTACACGGGCGAGCACCTGGCGGCCTACACGAACTCGCTCATCCTCAATCAGACGGTGTACGTTCCGCTGTTCGGGATCCCCGAAGACGAGGCCGCGCTGCGCACCTGGCGCGCCGCACTGCCGGGCCACGAGGTCAAGGGATTCCACTTCGTCCTCGACGACGAGCCCGCCCTCGCGCCGCGCGCGCTGCGCATGTACCGCGGGATCGGCTGGCGGTCGTTCGACGCGCTGCACTGCCGCACGCGCGCCGTCTGGGACCCACAGATGCTCTACATCGCCATCGACCCGCCCGACGAGCAGGGCGTCGTGGCGGCCTCGATCATCGCCTACAGCGGCGAGCCGCTGCTCGCCGACCGGCTCGTGCTGCACTGGCGACACGCGGGCAAGAGGTGGCAAGAGCAACCGCTCGAGCGCGGGCCGGACGGGCGCTTCCGGGCGAAGCTCACGGCGCCGGCCGCGGACGCGGCGATCGAGTACTACGTCGTCGCGGCGGACGCGTCGGGACGCATGGAGACCGAACCGCGGACGGCTCCGCGTGCGGTCCATCGCGTAGATTCGTCACACGGGTCGTGGCGACCCCGGACGAGCGCGAACTAACATCGAGGCCCTGGCGACCGACACGAGTTGGAATGCCGAGCGGAGGAACCATGCAGGTCCAGTATCTCGAGATCGTCACCCCGAACGTACCCGCGACGTGCTGCGCCCTGGAGAAGGTGCACGGCGTGAGCTTCGGCGACACCGTGGCCGCGCTCGGCGCGGCGCGCACGACGACGTCGAGGCGGCGGCCGAAGCGGCCAAGGCCGGCGGCGGTGAGATCGCGCACCCACCGATGGAGATCCCCGGGGAGGGGAAGTTCGCGGTCTACTTCCAGGGCGGGATCCAGTACGGGCTCTGGCAGGACTGAGGGCACAAAAGTTCCGCTCGGCGAGCCCCCAACTTTCCTTACCGCCGCCCGGGCTCGCCGCGGACTACGATGTTCGGTGCCCGACCGGGCCCCCGCCCCACGACCCCAGCGGTCGGCCTTCACGCCACCCCTCCACGATGCGGATCCTAGCCCTAGCGCTGCTCGCAGCGATCCCCGCTCTCGCCGCGGCCCAGGAGGAGGCGTCGCGCAGCGATCTGCGCGTCCTGCTCGTCGGCCACGATCCCGCCGATCCCAAGGTGCCCATCGCCAGCACGGCGACGAAGCGCACGTACGAGCTCTACCGTGAACGCACCGCAGCATGGGAGGCGCTGCTGCGCGAGCACTTCGCCGACGTGCGCGTCGTGCACCGAGGCGACTACGAGGCGTCGCTGTCGGACGAGGTCGATGTCACGATCTTCGACGCTCGCCCCAAGCGGCTGGCGCCGGCGGTGCGCGAGCGCCACGGGGCGGCCGGGCAGAATCGGCTACAGGGCCGCGCAACCTACCTGCCATCCGACTTCTCACGCCCGGCACTCACGATCTCTGAGAACTCGCCGGGGATCGGCGAGCCGCTCGGGCTCAAGCTCGACTGGTTGTGAATGTGCCTCGACGCACATGCGCACGGGATGCGCATGGACCACCCGATCTTCCACACGCCGAACAAGGTCGCGCTCACTCTCGAGGAGCGTCCGACCCCGTCCTCCTACGCGAGCTACCCCGAGGGCAAGGACCTCGGCCCGACGATGTCGATGTGGCGCGTGCAGACCGAGGGCTACCTCGACGGCAAGGGACAGCTCATCGGAGTCGTCTCCCGCAACTCGGGCTTCTTCGACTCGCCGGACGTCGAGTGGATCTCCGGTGGCGTCAACTCGAAGGGCCCGATGGCCGTCGCGATCGGACGGCACGGCAACTTCCTGCACTGGGGCTTCGCTGTCTCGCCCAAGTACCTGACCGACGAGGCCAAGCTCGTCTTCGTCAACGCCGTGCACCACATCGCGCGCTTCGACGGCCAGACGCCGGTCGCGCGCAAGGTCCCGGGCACCATGATCCGCGCGGACCTCGGGCAGATGATCCACGGCCTCAGCGATGAAGGCTACGCGGAGACCGAAGCGCGCTACGAACGCATCCGAGCGGAGCAGGCGGAGCGCAAGCGCAAGATCCAGGCGCGCATCGACGGGGGCGGAGAGGTCTCCGAGCTAAGCCGGCAGATCGCCTCCTCCGATCGCGAGATCACGACCCCAGGCCGCCTCGATCGGGTCCGGCGCTCCCTGGGCGAGGACGTGGTGGCAGCGCTCGACGACGACCCCGAGCGCGTCGCCGCCTACCTGAGGGACAACATGTCCTACCTGCACCCGATCGGCGACTGGTACGAGCTGGGCGTCGACGAGGAGTTGCGCCGCTTCGGAGTCGCGAACGACGACGTCGCGCTCCTCGAGCGCGCCGTCGCCGGGCTCTCCGACGAGACCCGCGCCGAGCTCTGCCGCGTCTTGCTCGTGCGCTACACGAACCAGGACCACACGACGCCCGCGGAGTGGACACGCTGGTTCGAGGACGTACGCGAAGACCTCTTCTTCTCCGAGAGCGCGGGCTACAAGTGGCTCGTCAACAGGAGAGCCAACGCCGCTTCGCGCCAGGCCGCGGCGCCCCCGACACCGACACCGACGGCCGCGGAGCCGCTCGTCGCGAGCGCCTCCGCGCACGACCTCGGCAACGGCCGCTTCGAGGTCCGCGTGCGGTTCGCCGTGCTCGACGGCTGGCACACGTACCGCGACGTCCCGGCCAATGCGCCGTACATCCCGCTGACGCTCGAGCTGCAGCTCCCCGGCGGCGTGAAGGCGCAGGGCGAGTGGACGAAGCCGAGTGCGCGCAACGATCCGCATACAGAAGGCGTCACGGTCCTCGACGGGGACTTCACGTTCACCCGCGTCTTCGCCGCCGACGCCAAGCCGAGCAAGCCGATCGAGTGCACGCTGCGCTACCAAGTCTGCGACGAGCGCATGTGCCTGCCGCCGGCGCAAGAGACACTCGAGGTCGAGCTGCGCTGAGTGACATGGAAGGCTGAGCGATATGAATACCCTCGTTTTGGCTTTGGCCCTGGCGGCCGCTCCCGACCCGGACACGTTCGAGATCACGCACGGCGGTCCGGCCGCCGACCGTGGCGTGCACGTGACGGCGACGCGAGACGGCGGCTACGCGGCCATCGGGATCACGCAGAGCTCCGGCGCGGGGGGCGACGACGTCTACCTCGTGCGGACGGACGCGAGCGGCAAGGTCCTGTGGTCCACGACCTACGGCGGCGAGGCCGACGAGCTCGGCTGGTACGTGCACGAGGCCGCGGACGGCTTCATCCTCGCCGGCTCGACAAAGAGCTCGGGCAGCGGCGGCCACGACTTCTACCTCGTCAAGACCGACGAGCGCGGTGAGCACGTCTGGTCGCGGACCTACGGCGGAGCGAAGGACGATCGGTGCTGGGCGCTGGCGCCTACCGAGGACGGAGGTTTCGTCCTCGTGGGCGAGACGGCGAGCTCCGGCGCCGGCGAGCGGGACGGCTTCCTGGTCAAGACGGACGCGGAGGGCAAGGAGCTCTGGACTCGGACGTTCGGAGGCGAACGAGACGACAGGTTCTTCGCGGTCACCCGCATCGGCGACGGCTACATCCTCGCGGGCCAGACGTTCAGCGAGGGCGCCGGCGACCGCGACGCCTACGTCGTCCGCACCGACGCGAACGGAGAGCCGCAGTGGTCGAAGACCTTCGGCGGTCCGGCCTCCGACGTCGCGCACGCGGTGTGCACGACGAAGGACGGCGCAGCGTTCGTCACCGGCTACACGACCAGCCTCGCGACCGAGGGGGACGACCCGTACCTGATCCTGATCGGCGCCGACGGCACCGTGAGGTGGGAACGCGTCGTGCCCCTGCCGGGAGTCGCGCACACCATCACCGGCCAACAGGGCGCGGACGGCGGGTTCTATTGCGTCGGTTTCTCGACCGTGCCGAGCTCCCGGCGGATGCGTGCGCTGCTGTTGAAGACCGACGCGAGAGGATTCCTGGAGTGGCGCAGGAGCTACTTCGAGAGCCCGCTGGGCGAGAGCATGGCCTACTCGGTCCGCGCGACGAAGGACGGTGGCTGCGTCTTCGCGGGGCACACGACCAGCGCGGCCGGCGACGCTGACCTTGCGCTCGTCAAGGTCGCCGGGCCACAGCAGTGACTGCGCTCACCCGTAGACCGTGAAGAGGTGACCCTCAGCCCACACCCCGCCAGGCCAGCCACGCCCCCAGCGCCAGCAGAAGAGCCAACACCACCACGAGCGCGATCCGCCAGTTCCTCCAGCGAGCCTGATCCTGGTCGAGACTCTTCGTCCGATCGAGAACCTGGTCCTCCAGGTCTCCCAGCACGGCGCGTAGCTCGCTCAGGACCGGCTCGTGCGCGATGCGGAAGCCCGCGACGAGGAAGAGGACCATCGCGACCTGTACGCCGATGAAGACCAGCGGCTTGTTGATTCGATAGGTGCCATCCACGTTGTCGATGAGGCTGCTGATCGCGAAGGCGAATACGACCAGCGAGAGGGCCGCGCACCACATCCAGGTCGTCGCGTTCCTGCTGTAGAAGTCGACTCTTCGCCGCAGTGCCGCTGCCAGAGGCACGTCCATCTGCTGGAGGCGGCGCACGCCGCCGTACAGCCACACCCCGTGGATCGCGAAGCCGAGCGCGGCCAGAGCCATGCCGATCTGCACGCCCAGCATGGGAGGATTCGAGCGATAGCCCGCCATGTTCGCCCCCGCGAGCAGCAGGGTGGTCACCTGCACCAACAAGTAGGTCCAGACGTAGGTGATGAGCACGCGCGCATTGCGCTCCGCGCGCGGCTCCAAAACGGCTGTGAGCTGTTCGTGAGTCATGCTTGGTTCCTCGGGGGCTTCCCGCCAAAGATGTTCGATCTGGTCGTCGTTCAAGGTGTTCACTCCTCGCCGTAACCGCCGGCAGTGAGACACTCGCGGAGCTTGGTCTTGATGCGATGCAGACGGACGGCGACGTTGCCGACCGAAAGGCCCGCGAACTCGGCGATCTCCGCGTGCGGCCGGGCCTCGAGGTGCTGCAGGACGATCGCGCGGTCGAGCTCGCGCAGCTTGCGGATGCAGTCGTACAGGAGCTCGACACCCTCCTTCGCTTCGGCGACGTCCGGCTCGCTCGCCGCCGGCTCGGCCTCGAGCCCTCCTCCGTCGTCTCGCGCCGGAACGATGCGCTCCGCGGCCTGCTTCCGCCGCCGAAAGAGCGCCGTATTCAGCGCGACCCGGTACGCCCAGGTCGCAAAGCTCGAGTCGCCCCGAAACGAGGGCCAGGACCGCCAGAGCTGCATCACGATCTCCTGGAACAGGTCCTCCCGCTCCTCGGATCTGGCGGCGTAGACCGCACAGATCCTCCGCACGATCCGCTGGTGCTCGTGAAGCTGATTCACGAACCGCTGGCGGTCGACTCGAGCGGGGGTGGACTCCATTCGCGGTTCGTTGGTTGCAGGAGGTGGAGGGACCTTACAGGCGATTGCGGACTTGCGTGGAGCGGCGGGGCCACACATTGACGCTCGTCTATATAGATGACACTCTATTTCGATGCTCCCCCTCGAACTCACCCTGACTGCGCTCGCCGACCCCACGCGGCGCCGCATCGTCGAGCGCCTCGCCCAGGGCACGGCGACAGTCTCCGAGCTCGTCGACTGCTTCGACCTTACCCAGCCCACGATCTCCTCACACATCAAAGTGCTCGAGCGGTCGGGGCTCGTCTCCCGTTCGCGCGTGGCCCAGACGCGACCGTGCAGCCTGGAGCCCGCGGGCTTCCAGGCGCTGGACGACTGGCTGGGTCAACTGCGGTCGATCTACGAAGCGAACTACGCGCGCGGCTGGACGAGCTCCTCGAAGAGCTGAAGAACGAGAAAGGACGAACCAAGGGCCAATGAGGCCCCTCAAGCTCACGACCCCGACGCCCGCGTCGGCGGGAAGGTCCGTGGTCTCCGGCAGGACCAGCCCGATGTCGTCGTTCGTGAGCGGCTTTCCGGCGGCGATCAGCGCGGCGTGGGTCGTGCCGGGGGCGAGGCTCGGCGGAGCGTGGAGCTGCTCGGTGTAGTCAACGTCCACGCCGTTCTCCCGGAAGCGCCTGGTCTTCACGGAGTAGCCGTCGTGCAGGAACGAGTAGTGGAAGTCGAGCCCCTCCGGCGGCGTCACGAGGTGCCATTTGCCGACCACGGCGTTCCGGTACCCCAGCCCGTCGAGCATCTTCGGAATCGTCGCCCGCCCCGGCGCCGGATAGGCGGGCAGTGGATCGGGATCGGCTCTGCGGGGAGGGCGCTTGGGGACGGAGAGGGGCGGGATCGTACCGCGGCGAAGTTGGCCAGGCCGATTCCCCTACAGGTGACGCGGACGCTGGTCGATTCGCCGCAGCAAGCTCAGCCTTCGAGCACTCATCGCCCCCAGCTCGTCGTAGCTGACGATGCCCAGCCGACTGTGCTCGCTCTGCTGCTGCATCTCCTCGAGATCGATCCAGTCTTGCAGCCATCTGTCTCTTCCAATCACGAGCATCAAGCGCGGATGGCTGATGACCCGGCCCAGCTCGTCTTGCTGTGCTGATTGGTTCCTCGGGTCCTCGAAGTAGCTCCGGTACCTGTCGCCGAGCTGCTCGAGTGCGAGCCTGAGCTCCTCACTTGCCTTCCGCGCCACAGTCGCCCGGAACTCAGGAGACTTGATCTCGTACACGCGTGGGTGCACGACGTGCTCCCAGTCTTCGTCCCCCGCAACGACGAAGTCGGGCCGGATCCCTCTCTTGAGCGGGTCCGCATTCTCGAGTGATGGCTCCGCCCAGAAGTGCTCGAAGAGCCCCTGCGTAAGAAGCTCGGGATTCTCCTCGAGGCAACGCTGCATCCGCGGCTCGCGACGCCGCGGATCGAGCCTCTCCGCATCGTTGAGAGCCTCCTCGAGACTCTTCAGCGCCCGGCTGATCGCGGACATGTCCCTGTTGACCCGAAACACGCTTCGCGTAGCGAGAGTCTTCAGCTCTGGCGGAGCGCCGAAGAATGCGGACTGCCCATCGGGGCGCTCGAAAGCGACGTCCACTCGCCACTTCCCTCGCTCGTCGAGAACAATGGCGTACCCGAGGTACTCGAGCTGGCTGAGTAGATCGGCGTGCCAACCGGCAACGACCCTGGCAACGCTGTCCGCGAAGGTCTCTCCCCTCCTCGTGACCGACACGTGCGACATGCCCCGCAGCTCGTTGATCTCCTTGGATCTCGGGTCGACCTGGTCGAGCAAGTCGAGCGGATTCATCACGGCTATCGGCAAGCAAGAGAGCCTCAGGCCGGACCGAGCGACACCCGGATGCTCCCTGATTCGCTTGGCGCAACTCAGCAGTGAAGCGCCGAGCCGCCAGACGCGAAGGCTGTAGAGCGCGTAGGCATCGTAGTCGCGCCCCATGGCGTCACGACGCTCAATAGAGCCTTCGAGCTCGTCCACCGAGACGATGTCGATCTCGAGCCCATGGGCCAGCTGCCGAGCGGCCCCTGCATGCGTCGCGTCCGTCTCGTCGAAGACCCTGTACTCGTACCCCTTCAGCTGTTCCCTTGCGGCGTCGTCCATGAGGGACAGCTCGTCGGAGAACAGCAACAACCGCAACGCGCGCATGGACCGATTGTAGTCCCAGTGGTGTGATTCACTCTTGTGCGGCATTTTGGTCGGTGCGTACGCGTTCGCTGCAAGGCGCAGCGACGACGCGACTTCGCTGCAAGTCTCGGAGGAGGCGCAACGCCGCAGCGGGCGGGTACGGGCCGACCAAGATGCCGCACAAGAGTGAATCACACCACTAGGGCCGTTCTCGATGGTGCCGACGGCCAAACGCGGATCCCGAAGGAGCCGCGCTTGGCCGTCTCACCCTTCGCCCGACGCAAGCATCACGCACCCAGTCGATAGAACCGGAACTGCTCGTGCTCGATGGGCAGGATCTCGAAGCGCGCGTACCCGGTCTCCTCGGCCAGCGCCTTCACCGCCGACGAGCGGATCACCGTGCCGATCGGACGCGCGCGCTGCTCGGCCATTCCGACCGGCAGGCAGTGCACGACGCTCCAGCCGTACATCATCCGCTCCGCGTCGCCCGCCATCGGCGAGAACTCGTCGGCGACGCGCTCGTCCACCACGATCAACGCACCGCCCGGCGCGAGCGACTCGCGGATGCCGCGCAGCACCTCGTCGGGGTGCGACATGTCGTGCAGCGCCTCGACGATCAGCACGACGTCGAACGGGCCGCGTCCGGCGAGCTCCTTGCCGTTGACGGCCTCGAAGCGTGCCTTCGAGCCGAGGCCGGCTGCGCGCTCGCGGGCGTCGCCGGCGGACGCTTGGTCGGGCTCGATGCCGATGACCTCCGCCGACGGGTACGCCTCCGCCAGAGCGATCGTCGACCAGCCCTGTCCGCAGCCGACATCGGCCACGCGCGCGCCGCCCTCGAGTAGACGCGCATGCACGTCCGGGATCGAAGGCAGCCAGCTCCCGGTCAGCTCGGTCGAGAGGAGCGGGCGGTTGATCGCGCCCTGACCATCGCGGAACGACTGGCCGTAACGCGCGTAGGGCACGCCGCCTCCGGTGCGATACGCCTCGACGACCTCGGGCAGCGCCCCGCCAACGCCCACGACCATCGAGGCCATCGGCGCCAGGTACGCGAGTGACTCCTCGTCGGTCAGCGCGGCCGCGTTGCTCTCGGGCAGGAGGTAGCGACGCCGGGTCGGGTCCGCGTCCTCATGGTCGGGGGCGAGGAAACCCGCCACCGATTGTTGCTCGAGCCATTCGCGGGCGTAGCGCTCTGCGATGCCAGCGTGGCTCGCAAGCTCGGCCGGAGTCAGCGGACCGTGCTCGACCAGCGCGGCGTAGAGTCCCAGGCGCACGCCGAGGTGGATGCTGTAGAGCTCGAGGGTTCGAACGGTGGAGTCGACGAGGCGTTGGCCGAGGTCGCCTTGGAGCACGGCAGGGTTCGTGGGTTGGATCGTGGTGCACATGTCGTTCTTCCTTTCGTGAAACTAGGCCGCTTCGACGGTCGCCAGGTTGGACTCGGAGGGGCGCTCGCTCGATTGGCGCTCGGAGACGTCGCGGCCGGCGAGCATCGGCAGCACCTCCCTCGAGGCACCGTCCCAGAAGCCGCACTCGGCCTCGAACTCGGCCGGGTTGCGGAAGGTGCCGAACACCATGTCCCACAGCGGTAGGTCCGAGTAGTTGTGGGCGTGCAC
This sequence comes from bacterium, assembly GCA_024226735.1. GTDB lineage: Bacteria > Planctomycetota > UBA1135 > UBA1135 > JAAELL01. The sequence continues at coordinate 9,336 of JAAELL010000294.1, read as the reverse complement.
GCCGCGTTGGTGGTGCACCGAGTGGCTCTCGGGGCGAACGATGAAGTAGCCGAGCCAGCGCGGCGTGCGCAGGTTCGTGTGCTGGAAGAAGCTGCAGAACACCGCGGCGAGGCTCGCGCCGATTGCTGCGGGCGCGGTCAGACCCAGCACGAGGACCAGGCTGGCGCTCGTCACCAGCGCGAAGCCGATCGTGTCGAGCGGGTGGAAGTAGAACGCACCGTAGAGGTCCATGCGCTCGGCGCTGTGGTGCATCTGGTGGAACCACCTCCACAGGAAGTCGACGCGGTGCATCGTTCGGTGCCAGACGTAGATGCCCAGCTCGAGCACGAGGAAACCGACGGCGGCGCCGCCGAAGTTGCCGAGCCCGGTCGCGTCGATCAGACGGTGCTCGCCGAACCAACCGTCCCAGAGCAGCGGCGCGTAGGACGACACGGTGATCGTGGCGAAGAGGAAGAGGACGCCCTTGAGCCGCCAGCCGCGGACGTGCGTTTGGCGCCGGCCGGGGCGGACGGCTTCGACGAGGGCGAAGCCGGCAAAGAGCCCGAGAATGGCGAGGATGATCGGATCGGTGAAGAGCTCGTAGAGCGTGAACATGGGAGTCGTCTCCGGGTCAGGCGAGGTCGGTCGAGATCCACGCGACGGCGCGGACACCCCCGAAGGCGTGAGGCGCGGCCTCACGATGTGAGGCGGGACCGCACCGGCCCGCCCTCACGCCCCAATCCCTTTCCGCACAAGGGCTTGGGGCGCCGAACCCGGCCTACTCCCCTACAGCTCCCACGTCACTGCGTCCTCGGGCGAGTAGACGCAGAACACGCCGGTGCGCACCGAGTTCTTGAGGTGCTGGCCCAGGCGCGGGTGCGCGGCGCTGATCTTCTTGATCGCGCTGCGGATGCGCCAGGTCACCGCGGAGCGAGCGCGCTCCGCGGTCCCCCCGAGCTTGCGCGCGCGACCGCCCAGCCCGAAGGCCTGCGCGAGCTCGCCCGTCAGGCGATCGAGCTCTTCCTCGGCGCGTTCGGAGCGCGCGTCGTCGCCGGCACCGCGCGCGTCGTCGAGCTCGGCGTTCAACTCGATGAGCCGCTGCTCGATCTCGCGCTTCGCCCGCGGATCGAGAACGTCGCCCTCGCCTTCGCTCACCGGCGCACCCGACATCTCGAGGCAATGCACCAGACGTTCGGGCTCCGCGAGCAGACGTGAGAGATCGTGGAAGCCCTTGACCTCGGTCAGACACGCACCCGAACCCCGAAACGACACGACCCACACGCCTTCGTCGCGTCGGAACGTCTCTCCGCCCGACGGGAGCTCGGGTGGGCGCATGACCATCCGGTCGTCGCCCGTAGCCTCGGCGAAACCCGCGCGGCGCAGCCCTTCCGCGAAGTGCTCAACGTCCTCAACCTGCGCGAACGGATTCACCTGCATCAGCCAATCCGTGGACTCGCCGGGGTCGGGCTCGCGGCCGAAGGTGATCTTGGTCCGGAGCTCGCTCACGAACTCCTCGCGCGACCGATGCGCTTCCTCGTCCTTTCCGGCGTAGGCGCAAGCCACCGCCCGTACAGCGGGAATGTCGACGAACGCGTTATTGGCGAGCGTCGCGACTTCGACCACCTCGTCGTAGCGTCGCAGCCCCAAGAGGCACAGGGCCCGCACGCCGTGGTACCAGGTACCGTGGCGCGGGTTCAGCTCCATCGCGCGCTCGACCAGCCTGATTCCTTCCTCCGATTCGCCCAGGTAGGAGTCCCACATCGCGACGCTCGCAAGCACGTCGGGATCGTTCGAGTTGAGCGTGAGCGCGCGCTGCAGGTGCGCCCGGCCACGCTCGAACTCGCGCCGGTAGAGGCACACCCGCGCGAGCACGATCTCCACCATCGGATCGCCGTCGTCGAGCTCGGCCGCTTTCTCGGCGTACGTGAACGCGGCCTCCTTGCTCTCGCCCCAGAGGTGCCAGCTTTGGCAACTCCATTCGTTGTAGTACGCGAGGGAGAGACCGGCGTAGCCGCGCGAGTACTGTGGGTCGAGCTCGATCGCCCGCTCGAAGAGCTCACGCGCTTCCAGGTCCGCCTCCGCGCTGCCGCGTTCGAGGCACGCGCGACCGCGCAGCCAGAGATCGTAGGCAGCGAGACTCGTGACGGGCATCCGCCGCGCGCGCTCGAGGCGCATTCCGTCGACGTGCGTGGCGAGAGAGCCCGCCACGGACGACGCGATCTCGTCTTGAACGTCGAACGGATCGTCCATGGCCGCATCGAAGCGTCCCGCCCACAGGTGCCGGCCGGTGCCCACCTCGAGCAGCTGGGCGTTCACGCGCACGCAACTCGCACCGGGACGGATACTGCCCTGGAGCTCGTAGTCGACCGAGCGCTCGGAGCCGTTCTCGGTGAGCACTTCGAGCGCCTTGAAGCGAGCCAGCTCCGTGAACAGGTCCTCGAGGAAGCCGCGCGCGAAGTACGCGTGCTCGGCTTCGTCCGAGAGACTTCTGAAGGGACGCACCAGGATCGTGGCGGCCGTGTGGCTCATGCTCGTGCATCGTAGCCTCGCACAACAGATCCGAACATGCGGCGCTGCACGAGTTGAGGCGCCCTACTCGAACACCTCCCACCCACCACCGAGCGCCTTGTAGAGGCGCTTTCGGTGACTCCGGTCTCGATGTCGGTTCGCGCGCGACTTCTTGCGCTTCATCGAGGAATCGTGAGCGTGCGGCGGAATCCCGGTCGCGCACGCCGTGCCGCCTATTCGATTCCGAGCTCCCGGAGCATCTCTTCGCGCGGCGGCTCGATCTTCCCGTCTGGATGCATCATCGACGGCATCGTGCGCACGAGCCGCGCTACCCGCTCGCGGCCTTCGGGCGTCGCGGCCGCGGCGCGCGGCGTGAGCTCGCCGAGAGCGGGAACGGGCTCGTCCAGCCAAACGCGGCAGCGATCGAGGAACATCTTCTCGAGGTGCGCGGTCATCTCGGCCGTCGGCGGCTCGGGCGGCGGACCCGGAAGGCGATCGTCCAAGGGTCCGTCGGGATCGAGGAACTCGCGCGCGGACACGACCTCGAAACGCACGCCCCGGATCTTCTCGAGCCATTCGCGCGCAGCCTCGAAGCGATTGGCCGAGTCGACTTCGACGACGAGCCGGTCGTCGATCAGCTCGAGCGTGCCGAGCACCATCTGGTCCCCCATGCCAGCGGGCGCATCGGGACGGAACCAGGTCCAGACTCCGCCCTGCGCGTCGGCGTCGATGTCCGGACGCTCGGCCAACGCCGCGATCAGCGCACCCGGATCTTCCAGACCGAACACGGCCGTGTGCGATTCGATCGGATCCCCGTCGGTGTTGTGGAGCTCGAGCCCGAGTTCCTGTTCTTCGAGGAAGAACCCCCACAAGAGTCCCACGCGATGCGCCGCGCGCCGCAACGACTCGATTTCGACTCCCTCCTCGGCGAGGAACGCGAGCGCCCTGTCGACGCTCCAACCCGTGAGCGGCGGACCAGTCACCGTGCAGAACGTGTGGGAGCCCACGGCGAAGAGCCGCAGCGGCAGGAAGGTGTCCTCGATTTCGCATGACGCGAGCGCGGAGTCTTCGATCGTGTGACGATCACCGCTGACGACATCCTCGACCTCGAGCGTCCCCATCGCCTCCTCGGCCGCGTCGATACGGTAGATCGACAACGCCGCGACGCGCCGCGCCTCGAGCAGAGTGCGTTCGGCGGCTGGGAGGTCCGGTCGGCGCAGCTCCTTCTCGGCCAGCGTCCTCGACCGCGGCGTCGCCTGGAAGTCACCGATCAACCACTCGGCGAAGCCGACGTACGGCCCCAAGTGTTCCCACTCCTCGAGCACCTCTTCAGCGAACTCCGAGTCGCCGAAGTAGAGCTCGAGCGTGTGCGAGTTCACGAGGTTCCGGTCGCGCAGGATCTCGCTCAACCTCCTCGTGAGCCGATCGGACGCGGACTTCCAATCGGCGCGACCGAAGCCCTCGGTGCTCGCGGAGGCCTCGTCTGTCACCTCGAGCACGTCCACCTCGCGCGTCCGGACCTCGAGCTCACGCCCCTGCGCCGTCACGCCGAGCTCTAACACACTGCCCAGCGCGGGCTCATGCTCGTCCGGTCGCAGCTTGCCGGCATCGTCCGCGCTCCCGATCGCACGCAAACTGGCCAGGAGCAACTTCATCTCGCCCCGGTTGGGCGCGCGCCGATCCCCGCGGGGCCGGCGGACGACCAGCGCCGGCGCGATCACTTCCCCACGTCCGTGGAAGCCCGCAGCCTCGAGCGGCGCGCGCAGATCCCCGGGAATTTCGCCGAGGTGACACACGGTCACGTACAGAAGGTCGACGTCCTCGTGCCGCTCCCACTCGAGGCCAGCTCGAACGAGCTCCTGCATCTTCTCCAACGCATCCACGCCACGCACGAGCAGCACGCCGTTGTCCGGTTCACCGAACTGACCGAACACCAAAGCGCACAGCCCGTGCTCGTCGCCGACCCGCTGGATGAGGAACGGCGCTTCCTCCGGAACCTCGAGCCATAGCCCGCGTCGAAGGACGTCAAGGGCGATGTCGACGAGCTGTTTGGCGAGGCGATCGGGCTTGGCCATGGCGGTGCGGACGGTTATTGACGATGAATGGGCACCAGGGTAGCGCGGTCGGGTTCGATCTTCACCTCGCCGGAGAGCTCGAATCCGTCGGGGAAGGTTGCTCGCCAGGTGTAGGTGCCGCTGGGGATGGACTGGAGGAGGAGGCGGCCGGTTGCGTCGGAAGCGCGGTTTTTCGGGGTTGCGAGCTATACGAGCGCGGCTGTGCCTACGGACGCCGAACCTCCGCCACTGAGACTCGCGCGGGCGCGACAAGCATTTCACCGGCCCTTTCGAAGCCGTCCGGGAATGTCACTGCCCACGTGTAGCGCCCGTTCGGAATCGCCTGAATGTTCACTCGACCCGACGCATCGGACGTCCAGGATGCCGGCTCTACGCGCGCTCGCTCTTCGGCCACCCAATCGGCGACTGGCACTCCGAACTCGACAGAGCGGAGAACGATGCGCGCACCTGCGACAGGGGCTCCTGCACGCATGACCCGCACTTCCGCCGCACCCAGTTGCCGGACCTCCAGGGCTTGCTCGGGCCCACCCACAGTTGCGGTAACTTCGTGCCTCGATGGCCAGTAGGCGGGGTGACGCACCTCGCAGATGTACGCACCGTGCTCGACCCGCGCGACCGCTACGTTACCGACGGAGTTGGACGTCGCGAAACGAATGAACACGTCAGTTGGGCTCTCGGTCACAACCACGTCAAGTCCCGCGGCGGGAACACCGCGTTCAGTGAGCCGCAGCTGCATGTCAGCACTCGGATCGATGTCAATGCGAATCGGATCTTCAGCCGATTCGAGATCGACGGTTCGCGTGCGGCTCGAGAAGACGCCGCTCTGGTAGATCCGTACCTCGAGCTTGCTCGCCTCCACGCCTACAAGATCGATGATGCCATCGCTGTCTACCAGCCAGGCGAGCACATAGTCAGTGCGGTCGCCCGGAGCGCGAAAGTCTGCGCGCGCATTGGCCACTGGTTGGCCAGCGGCGTCGAATACCTGCAAACGACGCGACTCGGGAGAGAACGGAAGCTCGAGCTCAACGATGTTGTCAGCCGCCAGCTCACGCCAGTAGTTGCCAAGCCGTCTGCCGTCGGAGTGGAATACTTGGAAAACGGCAAACGTCCCGGCGATGGACTCGAAGGTCGCCGCGCCAGTCGCGTCCGGTTTGCGGAACGTCTTCTGGTCCTCGCCGTCTGCAAGTGAGCTCGTTGCAGCGATCCATAGCTTGTCGGGCAACGTCTCACCGGGCGGCGGCACAAGACGAGCGATGACTCTACGACCGGCATCCACGAGCACGTCAAGCCGCTCGTCCTTGCCCGGGCCGAGCCGCACATAAACGTCGGTTCGTCCACCCTGCGGGTCCATGACCTCGATGCGCATGCCGCCCGATCCAGTGTCCTCGAAACGTACGATGCCATTCGCGTCCACAGCGCGGTGCGACATGCTCGCAACAGATGTGTTGCCGACTCGGTAGCCCGTGAAGTCGATCGCCGTTCTTGCAACAAGACGCACCGTCAGACTCTGTCGTCGGAATAACGTGATCGCGAGCTCACGCGCTCCTTCTGTTTCACCAACAATCGCCGTCCAGTCATCCGCGTGACCCGTTGCAGTCACCTCCAGTCGATTGGCGCCAGGCACGAGCGGCAGCGCGTCGAACCGACCGTCCGAGCGAACACGAACAGGTGGACCGAACGCCCGCCGCGCGCGGCCGTCATGGGCAAAGTGCACCTGAATGCGTGCATCGGATACGGGTTCCAAGGTCAATGCGTCCGTTACCCTCCCGGACCCAAGAACGGGTCGCACTAGCTCGAGCTCAACGTTCTCCGTCCCGCCCGCCGGCACGACGACCTGCGCAGTGGGTCCAGGCGCAAGTGCACCGCTCGTCGCGATCAGCCAAACACGACCGGATGGCACGTCGGTGAGTTCAAACTCGCCGTCTGCTCGACCATGGAACTCCACGTCCTGCGGCCGCTCCGAGGTCTCCGTCCCCTGGTCAGAAAACTCGCGCGCCCATGTGACTGTGAAGTCCTCTACTGGATCCCCTGCGAGCAGGCACCTGCCGGTGATCCGTCCGGCGCGAGAGAGGCGCAGCTCGATCGGTACCTCGTCCCCAAAGTCCGGGATGGCAAACGGTCCAAAGACCTCATCGGCGAAGACGTCTGAGTACGCGTAAATCCAGATGTCGGCCTTTGGGCAAGCGTCGAAGGCAGCATGCCCGTCCGGTCCGGTTCGAGCCGACAGGCGGACCCAACCCTCCTTCGTCTCCCACTTGGCCACAACGCGAACATCCGCCTGAGCCTCGCGTTCCTCGTCGATCGTGTGGCAACGTACGACATGCCCTGCCTGGAACTCGAAGTCGACTTCGATACGCTGACCGGGAGGAGGGGATTCGCGATCGAGTTCCATGGGAACGCCGGTCCCCTCGAGGCGGAACGTAAGACGTCCGGTGTCCGTCGCGGGCAAAGCAGCGATCTCCCAGCGGCCGTCGGAATCGACTGCGCAAGCAGCGAGGGATTCGTTCGAAGCGCGATCAGCGAGCACCTGCACAGTCAACTTGTTCGACGAGGCGGCCTCCGGCACGGACAGGACGCGGCCAAACGCTGATGCCGGCTCACGAGGGACATCCGGATCGATGCCCCGGCGTGACGTCGGCTGCGAAGACGCGATGGAATCCGAGTTCGCACCGATCGCGGCACTGGCAGACCCCGACGCGGCTTCGCGCGCGACAGCTTGTTCACCATGGTCGGTGAAGTCCGACGGCACGGGCGTCGGTGCTGCCAGATTCACGACCTGGCTCGACCCCCAAGGCCTCAGCAGCGCCAAGGCGATGAGGACGACGACCAGGCAAGCGATAGCGAGCTGCTTCATCGACACAGCGGATCACTCCAGCGGCATGAGCCTCATCTGCCTATCCGGTTGTTGCGATCCATCGTCGAGCCGTTGGTCTGCATGCGGTCGCTCGGCAACGGATCTCCACCGGCAAGAACGGGGTTCGCAAGCGAAACGAGGCCAAGCAAGGCGCACAAGCCGAGTATTCTCCTACGCAATCGTACACACAGCATCGCGGATGCTCCTGATTGCAGGGTCTAGGTCCTCAACCACACGAAACCAACTCTCGTCCGCATTTCGTACGAACACCTTCGCTCCGCGCCGCGGCAAGGCGCTCACGCGTCGCCAGTGGTGTTCCTGGCATTCGATACCTGCCAATGCCCGCGCCGCTTCTTGGACCCGCTCCGCACTCCGTGCACGAAATGCAGCTGCGAGCATGTTCGCCACGAACATCGGTTGTCCTGGCCAGAAGCCGAGTGCCCGGCGGTTTCGCTCGAACGCCACCACGTAGTTCTCCTCCAGTGTCGCAATGAAGCCTAGCGACGCGCACGCTTGGGCGCGGCGAACTGGACTGGGGGACCTGTGCATCAACTCCAGGTAGAGACGACGTGCCTCGTCGAAATCTCCCGCATCCACCAGCGTCGCGGCACGCAGCTGCCTGTTCGGGGGGCTGTCTTCGAGCCGCGACGCCAGGGCGACCAGCGCGGCCGCATCATCCTCCAGCGCCGATCCACGCAACGCCCGATCGACCGCAAGCATCCGTTCTCGTGGCATACCCGCGAGAAGATCGGCTCGTTCCGGCCAAGCCTCGGCAGGATTCGCCGCGCGCCTGTCCCGCGGCACCTCATGGGAACGAGTGAGGACCATCCGCCGCTTCTCTCCCTTTGTCATCGTTTCGCGCGCTAGGTCGCGCAGGAACAGCGCGGTCTCGGCGCGGTGAACCCGAACGAGCTGCCGCTCTGCCACCGTCAGGCCTGCTACCTGATCGCTAACCCGCTCGATCCCGCGTGCACGGATCGCAAGCGGAGACACGCGCAGCAGGGTCGACCGCGGATCCTCAGACATCTCCCGCAGCAACTCCACTACCGCCTGGGGCCGTCGCTCCGCCCAGGCGTTCATCCGTCTCGATCCTCAAGTAGGGGGTCGTAGTCCGGATCGTTCATCAACGACACAGCCAGCAACGCTCGGCGCAGGTGGGTTCCCGTCGTCTGCAAGTCAGCGCCGATGGAACGGGCGTATTCCCGCAAGTCGCGTCTTCTATGCACAAGGTTGAAGAATGCCTGACGGACATCGTCCTCCAGCCCGTTCACGACCACGCAGGCTTTCCGCGCGAACCGCAGCTCCAGTCCGAGTGTCGCCGCTACTTCCATGAACCGGTGCTCGACGGGTTCCTCCACGGGTTTCCCGTCGATCTCGAGTTGCTCGTCCCTCGCCATCAGCGCCCGCGCTGCCGAGGCGACTCGATCCTCGAGCCACTCCTCAACCGACTGTTGCGCACCAAGCGTCAGCCGATCCGCGTATACGTGAAGCCGCGCCTCCAACTCCACCTCACCCTCATCCAGAACGAAGCCCCATCGAGCCAACCACGTGCGAACCCGCTCTGCTAGACCGACAGGATCCCCGTCCTCGAACGCCGCCCGGAACCGGTCTTCGTCCGGTTCGGTCAGCAGGTGCAAAATCTCTTCGTCACCAAGTCGGCCGCGGCGGTCGTCGTCACCGGCCATGAAGTGCCTACCCTGCATGCGAGCCATTGTCCTTCCTCCTCCCTACGAGCACATGGATGGTAGCACCCGATGGTGGAAGCACGGGGTGGTAAACCAGGCTCTCCGACACCTTTAGTGGGTGAATCAGGGCCGGGTTCGAGGCCGCCCCAGGAGACCAGTGAAGGGAGAGACCGGCACAGGAAGGCCCCTGGAGGCCCCCAGGGCTCGGTCCGGGGCGGTTCCGGGAGCGGAGGCT
>JAAELL010000293.1 GCA_024226735.1 bacterium | reverse complement strand
CCTCGATCAAGCGATGGCAGAGGGGCCAGCGACGAGTGCGGTGCGGCGTGGTGGTCGAGTCTGTGGACGGGCACGAGCTCGCGGCGGGGCGACTGCCCGCTGCCGTAGGTCGCTTTGTCGCTTCGATCATGGGTCTCCTCGTTTCGGTATGTGGCCCTGGCGTTGATGGAGCGCCCTCTCCGTACGTTTTCAAAAGAGCATCGGTCGCTCGACGACGTCGGCCAGACGGAGGAACACCCTCTGCTCCGAGTTCCAGGCGAGTAGGCGCACCCGAATCTGCCTCGCCGCGACGATCACCTGCACTGGCACGCGGATCATGGACTCAACAAAGTTCCGGAATCCCATTCCAAGGAGCCGAATGCGATCCTCGTCGTGCTTCTCCCGCCAACGACCACCTCGCGGAAGACTGAGCGCGGCCCACGCCTTCAGACTCCACGCCAACGTCGACATGACCATCCACGCCCAGTTGCTGACGAGATCTCCCAACGGCGCACGAAGGGACCGGACCTTGTCCTTCAGTTCGCCGATCAGCTTCTCTTGTCCGCAGCGGAGATTCGACTCCCGAACGACTTCATGGGTTGTCAGCTCCCGGTCGTTGGTGATGTAGAGGAAGTACCGATATTCCTCGAAGAGCAGCTGCTCGCCCTTGTAGGTCTCGAGCTCCTTGCGCAACACGGTGATCCGGTAGGACTGCTCACACTTCGATGGTTGATGCTCGAACTCGGCCACCGCCTCGCTCTTCAATCGAAGGTCCTTGTAGCCCTTCTCGGTGACTATCCGCTGCTTCACGTTCTCCGGCCGCGCGCGCGGCCCAGTTTTCGCAGGGGGCTTCGGTGGACGCACGAGTGCTGTCCACTCCTCATCCGCAATGGCCTCGATTCGCGGTTGCAGGCCCCGTGCGTACGGATACCCGAACACGAACTGGACCCCGTCGTCGTCCCACCGGTCAAGATGCTCGGACTGGCTGAATGCTGTGTCGCCTCGGGCGCGGATCTTCTTGAACCCAGCCTTGCGACAGGCCTCAATCGCCCGATCGTAGTACTCCGCAGCACCTTCGGCCGAATGCTCGCTTGCTGACCGGTTCACCAGGAAGAGCGGCTCTTGCGTATTCGCCAGGGAGATCAAGAGCGGTTGGTAGCCCCAGGTCCCCTTGTACGACAGAGACATGTCCTCCTTGCACTCGCCCGTTGTCTCGACGATGGAGCCATCCCCGTCGATGACCGCCTCCTCCAAGAAGTCTGTCGCTTGATTGCGCCAGACCTTGACGCGAACATCGTTGAACGCATCCATGAGGATGTCGACGTTCTTGCACGCCTTGAAACGGCGGCAGAAGTCGCCCGCTGTCGTCGGATCCGGAAGAGTCCGAGCGCCCAAGTTGTTCAGTAGCGCCTCGTTTTGCCGCTGCCGCTCCATGTCCTCGAGCGACGCGCCGCCAGCCAGCGTGTTGTAGGCGATCGCGAGCACGTGATCGGATTCGAGGTAGGGCCGGTGGATCTTCAGCAGCTTCAATTGGCTATCGATCGCAGCCGGCAACCCTATGCGCTGCACCATCTGATGAATCAGGCCGAGTCCTCCAACGCCGTGCGCGTTGATTCGCTCCGAAACGTCGAGCTTCATCTTCGACATCGTCATCTCGGGCCTGCCGCTCGATGATTGTCCACCCTCCGTGCGCTTCAAGCGCCGAGCGATCCTGCACCCACGGCTGTGGGACTGACGCTTGCGATTCCGACTGCTACTTGCTTTGCTCTTGCTCACTCGAAGTGCCTCCTGTTGTTCGTGTGTTCAACATCGAACATCGGCAGGAACCAGGCACTTCGAGCCCTACTTCCTCGGTCTTAGATCCGCACGCTTCCCAAGATCGCTTGATCGAGGACTAGCCGGGTGTTGGCGGCGAAGGGCTACCGGAACGTCCGTGCGAGCGTCAGGTCCTGATCCCGATACGATCCGCCGCTCCGCCCCTCGCCGTACAAGCTGTCGGGCCGCCCCGCCGTGCGGAAGAAGCGCAGCCGGAAGAACACCTGCCCGTCCTCGACGAGAAACGGCACGTCCCGGGCGCGCACCTCGAGCACGGCCGGCGTACCGCCGTCGACGCCTTCCTGCCAGCCGAAGCCGCTGTCGAAGAAGCCCGCGTAGTTGTTGCGCAGCTCGCCGATGCCGACGTCGACCGGGAGCATCTCGGCGGCGACGTCCGGCGGGACGCGCAGGCGCTCCTTGCTGGCGAAGAGGTAGAAGTGGTTGGGGGCGAGGATGCAGCGCCCGCGCGGAGCGTGCACGGGCTCGAAAAAGTCGTCCGCGGCGTGCGCGCGTTCGCGGCCGAAGTCGACGACCGACGTGTTCGGCGCGGCGCGCCAGCCCGCGGGATCGCGGTTCGCGAGCCCGACGCGCAACTCGAGCCCGCCATCCTCGTCGAAGCGCACCTCGTCCTCGCCCAGTGGCCGGTCGCCGTCGAACGCGAGCGGCGTTCGCCGGTACAGCTCGCGCAGCTCGTCGGTCGCGAGGCCGGCGCGTCCGGTCTGCAGGCGCGCCTGGCAGAGCCGGTCGCCGCGGCGCACGCGCACGGGGAACGAGAGCGGCGAAACCTCGACCCAGAGCGGTCCGTGGTAGCCCGGCGGAGTCTCGTCGAAGCGCGGGTGTCCCGGGATCAGAACGCGCGTGAACACATCGCAGCGACCCGCGGAGCTGCGCGGGTTGAAGCGTGCCCGCACGCCGGGCGGCAGGGCGAGGGTCTCCTCGAGCGGGACGAGGTAGATGAGCCCGCGCTCGAGGACGCCCCCCTCGCCCTCGAGGCTCAACGCCGAGGTCGAGAGGTCGTCGATGCGTTCCTCGATCGACGTTCCGCCGGGCAGAAAGCTGGCGCGAATGCGGTGGGCGAGCGGCCCCAGCCGCAGATCGACGCTCGCGGGCTGGACCTGCCCCGGGGACACTGGTTCCGCCCCTGGGACGGTGAGCAGCGTCTTCCCGATCGCCGCCGCCAGGTCGCGGTCGACGAGCAGATGTCCGCGCGAGTCGTTGGAGGAGGAGCCCATGCCGCGCAGGGTAGTGGCCGCACAGACGCCCCGCGAGTAGACTCTTCGCCCCATTAATCGCCCAGGCGGGTGGGATGCCACGAACTGGCCCCATCTCGCTCCCCCCGATCCCCCCGACGATCTCGATGAAGATCCACGAATTCCAGGCCAAGGAGCTCTTCGCTCGCTACGGCCTCGCCGTCCCGGCCGGTCGCGAGTGCAAGTCCGCGGACGAGGTCGCGGCCGCCTACGATGCGCTCAGCACCGAGCTGTGCGTCGTCAAGGCTCAGATCCACGCCGGCGGCCGCGGGAAGGGCGGCGGCGTCAAGCTCGTGCGCTCGGCGGACGAGGCGCGCGCGGCGGCCGAGGCGATGCTCGGCAAGCCGCTGATCACGCACCAGACGGGGCCGGAGGGCCAGCTCGTGCGGCGCCTGTGGATCGAGGAAGGCTCCGACATCCAGAAGGAGTACTACATCGGCATCGCCGTCGACCGCGAGCAGAACCGGCCGGTGATGATGGCCTCGTCGGAGGGCGGCATGGAGATCGAGGAGGTCGCAGCCAAGACCCCCGAGAAGATCCTGCGTGCGGGCTTCTCCCCGGGCACCGGACTCTCGGACGACGACGCACGGCGCCTCGCCGAGGGCATCGGCATCCCGGGCGAGCTCGCCCTGCAGGCGGCCGAGTTTCTGACGGCGCTCGCCAAGCTGTTCTGCGAGATGGACTGTTCGCTGGCCGAGATCAACCCGCTCGTGACGACCGGGGACGGCAAGGTCATGGCGCTCGACGCGAAGATCAACTTCGACGACAGCGCCGACTTCCGGCACGAGGAGTGGGCCGCGCTGCGCGACCTGCACGAGGAGGACCCGAAAGAGGTCGAGGCCTCCAAGTTCGACCTCTCCTACATCGCGCTCGACGGCAACATCGGCTGCATGGTCAACGGCGCGGGTCTGGCGATGTCGACGATGGACGTCATAAAGCTGTACGGCGGCGAGCCCGCCAACTTCCTCGACGTCGGCGGCGGCGCGACGACCGAGAACGTCACGGCGGCGTTCAAGATCCTGTTGTCGGACGCCAACACTCTGGGCGTCCTCGTCAACATCTTCGGCGGCATCATGAAGTGCGACGTCATCGCCAACGGCGTCGTCGAAGCCGTCAAGCAGGTCGACCTCAAGGTGCCGCTCGTCGTGCGCCTGGAGGGGACGAACGTCGAGAAGGGGCGCGAGATCCTCGAGAACTCGGGTCTGCCGCTGATCGCGGCGGGCGACTTGGACGACGCGGCCCAGAAGGTCTGCGCAGCCGTGAAGGGAGCCTGAGTCATGAGCATCTACGTCGACGACAACACGAAGGTCATCTGCCAAGGCTTCACCGGCAAGACCGGCACGTTCCACTCCGAGCAGGCGATCGAGTACGGCACCAAGATGGTGGGCGGGGTCAACCCGCGCAAGGCGGGCTCCGAGCACCTCGGCCTGCCCGTGTTCGGAACCGTCGCCGAGGCGAAGGCCGCGACGGGCGCGAACGCGACCGTGCTCTACGTCCCGCCGCCGTTCGCTGCCGCGGCGATGATCGAGGCGATCGAGGCCGAGATGGAGCTGATTGTCACGATCACCGAGGGCGTGCCGGTGCTCGACATGGTGCGCGTGACCGAGGCGCTCGAGGGCTCGAAGTCGCAGCTGATCGGCCCGAACTGCCCCGGCGTCATCACGCCCGAGCAGTGCAAGATCGGCATCATGCCCGGCTACATCCACAAGCCCGGCCGCGTCGGCGTGATCTCGCGCTCCGGCACGTTGACGTACGAGGCCGTGTGGCAGCTCACGAGCCGCGGCATTGGCCAGTCGACGTGCATCGGCATCGGTGGCGACCCGGTCAACGGGACGAACTTCATCGACGTGCTCGAGCGCTTCAACGCCGACCCCGATACCGACGCGATCATCATGATCGGCGAGATCGGCGGCACGGCCGAGGAGCAGGCGGCCGACTACATCAAGGCCAACGTCAAGAAGCCGACGGTCGGCTTCATCGCCGGACAGACGGCGCCGAAGGGCAAGCGCATGGGCCACGCCGGCGCGATCATCGCTGGCGGCAAGGGCACGGCGAAGGAGAAGATCGCCGCGCTCGAGGCGGCCGGCGTCACCGTCAGCCCGAGCCCCGCGCGGCTCGGCGAGCTGATGGAGGGGCGTCTGCGGGACGCGGGATTGCTCGCCCCGGCGTAGTGCAGTGGATCCGAAGTTCGTGTGCAGTACGACGAGCCTTGCACGCGCTGGCAGCGTTGACAGAACCCGTGTGAGTCGCGCAGAGGCTACGCCCGGAACCCGTCGCCTTGCCAGCACGCGCGAGGCTCGCCGTACAGCACACGAACTTCGGATCCACGACACTGGCCATTCTCGTTAGCCTCGTGGCGATGGAACCCATCCGCCTCGGTCTGCTGCTCGTGCTCCTGGGCGCGGCTTGCTCGGACGTCGAGCAGGCCGCGCCCGGGGCGTACCAGCGTCTCGCGCTCACGCCCGCGCCAGGAGCGGCGGAGCTGCGGGACCCGACCGTCCCGGGATTCGTCGGAGTCGATCGCGGACATCGTGGGGGCCCTCGACGCGTTCGAGGGGGTGCCGCTCTTCGTCTGGCTGCACATCTTCGACGCGCACGGGCCCTACGAGGCACACCCCGAGCTCGGGGAGAGCTACTACGGCGCGGACAGCGATCCGCGCGACGCGTCGCGCGACGACGCGGCCCCCGAGCTCCGCTCCCTACTGGGACCGATCGATCGTCGACCCCGAGTACACCGAAGCGCTCTACCGCCAGGAGGTCACCTACCTCGACAAGCGCCTCGCCGACCTCTTCGCCCACCCGCGCTTCCGCGACGCGACGATCGCGTTCACGTCCGATCACGGCGAGACGTTGAGCCGTGGCGCGATGCCCTTCGACCACAGGGGCCTCAGCCCGTCGACGCTGTCGGTGCCCTTGATCCTGCGGTCGCCGGGGCTACAGGCGGGGATGGAGCTGGAGGAGCCCGTGCGTCAGATCGACCTCGGCCGCACCCTGCTCGACCTCGCGGGCCTGGGCGCGAGCGAGTTCCCCGGCCGCAGCCTGTCCGCCGCGCTGCGCGCGTCGAGCGATCCGCGGCCGCGCTTCGCGCTCGAGTCGTTCGCGCTGAGCGCGTCGGTGCGGCTCGAGGACTGGATGCTGGTCATGAAGCTGCGGCTCCGGTCGGGGGAGCGCAGGGCGTTGCGCCACGCCGTGTTCCTGTACGACGTCCGCGACGACCCCGATCTCGAGCGCAACGTGGCGTCCAAGCATCCGGAAAAGGCGGCGGAGCTGCGGCGGCTGCTCGTCGAGTGGCTCATGCGGGCGGAGCCGACGGGGTGGTCGTCGGCGGCGGCGCTGCCCGACGAGGAAGTGGAGGAGCAGCTCGCGGCGCTGGGGTACGCGAGCGGTGAAGGGCAGGTCGTGGAGGGGTTCTTGGACCCGGAGTGCGCGTGCCGGAGGTGCGAGGCGTTTCGGTGATCGAGGCCTCGCGCCGAATCCCGCTACAGCCGCGCCAGGGCGCGCGCCGGACCCCAGATCGTCAGCACGTCCGCGAGCAGCGATGTCGCCTCGCGAGCGGTTGACGTGTTCGCTTCGGCCGTGACTTCGCTCGCCGCCGCGCGCCGCGCGCGCTCCTCGTCGAGCCCGTCGATCAACCGTGCGTTCTCCGTCTGCGCTTGGCGCAGCGCCGCGAGGAGCTCGCCGTGGGTCGTCTCGAGCTTGGCGATGCGCTGCAGGGCCTCGGCGTGCTCGGCCCGGTGCGCGGCCTCGAGGCGCTCGATCTCGCGCCGTCGCTCGTCCGCGACCGCGGTCTCCACCTCGCCGCGCAAGCGGCTCCGGTACGACTCGACCCGTCCGGCGACCGCGACGCGCAGGTTCGCGCCGGCGCCGCGCCAGTAGTCGGTCTCGATCGCCGTCAGCCAGTGCTCCATCGCTTCCTCCCCGGCGCCACCGAGCTCGAGCGCTTCGGCCGCGACGACGAGAGACAGGAAGTAGGGCTCGCCCTGGCCGGTGCGCGCGAAGGCGGCGCCGGCGCGCTGCATGCGCTCGACGACCGCGCTGACCGCGGCGGCGCTCGGCTCCGCACCACTCTTGAGGTCGTCGTAGAGCAGCACGCCGTCGAAGAACTGCGCGTGGGGCACGCGGGACGTCGAGACGGCGAGCGTGTCCGTGTGCAGGGGAGCGCCGGGGGTCGACAGGGCCAGGCGGATCGGGTTCAGGTCGTCGTTCGCCAGCGCCTGGTAGAGCGCCCGCAGCTCACCCGTCGACTCCATCTCGAGCAGCTTGCCGACCTCCTTCACCGCCGTGACGCGCGAGCTCCCGCCGCCGTACACGAAGAGCAGGATCGGGCGCGCTTCGCGGAAGATCTCGTTCGCGCGCGACGCGCGGCCGCCGTGGACGTTGGCGAGCGCGAAGGCCTCGACGCCGCGGTAGGCGCGGTCGACCTCGCCCTCGGCGAGATCCGCTCGGATCATCTGCGCGAGCTCGGCTCCGTTCTCGACCGCTTCGTACGCCCAGGTGCGGCGGTTGTTGCCGACGGGCTGTGCGTGCTCGGAGGTCTGTACCGAGCCGGACGGGGTCGAGCCGCAACCGGCGGAGAGGAGCGCGAGGACAAAGGCGGTGGCGTTTGCGGCGAGGGACATGCGCCAAGCTTACCGCAGCCAGGCCTCTGCGATCGTCTCCGCGACGAGCGCGTTCGCTTTCGGCGCGTAGTGCCCACCGCCCATCCAAAACGAAGGGTCCTGGCGAGCGCCGGCCTCCTCGAGGTGCGGCGCGAGATCGAGGACTTCGATGCCGTCCGAGCGCAGGGATGTGACGAGCGCGGCCCAGTATGCGTAGCCGGCGGACGCCTGCTCGAGGTCGGGGTGCGCGGGCAGCACGAGCAGCCGGAAGCGCAGGCCGTGCTCCTCGGCCTCGTCGTGCATGCGGCGCACGAGGGCGTCGTGCAGCCGGTGCACCTCGCTCGCCGGGTCGGCGATCGGCGCCATCGGGTCGCGGCCTTGCCGCTCGTGCCACGTCAGGAGCATGCGCGTCGTCGCGAAGTGGTGCGTCCACGAGCTCCCGCGCGGCGCGTAGGCGCGCGGCGCGCGGGCGATCCAATGATCGGCCGCGCCGATCGCGTCGAGAAGGGCCTCCTGGTCTCCGAACAGCCGCAGGAACCCGTCGACGTCGCTCGCCGGCGCCGGGAGGAGCTTGAGCTCGCCCGCGCCGTCGAGGACGAAGCGCGGCTTGAACGCGACCGCGTTGGTCCAGTGGTTGAGCAGCGGTGGGTAGTGCGTCACGACGCGCTGCGCGCTCGCCGGCATCCAGCCGAGCCAGACCTCGTCGAGCTCCAGCGCGGCGGCATCGCGGCGAAAGCGCAGGAAGGCTTGGTCCGCTCCGTAGCCGCCCATGCCGAAGTTCGCGCAGACCAGACCGGGGCGCGCATGCAGCAGCGCCGGCCAGGCCTCGTGTCCCTCGACTTCGTCGCCGCGCGTGAAGCTGCAGCCGAAGACGGCGATACGCTTCGTGCCCGCCTCCGGCGCGCGCGGAAACGGGGGCTCGGTCACGCGCGCGGCGAGCTCGTCGTAGTGGTACGGCGGATCGGCGGGGCCAGGCGTCGGGCACCAGCCGAGGTCCGCATCGAACACGGACGCCGCGCGCGCGGGACGTTCGTCGCGGATCCTCTCGAGCTCGGCGATCCGGCGCGCCTGGTTCTGAGCGAACACGGGCGGATCGAATGGCGCGATCGCGAGTCCCGCGAGCCGGTCGTCGCGCAGAACGGTGTAGAGCAGGATCTGGTCCGCGGCGAGCGCCGCGAGCAGAACGAAAGCGAGTCGGCGCTTCCAGCGCGCCGGCGACCGGGCGGGGCTCACTCGTCCGCTATTCTTCGGCGGGCTCCAGCGCGAGCGACGCCGAGTTGATGCAGTAGCGGAGGCCCGTCGGCTTGGGGCCATCCGGGAAGACGTGGCCGAGGTGTCCATCGCACGCACCGCACAAGACTTCCGTGCGCACCCAGCCGTGGCTCTTGTCTTCCTCTTCCGCGACGTGCCCGTCGGCGATCGGCGCGTAGAAGCTGGGCCAGCCCGTACCCGACTCGAATTTGGTCTCCGAGCCGAACAGCGCCAGGCCGCAGCCGGCGCAGGTGTACGTGCCCTTGGTCTTCGACTCGAGCAGGGCGCCCGTGAACTTGCGCTCCGTGCCCTTCTCGCGCAGGACGTGGTACTGCTCGTCGGTCAGACGCTCGCGCCACTCGGCGTCCGACAGCTCGACGGGCGTGATCGTGTTCGCAACCGGCTGTGCCGCGGGCTCGTCCGGGTCGACGCTCTCGGATGGTTCGGCCGGCTCCTCTTGGGGCACGGCCTTCTGCGTCTCGCTCTCGGTCGCAGCTTCCTCGTACATCCGGTCCGCGCAGCAAGCGGCGAGGAGCGCGAGGACGAGCACGGACAGGAACGAGGGGGCTTGGATCGGTCGCTTCATGGTTGGTCGAGGGGGCGAGCTCCCCCGAGGGTACGCAGTCGGCACCCGGTTGCGACCGAATCGGGCCCGAAAACAGAGCCGCCCGACCCCGCGTGGAACGGAGCCGGGCGGCCGGTCACGAGCGGAGCCCGATCGGTTGGATCGATCCCATCACTGCAGCGTGACCAGGACCTTGATCGAGCCGTTCGCACCCGAGAACGATTCGAGCGCCTTGCCGACCACGGTTCCGATGGGCGGGTTGTTGTCGACCATCGCGTGGCCGGGCGTGCTCGAGGTCACGAGCAGATCGCCCGCGCGGATCGCGCCGTTCTCGCTGGTCACCTTGCAGGGCACGATCCAAGCGACCATGTGCGCGCCCGCTGCCTCGGCGAGGCCGGTGAGCTGCGTGACGTCCTCGAAGCTCGAGCGACCGGTGTTGCGCAAGAGGCGCCCGGCGCCACTCGCGTCGACGGCGAACGCATCGAGCAGACCGTCGCCGTCGTAGTCGGCCCAGAACAGGTTGGAGGCGGCCGGATTCACGGGGCCGTCGATCGAAATCGCAACTAAGTCGCCGCGCCGCAGACGGTTGGCGAGGTCTACAAACGAGCGAGGCCGCCCCGGATCGGGACGCCCTCGCTCAACGTTCGGTCACCAGCTGTCACGGCGTCAGCCGTGGCGCCATGGACTCCTGACATTGTCACGGCGTCAGCCGTGGCGCCATGGACTCCTGACATTGTCACGGCGTCAGCCGTGGCGCCATGGACTCCTGACATTGTCACGGCGTCAGCCGTGGCGCCATGGACTCCTGACATTG
>JAAELL010000292.1 GCA_024226735.1 bacterium | reverse complement strand
GATAACCTATTTTATCGTGCACAAGCAAGCGCGGTGGGGGGACTCCGCTAGACAGAATCTGGGCCGGGGCCTGCGATAGGCTCTACCATTACTACGCCGACGGTCTGTTGATGAACGAGTGGCGTCGCCGAGAGTCTTCGGCAATGGAGGAAGAGACATGCGACCTGGACACCGACTCCTTATGGCGGCGACGTTCCTTCTTGTCGTGTCCCGCGTCGCGGCTCAGGGCTTGACTCCTGAGGTGTGGAGCGGCGCATGCTGGATGCAGGCGACAAAATTCCCCTGCAGCGGTGGCAGTCACATGGAGGCGCACACGTTTACGCAGGAGCCGGAGCAAACCGCCGGTATCGGTGTAACGGTATTTCATCTACCGAGCGGGCGGCGCGCGAACGCTTCGGCTCATATGGCTCTGCGATTGGGTAGTGCATCTCTGCGTTATTCGGGGGCGGCAGCAATGAGCTGGAACTCGAACTGTAATTGCTGCCCAAAGGCGACAGGTGATGTAGCAGTGCACGTCCTGTTCGACGTACCGAATGGCAAAACAGCCAAGCTCGAAGCAGTCGTTCGGCGTGGTGCAAATGGCCCTGGCCTACCGATCGCGTCTTCAGGCGTCAGTGTTTTTCGGGGGGGAATGTTACACGCGTCGCAGCATTCGCCCGCGAATCAACCAGAGGCCAGGCTGTCGATGACCCTTCAGCCCGGCGACTACTCTATCGAAGGGAAGGCGTTCGCGGGCGTAGTCCTGATCCATCCTCTTTCTGGCGAATTCGCGGACTTCAAGGTGTGGGTGACGCTCACATCTGATGACGAACAGCTTGCGAGCAGTGGACAACAGGTCGCATCTCTGTATGGAGGTAGCATGAATCAAGGCGGTATCGACCTGCTTGTCGATGCACAGGCGCCTGGTACGCTTACCCTGAATCGAAACTTGATCGCGGCCACGAATTTTGGGACCGAACTGCCAGCAGAGGAGCTATCAGCCCTGACCTTCGACTTGCCGATGGAAGTTCTGCATCGATGGGAGATTGCGAGGTCTCCACCGTTGGGTGCCTCGTCATCAATGACGGTCGCCTACGATGCGGACGATTTGCTCCCGGGATTCTGGTCTCCGAACCTGGTGATCTTCCAGTTCGACGGAGTGCGGTGGCTAGCGCTACCAACAACCGTCGATGTCACGAATGGAACTCTGAGCGCAGTTGGCTTGACGGCGGATGTATTCGCTCTCGGTGCTGTCGGGTGTCCTGGCCTGACCAGCTATTGCAGAGCCTTCTCGAATTCAGCAGGAATCGGAGCACAGGTGGAAGCAACTGGCTGTACCTCGATAGTCGCGAACGACCTCGCGCTCGGCGTCACTTCGGCGCCGCCGAACCAGTTCGGCTTGTTCTTTTACTCCGAGTCTCGAGCTCACCTTCGGGGGGGGTCCGGTGGTCGATTGGTGCACCAACGCCAAGAGTCCAGGGACCCCGGATCCCTGGACCGTCACTGGATTCGCCCTGCCGGAGTCTCGCTCTCAGCGCTGCTTGGCGGACTCCGATCAACGCTCAACGCATGTACGGCACGAGCCCGAGCCCCGGCCCCGTGAACGTCAGGAACGGCGGCGCGGACAGGAGCCCCAGGTCCGTCGTCACGACGTGTGTCGGTGAGGTCCCCGTGATGATCGTGGCGTCGCCCGGCCAGGCGATCGGCTCGACGGCCCAGGAATTCAGCGGGACGGTGGAGCCCATGAACGTGTTCGTCGGCTGGACGATCGACGCCGACGAGTCGGTGAACACGCCCGCGCCGTTGTTCAGGAACAGGTTGTGGAAAGGCAGCAGCGAGTAGGGCGGGAGGAACTCGCCGTTGGCGAACCACAGGTCCAGGTCGCCGTCCTCGTCGAAGTCGACCAGGGCGAGGTCGTTCGTCGGCTGGGCCGGAGTGCCGACCGTGCCGTCGGGGAGGTTCGGGACGCTGAGGTTGGCGTAGACGGGGAACGCTCCCACGGGACTCGTGTTCATGAGTAGCGTATTGGGCTGCGGGCCGCCGAGGTTGCGGTAGTTGCCGATCACGATCTCGGGCATCCCGGCGGGGTCGCCGTCGAGGTCGGCGATCTCGACGCAGGTGCTGTCGAACACCGTGCCGGGGAGCGGGAACGGGCCCGCGAACACGCCACCTCCGACGTTCAGGAGGAACAGGTTCGCGGGCGGGCCGCCGGCGAGCGTGATCGTCGTGATCACGATGTCCTCGTCTCCGTCGAGGTCGAGGTCCGCGAAGTCCAGGTCTGTGCTGTCCGCGGGGGCGACGGTCAGGCCCGGGACCGCGGCGGCGGTGACGTCGGTGAAGCTGGTGGCGACGCCCGTGCCGATCAGGTTGTTGAGGTACACGCGGTCGACCTGGAGGCCCGCGCCGGGGGAGAAGGCCCCGTTGTTCGCGAACATCACGTCCAGGTCGCCGTCGAGGTCGATGTCGGCCACGTCCACGGCGGCGGTGTACTCCGCGATCACGCCGAAGGCGCCGAGCACCTCGACGAAGGTGCCGCCGATGTTCTCGTAGAGCCGGTTCACGCCCGTGCTCGGCGTCGGGAGGCTGTTCGGGAACGGCGGCGTGTGGCACACGATCAGGTCCATGTCGTTGTCGTTGTCGACGTCTGCGAAGATCGCGTCGGTCGTGATCTCCTGCGGGGGCACGGCGAGGGCGCCGAACACGTCGATCGTCCAGTGCTGGCCCGGGATGAAGGCGCCGGCCGTGGGGCTGTAGAAGAAGTCGTCGGAGCCGAGGGAGCCGACGAAGACGTCGTCGTTCCCGTCACCGTCCCAGTCGGCGACCGCGAGCGCGCTCGCGCCGCCGAAGCCGTTGATCGGGGGCGGGTTCAGGGGCGGCATCACGGTCGGCGGGACGGCGGGGAACCACACGGGGTTCAGGGGCGCGGAGGCGTGCACGAAGCGCACCTCGGCGTCCGAGACCGCCGCGCCGCTGCCGCTGGCGAGGTCGGGGGTGTAGCCCTGGAAGATCAGGCCGATCCCTGCCACCGAGCTCGGCACGACCGTGCTCCAGCTGCTGAGCCCCGCCGCGTTCGTCGCCGGCATCGGGAGCGTCAAGGCGGTCGCGAAGTTCACCGCGATGTAGCCGAAGCCGGGCGCGAAGATCGGGGTCGAGGTCCCAGCGACCTCCATGTACACCGTCACGGGCTGCAGCGGCGGCCCCTGGACGGTCAGGGTCGCCACGGTCGCCCCGTCGGCGACGATCGTGGTGAGGTCGAGGTCGCAGCGCCGTTTCTGCTTCGCTTGCTGCGCGGTCGCGCCGCTGGTGGGCACGAGGGTGCAGAGCGCTGCCGCGACGGACGGGACGAGGGAGAGCATTCGTTCATGAGATCTGTTCATCGTGTAGTTCCGAGGGAGTCCTGGTGAGCGGTGCTCGCACTTGCGGCACCCGATGAACGAAGGCGCGATCCGAGGCGCGCGGAGGAACGGAAATGAGGCGCCTCGCGGACCCGCTTCGCCCCGGCCCTCCACCGCCGCCGCGGGCGGAGGGCCGCGGCCCGAATTTTCTCGGTTTCTTCACTCCTCTCGGGGGGCGGACTTCCGCCTTCTCATCAGCGGGCGACGGAGACCGATCGCGCCCCCCTTGCGGAGGGCTCGAACCAGCGTTGAGACCGAGAGGTACAATGGGTGGACATGAGCGGACAGGAGACCGAGCGAGCTCTCCGGGCGTGACCGGCCCCATTCGAGACCCGCAGGCCGCCCGGCCTCGGATGGTGGCGGGTGACCGAACGCGCCCCCTCTCCCTCGTGGCTCGAAGGCGGCGCCCCACCCTCCATCCAATGCACGCCTCGCCCGAATACGGGCCCGCCCCCGAGTTTCAGCGCACGCTCGCCGCCGCGCGCAGCGGAGAGCCGGCCGCGCTCGAAGCGTTGTTCGAGCGCTTCTACCCCCCGGTGAGGAACATGGTGCACGGCACGCTCTCGGGCGACCTGCGTGTCCAGCGCCCGTGGCTCACCGCGCTGTTCAGCACCGGGGACATCGTCCAGGACGTCTTCAAGAGCGTGCTCGGCGACCTCGACGCGTTCAAGGGCGAGAACGAGCACGCTTTCGTCGGCTATCTGGCGATGGTCATACGCAATCGGCTGCTCGATGCGATCCGTTTCCACGAGGCCGCGCGCCGGGATCGCAGGCGAATCGGCGCGTCCACCGAGGACGTGGAGGTCGAGCACGACACGCGCACCCCGTCCGCGCGCGCGGCCTCGGCCGAGCAAGTCGCCTTGTTCTGCGGAGTGGTGGCTTCGTTCTCCCCGCGCGAGCAGCTCCTGTTGCGCGAGCGCATCGAGAACGACGCGCCGTACGCCGAACTCGCGGAGCGATTCGGCTACCCGTCCGCCGATGCGGCCCGCAAGGCGTTCTACACGGCTCAGGCGCGGCTCGTGACGCGGCTGCGGAACGCGGGCATGCGGAGCCCGGAGGCAGGCGAGTGAGCCCCATGCGCGACGACGATCCCGAGCTGCTGCGCCTGATGACCGAGGCCCTCGAGCAGCGCGAGCGCGGCGTCGAGCCCGACATCGATTCGATCTGCGCGGACCGCGGCGAGTACAAGGGCGCGGTGCGCGAGGCCCTCGGTCTCGTCGATCACCTGCCCGGCCTCCAGTCGGCCAGCGTAACCCACGACGCGCTCGCGGGCCGCGTGTTGCGCGACCGCTATCGCATCCTGGGGCGGCTGGGCGCGGGGGCCATGGGCGTGGTCTACCACGCCGAGGACCTCGAGCTGGGCCGGCCCGTGGCTCTCAAGGTGCTGCGCTCCGACTTCCTCGCCGGGGCGGAGGCCGAGGCGCGCTTCACGCGCGAGGCGGAGGTCCTCGCCGCGATCCGTCACTCCGCGGTGGTCACGATCCACGACCGGGGCCGCACGAACGAGGGGAGCATGTTCCTCGTGATGGAACTGCTCGAGGGCCGGTCGGCGAGCGAGCTGCTCGAGGAGGCCGCTGGGCGCGGAGGTCTCGCACGAGTCGAGAACACGGCCTGGCTCGCGAAGGCCCTCGGCCCGGGCGCCGCGATCGACGCGAGCTACCTGCGCACCGCGGTGACGTGGGCGCGCGACCTCGCGGGCGGCCTCGAGGCTGCGCACCGGGCCGGCGTGCTGCACCGGGACGTCAAGCCATCGAACGTGTTCGTGCGGAGCGACGGCAAGCCCGTGCTGATCGACTTCGGGATCGCCGCGCGCAGCACGGATGCGACGCTCGCGAGCGGCTCGGGCGCGATCGGGACCCCGGCCTACATGGCGCCCGAGCAACTCCAGGACGACTTCGAGTCGACGGCCGCGCTGGACGTGTACGGGCTCACGGCGACGCTGTACCACATGCTCACCCTGAAGGCGCCCTTCAGCGGCACGCCGTCGCAGGTGTTCTCGGCCATGGCGCGCCGCGAGCCCGTACCCGCCTATCGCCTGCGCGAGGGCCTGCCCCGCGACCTGCAGGCCGTGCTCGATCACGGCATGGCGCACGACCCCGCTCGGCGCTACGCGTCCGTCGCCGATCTGCGCGCGGACCTGACCGCGTTCCTCGAGTACAGGCCCGTCGGCGCGCGCCCGATCACCGCACTCGGCCGCGCGTGGCGGCGCGCACGCCGCTCGACGGCGTTTCGCGCGAGCGTGACCGTCGCGGCCGTTGCGGTGCTCACCGTCGGCGGCAACGTATGGCGCCAGTCGTGGCTCGAGGGCCGCCGCTCGAGCCGCCTCGATCACTGGGCGCGGCTGCATCCCGCACTCGGCCTCTGGAACCCCGGCCACCGTGAGATCGTGGACACAAGCGAGCATCGACAGATCGCACGCCTGCTCGACTCGGCCACCGCGGTGTGCGTCGACGCGGTCCCGACGCGCTCGGTGCGGGCCGCGTTCCGGTTCGACCAAGGCGACCGGGCCGGCGCGGCCGCGGACATGTCCGCCGTCGCCGCGGATGTGGGGACCCGGTACGCGCGCGCGCTGGCCGAGCGCTACCGCGATCTCGCCCGCTCCAGCGCGGAAGGCGCCGCGCTCGACACGACCGAGCTGCCCGAGCCGACGACAGTCGAGGGCCGCTACCTGCACGCCTGGCACCTCGTGCGCGCGGCCCGCACCGGCGCCGACTTCGCGACCGCCCGCGCCGCCCTCGGGCACGAGGCGCTGCGCGACTACGTCCCGGCGCAGGAGATCCTGCTCGCGATGCTCGTGGGCTCGATCGAGCGCCAGCCGGGTCGGGTGGAGCGGTTCGAGCTCGCGCGCGACGTCTACGAGCGCGCGGTGCGGCTCGAGGAGTCCCTGGGGCGCCGTACCGCGACGACCGCCAACTTGATCGGCGGCGCGCTCACGGGACAGGAGCGGTACGACGACGCGCTCGAGATCCTGCGCGAGGGAATCGGGTTGTGCCCGACCGCCCACTCGTTGCGGATCAACATCGGCACCGCGGCGCGCCGGCTCGGGGCGCTCTCCGTCGCGCGTGAGCACCTCGAGGCGGCGATCGAGATCCGTCCAGGCGCCTCGAAGGCGTACCGCACCCTCGCGTACGTGCTCATGCGGCAGCGCGAGTTCGACCGCGCTCAGGACGTCGTCGAGGTCGCCCCTTTCGGAGAGAGCCCGCGCGGGGTCCGCCGGCGCCTCGAGCTCGAGGGCGAGATCGCCTATTGGCGTGCCTTGACGATGTGGAGCCGAGGCGACACGGGCGGCGCGCGCGAGCAGGCGCTCGCGGCGATCGAGAAGTTCGAGCCCCTTCACAACGAGGAGCAGTCCGAGCGCCGCGAGCTGGTGATGAGCCGCGCGATCGTCGCCGGCTCCCCGCAGCACGCGTTCGCGGCTCTGTCGCTCCTGATGGCGGAGGAGCCCTCCGACTGGCGCGGCCTGCAGATCCTGCGACAGATGATGCCCGGCGAGCTCTCGGCCGAGGAGACGCGGGCCATGGCGACCTACATCGACTCCCTCATCGAACACTTCGCGCCCCCGCTCGAAGCCGAAACCGACCGCTCTTCCCCCTCCGGACATTGAACCTGTCCTCGATCAATGAACCTCACCACGATTCGCCCCTGGCTCGCCGGTCTGCCGGTCCCCGCGCTGCTGCTCGCTGCGCCGGCGCCGGCGCAGAACAGCTTCTTCACCAACGACCGCGGCCCGCTCTCGAGCTACGCCCACACGCACACGCTCGACGCGGCCCCCACGGACCAGACGCTGGTCAAGGAGGCGGGTGATCAGCAGGCGCCGCCGGCGGCACCACCGGCCACGATCAACGTTGCGGTCCCCGACTACGACACGTCCTCGATGTTCACGAACCTCCCGGGCTTCCCCGACCTCACTCCGTACGTCGAGGTCGACGCCATGTCGACCGGCAACGACTGGCTGCCTGTCGAGATCACGACCGGGACGCTGGACCCGGGCCTCTTCGGCAACTGGACGGCCCTGGTCTACTCGGTCACCAGCGGCGCGACCGGTGCCCCCGGGAGCTGGGTCGAGTCGCGCGCGCTCGCGACCAACCCGGGCGGGCCCGGACCGGGAGCGGACCTCTTGAGCCTGCACCTCCTCGGCTCGACCGGGCTCGGCCCGGGGCTCCTGGGCCAGGTGATGCTCGAGCAGGCCTCGGAGCACATGGGCTACACCACGTCCGTCGACATCGATTCCCTCGATCTGTACATGCCGTTGTTCCATCAGAGCCGCGGGCTGGGGGGCATCACTTTCTTCAGGACGAGCGACCTGTTCTTCTCGGTGACGTCGACCTCCGCGAGCGCGATCGACGCGTTCCTCCAGTCCCAGCAGCCCGGGCCGTGGACGGGACCGGACTTCTTCGCCGGCGGAGGAGTCAGCGGCGCGACGATCCTGCACCTGCGCTGGCAGAACGGCGCATGGCTGGAACCCGCGCTCCTGCGCGCACCCGCGGAGCTGGGCCTTCAGCCTGGCGACGACGTCGACGCGCTCGCGCACAGCGCCCGGGACACGATCACGGTGTTCTCGGTGCCGCAGCCGTCCACCCTGAACCAGCTCCGCGTCTACCTCCCCAGCGGCGATCCCACGCCGCCCGTCGGAGGCCCATGGGTCACCGATCTCACACACCTCGATCCGAGCAGCGTCCTCGTCGACGAGTCCCTCGACTTGCACAACGACGACGACATCGACGCGATCTGCGGGATCGACCCGGACGGCAGCCAGTTCGGCACCTGGTTCGGGACCCCGTACACGATGAGCGCGACCGCGCAGATGGGCCTCTCGATCACGCGCATGGTCGAGCTCGACCCGCCCTTGGACGCGGGCGACCAGCACTCCGCCGTCGTCCAGGTGACCGGCTGGGGTAGCGCGGCTCCCCTGGACGGCATGCTGATCACGGAGACGTACATCCCCGCGTTCGGGCTGTTGACCACGGTCGACGTCCGTCCCCGGACGGCGTCCGAAGATGTCGTGACCTTCCCGCTGCCGCTGCCCCCCGCGCCGCCGAACTACGGCTCGGGCCTGGACGTGTACGTCCGGTCACGGATGGACAGCACGCTGGCCGACGTGGACCTCCAATCCTGGATCAGCGGCCTGCGCCTCTAGCCGAGTGTCGTGGGTCGCCCTCGAGCTGGGTAGAAACAAGGGCCTGAGAGGCCTATGCGGCGGGTTCGACGTCGACGGAGTATCCGAGTGCTTCGATGCGCCGGACGAGGCGGCGATGTCGAGTGCCGACTCTACCCGCTCGTGCTCTCGTGCAAGCAGTGCGGCGCGGATCCCGAGGCGTACCTCGAGGACGTGCTCATGAAGGTCGCCACTACGCCTGCGTCGGAGATCGCGAGCCTCACGCCTTGGGCGTGGCAGGCCATGCAGGTCGAGCAGCGCAAGTTGACACGCAAGGCGGCCAAGGCAACCGGCGGCGAGTTCGCCCTCCCGCCGACGGAGATCCCCGGCCGCGGCAAGTTCGCCATCTACATCCAGGGCGGCATTCAGCACGGTCTCTGGCAGCTCTGAGCGCGGCCGAGCTCCAGCCAGACGTCATGACCTCGATCGGCTGGCGTGCCCTTTCGGAATACCCCGGAGGGCTCACCGGGGGCGCCGGGCCGGGCGCCTACAATTCGCCGCGCGGCAACGCCACCTTGACGGGCCCGACGCATCGGCTCGCGGTCCGCGCGCCCCGTCCCCATGCCCCGCACCGAGCAGCGAATCACCACAGACACCACCGTCCGGATCGGCCTCGCCGTGTCCGCGCAGGGTGCGCTGCGCCTCGAGACGGGCGCGGCGCTCGCCGACACCGAGCGGCTCCCGCGTGCGCTCGCGAAGGTGGTGGAGCGCGCGTTTCGCGAGGACCCGGCCGCCGGTCTCCTGCACCTGGCGTCGAAACAGCTGCGCACGCCGCTCTGTCCCTCGCTGGCCTTCGGCCGCGAGATCGGCAAGCTCTACCTCGGGGCCCTGCGCGCGCGCGGCGACGCGGCCGGCGCGGAGCCGATCCCGCCGCCGGACGAGGCGCTGTCGCGGCTCCTCGAATCGATCCCGCCCCTCCTGGGCGCCGAGTACGCGACGCCCGAGACGCTCGCCCGCGCGTGGCGCGCGATGGACGCGCTGGTGCGTGCCGAGCTCGCGGCGTTCGACGGCACGATCCACGACTACCTGCAGGCGCGCAACTCCGCCTGGCACGCCGTCGGCCGCGTGACCTTCCACCTCGCCGAGCAGAAGGGCGCGGAGTTGCCGTTCGCGTTCCTCGCGACGTACGCCGAGGGCGTGGCCGCGTCGGGCCGCGTCCGGCACCTGCCGCTGGGCAAGGCGCTCGCGGTGTACCGCGCGGACAGGGAGCAGCTCTTGCGCCTCCTGCGTCCCGTTCAGGCGGCCGCCGCGCGCAACGACTTCGTGAAGGCGCTGGCCGACTCGGGCGAGCTCTACGAGCCGCTCGCCTGGACGCCGGCGGAGGCGCACGCCTTCCTGCTCGCCATTCCCGACTGCGAGGCGGCCGGCGTCGCGGTGCGCGTGCCCGACTGGTGGAAGGGCCGCCGCCCCGGTCGCGTGCAGGCCGGCGCGCAGGTCGGCGCGCGCGAGCCCTCGGGCCTGGGGATGGAGAGCGTCCTGAGCTTCGATTCGGCGCTGTGCCTCGACGGTCGCAAGCTCACCGCGAAGGAGCGTCGCGCGGTGCTCGACGGCGCGCGCGGCCTGCGGCTGATCCGCGGCGAGTGGGTCGAGATCGACCCCGAGCGCCTGCGCGAGGCCGTGCAGCACTTCGAGTCGGTCGCGGCGCTCGCGGGCGAGGACGGCCTGAGCTTCGCGGAGGGCATGCGCCTCCTGGCCCGCGCCGGCCTGCCCGGGGAAGCACGGGCCGAGGTGGAAGAGGACGGCCGCGCCGCCGAGTGGACGGCGGTCGAGGCGGGCCCGTGGCTCACCGAGCTCTTGCGCGAGCTGCGCGCGCCCGACGGCGCCGCGTGCGATCCGGGCGCGAAGCTGCGCGGCACGCTGCGCCCCTACCAGCGCGACGGCGTCGCGTGGCTGCGGCTCCTCGCGCGCCTGGGCCTCGGCGGCTGCCTCGCGGACGACATGGGCCTCGGCAAGACGATCCAGGTCATCGCGCTGATGCTGCTGCTCGAGCGCGACGGCGAGCGCGGCAAGCACGTCCTGGTCGTGCCCGCGTCGCTGCTCGGCAACTGGCAGGCGGAGCTCGCGCGCTTCGCGCCGTCCTTGAACGTCGCCGTGGCGCACCGCTCGGAGCTCGCGAAGGAAGAGCTCGCGAAGCTCGGCCGCGGCCCGCTGCGCGGGGTCGACGTCGTGCTGACGACCTACGGCACGCTGACACGCCTCGCCTGGCTGCGCGAGAAGAGCTGGAGCCTGGTCGTGATCGACGAGGCGCACGCCATCAAGAACCCCTCGACCGCCCAGGCGCGCGCGGTCAAATCGTTGAGGGCGCGCATGCGCTTCGCGCTGACGGGCACGCCGGTCGAGAACCGTCCGGGCGAGGTGTGGTCGCTCTTCGACTTCCTCTGCCCGGGACTGCTCGGCTCCGCGCGCGAATTCACGGCCTTCACGCGCCGCCTCACGGCCGAGGGCGGACCCGGCTACGGCCCCTTGCGTCGCCTCCTGCAGCCCTACATCCTGCGGCGCATGAAGACGGACCGCGCGATCGCGCCGGACCTGCCCGACAAGACGCAGCTCACGGTGCACTGCAGCTTGCGCGACACCCAGGTGGTGCTCTACGAGGAAGCCGTCCGTGACATGGCGGAGAAGATCCAGACCCTCGAGGGCGTCGAGCGCCGGGGCCTCGTGCTCGCGACGCTCCTGCGCCTCAAGCAGATCTGCAACCACCCGTCGCAATGGACGGGCGACGGCGACTACGACCCGCGCGAGAGCGGCAAGTTCGCGCGCCTCGCCGAGCTGTGCGAGACGATCGTCGCGCGGCAGGAGAAGCTGCTCGTCTTCACGCAGTTCCGCGCGCTCACGCGCCCGCTCGCGGACTACCTCGCCGAGCTCTTCGCGCGCCCGGGCCTCGTCCTGCACGGCGGCACGCCGGTCAAGCGCCGCACGAAGCTCGTCGCGGAGTTCCAGTCGGACGGCGGCCCGCCCTTCGCCGTGCTCTCGCTCAAGGCGGGCGGCGCGGGCCTGAACCTGACCGCCGCGAACCACGTGATCCACTTCGACCGCTGGTGGAACCCGGCCGTCGAGGACCAGGCCACGGACCGCGCCTTCCGCATCGGTCAGCGACGGAACGTGCTGGTGCACGCTTTCTCGTGCCGCGGCACGATCGAGGACAAGATCGACGCGATGCTCGCGAGCAAACGGCTGATGGCGGAGGAGCTCCTCGCCGGCGGCCCGGAGAAGGCCTTGACGGAGCTGGACACGGACGAACTACTGGAGCTCGTCGCTCTGGACGTGCGGCACGCGACGAGCTGAAGGGGAAGGGCGATGGCGAGACGAAGACGACGATCGAGCGGCTGGGACGACGCGGGCGGCTGGGGCGGCTATCGCCCCTACGTCCCGGTCGCCCGCCGGCGCAAGCAGGCCGAACTCGAGGCGGTCCGCGCCAAGCGCGAAGGCCGCCCCCTCGACCCGGTCCGCATCGAGGGCCGCGAGATCGTGACGACGACCTGGGGCCGAGCGTGGTACGAGCACATCGAGAGCTTCCACGACTTCTCGAACCGCTTGCCGCGCGGGCGGACGTATGTGCGCAACGGCTCGGTCTATCACCTCGCGATCGGCGCGGGCGAGATCAGCGCGCGGGTCATGGGCTCGAGCCCCTACGAGCAAAACATCACGATCGCCCCTTGCAAGCCCACTGTCTGGAAGCGCGTCCGCCGGCGGTGCGCCGGGGGCATCGGGTCGTTGATCGAGCTGCTCGAGGGACGGATCTCGTCGGAGGTCATGGCGGCGATGACCGGGGAACGGGATGGGCTCTTGCCCGACCTGAAGCACGTGCAGCTCGGGTGCTCATGCCCCGACTGGGCGCTGCTCTGCAAGCACCTCGCGGCGGTCCTGTACGGCGTCGGGGCGCGGCTCGACGATCGGCCGGAGCTGCTCTTCACCTTGCGCGGCGTCGACCCCGCGGAGCTCGTCGACACGACGACCTTGCCCGGACAAGCGCCGAAGTCACGCCGCAAGAAGCCCGCGATCGAGGGAAGCCTCTCGAGCGTCTTCGGGATCGAGCTGGACGAGAAAGTCGAGGCGCCCGCGCCGCGGCGTCCGAAGCCGAAGGCCAGCCGGGGCGGGGTGAAGAAGAAGACCACGACGCGTCGCCCGCGGAAGGTGAGTCGGCAGGAGCTGCTCGAAGCGGGCGTGCCGCCGGGGACGATCGCGACGTGGCTACGGCAGGGCGTACTGGTGGCGAGCGACGAGCGCGGGGTGTACCGGCACACGCGCGAGTCGCGGGCACGGGTGGGCCGGTACGGGGGGTAGGGAGACGGCGAGAAACGCGCGCTGCCCCGCGCCCGCGCTTGCTCGGCGGCTGACGCGCCTGCCGTCCGGAGGACTGCGACGGGGCGCCGGGGTTCGAGCGGCTGGTGACGGTGGTTGGTGATCCGCTCGACCCCGAGAATGAGGATCGCATCGAGTGGCTCAAGGGACCTTCGCGACCTCAAGCAGCGTTGCCAAGCGCCTTGACGACCATCGTCCGCGAAACGCCAAGGGCCGTCAGCGCCTGCGATATCTCGCATAACGTCAAGTGGTCGGGCGCTACTCGGGAACGGACTGGAGCAGGCTCGCGACCTGGGCCGGATCCGGATCGCCCGGGAGTCGGAGGACAACTCGAATCCGCCGCGTAGGGTTGTTGCCCTGAGCCGCCGAGATGGCCCGGCGTAGGTCGGGGACGTCCGTCTCGCTCCCCAGATAGAGGGGGTATTCGCGCTCTCCTCGGAGCGTCAGACGACGCTCCTCCAGGCTGGAGTCCTGAGTCCGAGTGGTGTGCAGGTAGATGGCCTCGACGACAGCCGCAGCGTGTGCGAGGCGTTCCAAGAGGATCTCGAGCCCCTTTCCGTACTCCGTGTTCACGGCAGCCGCCGTTCCACCTGTTCCGCCCCGCGCGTGGAACACGAGGCCGAGCTCTCCATCCGTCGCCTCGAGGTGGTAGGAGGCGTCGATCTCCTGGCCGTCCGGAGCGAGCACCCTGGAGACCGGCAGGCGATCCGTGGCTCGCTCGACAAGCGCGCGGGAGAACTCGCCGGGCGCGCAGGGAGCCAGGGACCAGCGGTCTTCTTCATTCGTGAACGCCACGAAGAACATGGTCCCGGGCTGGCCGGCCTGGTCACCGAACCACTTCTGCATGAGACCCGCCAGCTCGTTGGCTTCCTCGGAGCCGCGCAGGACGTTGACGTACTCCTTCCGGAAGACCGCGAGGAGCTCGCGTCCGTCGGCCTGCACGGGGACGTCGCCTTCCGGGATGTTCTCGAAGCGCGCGCGGTCCGGGAGCTTCAGGATCGGCCGGCCGCGAGTCTGCGTCACTTTGCAGACGATGCGCCAGCCGCTCTCGAGCGTCGTGGAGCGTCCGCCCAGGTAGTCCGCCAGGCGCCACTCCGCCAGCTCGCGGGCGACGGCCGCGTACTCCTGCGAGATCGCAACGGGGACGCCGAATAGCGGGCGGAGCTCACCCTTGTCGAACGCGAAGTACGTCCGACCACCGCCCTGGGTGCGGCACCACGCATCGATCGGATTCGTGATGAGGTAGGCACGCAGCGCCTTCTCGTCGTCCAGGTCGGGGAGCACCTCGGCTCGCAGTCGACCGCTGCGCTCGACGAGATCGCGGAAGCTCTTGACGAGATCGTCGACCTGAATCGGCCGCGGGAAGCCGTCCGCCCTGAGCATGGCCAGGAGCAGGACCATCTTGAACGAGCGGCTCATGCGCGCCCGCTCGATCTCCTCGAGGAAGGCGCTGGCGAGATCTCCGGACGCGACGAGAGCAGCCACCTCGTCGGCCAGCCCCTCGTGCGCCGCCACGAAGCGCACCCAGGACCCGTGCGAGGTGCGCGCCGAGCGCGGGTTGCGTCCCTCGTGGAACGCCTCGAGCGCGAGCGGGCGCACGCCGGTCCGCTCCTCGAAGTCCCGATACCAGCGCGTCAGGGAGTCCGCGGCATTCGGCGCGGCGAGCTGCTCCTCGAGCAGGCGGATCGCCTCGAGCTCGTAGGTGACCTCGCACCCCGGCGGCAGATCGAGCTTGGAAGGGTCCTGGACGAGGAATGACAGGGCCTGCCGTAGCTCCGCGTCCCCGATGGCGAGCTGGAGCAGGACCTGAGGCTTCAACTTGAAGCTGCGGTGGTTGCCGATGTAGTCGACTACCGTCAATCGATCCTTGTTCGGCGCGGCGCGCAGCCCTCGCCCGAGCTGCTGAAGGAAGACGATACGGGACTCGGTCGGCCGCAGCATCAGGATGGTGTCGACGTCGGGGATGTCGACGCCTTCGTTCAGGATGTCGACCGCGAAGACGACCTCGAGCTCCCCGGACGCGAGTCTGTCGAGCGAGGTCGCGCGCGGGGCACTCGTGGGCCCGGAGTGGACCGCCACGGCGCGCACGCCCGCCGCCTCGAAGTGCCGCGCCATGAAATCGGCGTGGGCCATGGAGCAGCAGAACCCGAGTGTCCTGGATCCGCCTCCCTTGTGCTTGCGCCACTGTTCCAGCGCATTGTCAGCGCGCGTGGCCGTCGCGACCGCCTGCTCGAGCTGGTCGGGGTCGAAGCGCCGGTTCCGCCAGGGGATGTTGGCGTAGTCCACCATGTCGGGCACGCCGAAGTACCTGAACGGCACGAGCCGCTCGGGCGCGCGGCGGATCGCCTCGAACAGGTCGCAGCGGTAGACGAGGTTCTCGCCGCACAACCCGAGGAGGCTACCCCCATCCGTGCGATCGGGAGTCGCGGTCAGCCCGAGCAGGAACGCGGGCCGAAAGTGATCGATCAGGCGCCGGTACGTCCGCGCCGCGGCGTGGTGGAACTCGTCGACGACGATGTAGTCGAAGGCCGACGGCGCGAAGCGCTCGAGGTTTCCGCGCCGCCCGAGGCTCTGGATGGAGGCGAAGAGCACGTCGGCTTCCGCGTCGCGCTCGCCCCCGATGTACAGCCCGAGGCGCTCGGTGGGCAGGATCCGCCGGAAGGTCGCTAGCGCTTGGCGCAGGATTTCCTCGCGGTGAGCGACGAACAGCACACGCCGCGAACGCAGGCGCGCGACGTCGAACGCCGCGAGCCAGGTCTTCCCGAGTCCCGTGGCCATGACGACCAGGCCGGCGCGGTTGCCTTCTTGACGCGTGGCCTCGAGCGCGGAGAGGGCCTCGTTCTGGATCGTGTGGGGCTCGGGCGGCGGGAGCGTCGGCTCGTCAGGGACCTCGGGGGAGGGTCGGTCCACGCGCTTCGGCCAGCGCCGTTCGTAGTTAGCGATCCAGGCGGAATCCAGCGGCCTGGTGTGCGGGTCGTGGAAGAGCTTCTCGAACGTCCTCTCGACGTCGCCGAATCCTCGCCGGTCGCTGGCGGGGATGACGCGGTAGTTGAGCTCGACGCCGGTGATCAACGCGGTGCGACTCAGGTTCGAGCTCCCCACGTAGGCGATGCCGTCCGGCGCGGGCCAGCCACCTTCGAAGTGGAACAGGTACGCCTTCGGGTGGAACGACCCGGAACCGCTCTCGAACAGACGGAGCTGCAGTTGCTCCTCCCCTGCTCCGGCGTAGCCCTCGAGATCGAGGAGCCGGTGAAGCGGCTTGCTCCTCGCGGGTTGCCTCGAACCAGGTCGGTACGTGACGCCGGGTGATCAGGAGCGCGTGGCCGGGGGTGACCGGGAAGGCATCCCAGATGGCTCGGACGAGGGCGCCTTCGTGGAAGACGTTGGCCGAGGGGATGGCGCAGAGGGGGCAGGGGGGAGGCTCCACTGCAGACATGCTGCCTTGAGCCGGAGCGGAACTCGAGGACGGAGAGCATCGGTCCGACTGCTCGGACCGATCACACACCGAGACGATGACCACCAGGTTGGGTTGCAGCCCCTCGCGCATCGCCCGATCTCGGGTGTTCACTTCTCTGGGGGAAGGTCAAACCCACTCGCTCAACGGGGAGGGCGGCGAGGACCTCGGCCCAGGCGTCGCCACCGATGCCCGACAGCGGACAGTGTCCATGCGCGCGGGGTAGATGGCGAGGAGTGCGCAGGCGAAACGAGGTGTTGCTTTCAGCTCGTCGCCCGTCGATCCTGCGCGGATGCCTCCGACCGAAGCCCGAGCCCCCCTCGACCGCGACGCCCTGCGCGAGATCTCACGCCGGTGGTCGAGCAGCGAACGTCGCCTCTTGATCGAGCGCGTCCTGGAGCACCTGCCAGAGGAAGAGCTCGAACGCCTGCTCGAGGGGCTCGTCCACTTGGCGCGTGTCCGGTGCGATCGGACCGATCCGCGACACCTCGACGACCGCGTGGCCGACCACGTGGCCTCGACCCGGCACGGCGACTTCCTCGGCGACCTCGTCATACGCAACGCTCACGGTCAGCGCGAGCCCTGGCAGACGCGGGCCTGGGTAGCGGCGACCTCGCTCTTGTTCGACCTAGCGCTGGATTGCGCGCGGAACAACGGCACCGAAGACGCGTTGCGCTCGCTGGTCGCCCTGGCCGAGGAGGTGGATGAGCGCATCGACGAACTCGTCGTCCTCGAGGATTCCAGCGCGCGCGAGGAGTTTTGGCACTCACTCCAGGCGGCTCGCAGCTTGCTCAGCAGACCATGAGCGATTTCCACAGGATTCGGATCGAGCAGTGCGACGCCGCCCGAGGCATTCGCAAGCGCTTCGGCACCGAGAAGGCCCTGGGCTACTTGATCGGCGAGAAGCTCCTGAACTTCGCTCGCGTCTCCGAGAGCGACCTGGACTTTGCCGCCGAGCTGCCCGCATTCGTCGCTCGAGTGCGCGAAGACTTCGAGCCCCACGAACTCCGTACCTACCTCGACGAGGCCCGCCGGGTCGGGGCGGCGGCGCACACGCTGAACGAGACGCAGTACGAGTCCGCACGAGAGGCGGGGATGTTCGGCGAGGAGGACGTTGTGCGCGGGGCGGAAGACGTGCTCCGGATGGGCCGGATACGCGAGCTGCTGCTCGAATGAGAGCTGCCGTTCCGGCAGCTCTCTCTACGCCAGCAAGCCAAGACCGCGTCGCGGGCCGCGTCTGAATCGAGGGCACGAGAGCGGGGTACGGGAGGGGACCGGGGCTGGGCGCTGACGGGGGCGTAGAGACCGACGATACAGAACCGCCCCCGTCAGGACCGGTAGGTGCTTGACCAAGTTCCTGACATTCCGTCACTTCAGCGCCTCTCGCAGTCGGGTCAGCTGGAGGGTCGCGCCGAATTTCCCTGTTGCAGCCGCGCTACCATCTTCTCCCCAGGAGACTCGAAGCGAGCAGTCAACGAGGTCCGCTCCGTATAGACGGCCAAGGACATCAAGGGCTTCATGCTGACGTTTGAATTCCACTGTGTACTGTTGCGCGAATTCCGAGCCGAGTTCCTCGACGTCAGCTGAGAGCCCCATCTGGCCATTGACTTTGAGCTTGAACCTTCGACGCTCGCCAGCACCCAGCACAGGTTGAACTCGAGGGTCTTGGACGATGTAGGCAATAGCCTGCATCCTATCTTGCGACCCGGGCTTCTGCACACCCTCCGGACTACGGGTCAGTGGGTCGCCAGCAGCGACCGGGCGTGGCACGGTCGTGGCGTGAGACCCCTTGGAACTCCTATCCGCAGACATCCGCGAAGTGCAGAAGCTCCTTGGACATAAGCATGTGACCGTCACACAGGTCTACGACAAGCGGCGGCGAGGGACCAAGGACAGCGCCAGCCATCGGCTCTCTCTCTAGAGCG
>JAAELL010000291.1 GCA_024226735.1 bacterium | reverse complement strand
GCTCGCGGGCGCCGCGCAGGAGCCGACGACAGCGTCCCGGCTCCACGCGTTGCTCGTCGCGCGCAGTCGTCTCCCGGTCGCGAGCGGCCTCGACGAACCGCCGACCCCCGACGTCCGTCCGGACGAGGGACATGCCTCCCGGCGAATCAGCATCGGATACGGTCGGACGGACGGACGCTCGTTCGCGTCAATTGTCGTGCGGCCGGCGTATCACGACCTGCTCGATCCCCAGGCCGGCTTTCGTGAGAACTCGCAGGTCGGGTTTTTCGAGTTTGAGGCGCGTCGCCACGTCGACGACGACAGCCTACAGCTCGAGCGCTTCGATCTCGTCAACATCCAGTCCGTGGCGCCGCGGAACCGCTTCATCGCCCCGAGCTCGTGGGACGTCCACGTCGGAATTGTTCGCCGACGACTGCCCGACGGCCGTCGCCCGCTCGTCGTCGAACTGAGCGGCGGCTCGGCCTGGGCGTTCCGGCTGCCGAGGCTGCGCGCCGTCGTGGTCCACGCCGGCTGGCACAGCGAACTCCAACTCGGTCACGAGTTGCCGCGAAGCTGGAGGCTAGGCGCCGGACCGCGCGTCGGGGTTCTGGCCGACCTGGGGCGCTTCGGTCGTCTCCACCTCGAGGCCCAGGGCCTGTGGCACCTCGAGGAGTCGAAGCCGAGCCGGCACCTGCGGCTCGAGCAGCGCGTTCCCCTGACCCGCGCGATGGCGGTCGGCGTCAGTAGCGCTCGGCAGGAGACCCTAGGCGAAGTCGAGAGGCAGTTCGGGGCGATGCTCCACGTCTACTTCTGAGCGGTCCATGGATTCGCGTGAACGCATCCCTTGCATCGACATGGCGGCGGGGTTCGGAGATGCGCGGCCATCCTCACAACTTGTTGCAAGCAATGGAGCCGACGAGCGGGATCGAACCGCTGACCTGCTGATTACGAATCAGTTGGACCTGGTTACCTGTTGTTTCCTGTAGTTGGAAACCTCGTAAAAACACGTGTATTTCGTTGCACTGCGTGTCCCGTAGCTGTACCGTTCTTCCCACACGGCGCTTACACCACGCTTACACGGGAACGGAAGTACGCAGTGAAAAAGCGAAT
>JAAELL010000290.1 GCA_024226735.1 bacterium | reverse complement strand
GCATTTTGGTCGGCCCGTACCCGCCCGCTGCTGCGTTGCGCCTCCTCCGAGACTTGCAGCGAACGCGTACGCACCGACCAAAATGCCGCACAAGAGTGACTCACACCACTAGCTGGGATCGGTCACCGTCATCGCGCGGGCTCGGTACGACCCCTACGGCTTCACCTCGACCCACCACGCGCGCTCCGACTGCAGCACGCCGAGCTCGTCCTTCAGCACCCAGGGCCATTTCTCGCCCCGAAGCTTGGTCGTGTCCTTCGCGCGTGCGATGACGCGGTACCGTCCCGGGACGAGGTCGGAGCGGCGGACCTTGAAGCGGTGCACTCCGTTCTTGGCTTTCGTCGTGTGCTCGGGCTTGGCGTGGAGGGTCGGCAGCGGACCGCGCGCGCGCCGGTCCTCGAAGTTGCCGTTGCCGTAGCGGTCCGATCCCCCACCGGGGCTGTAGCGCGGCGCCTTCGCTTCGGGAACCACCCACCAGGAGACTTCGATCGCGTGGCTGGCGGGAACGAGCGTCAGGACTTCGAACTGAACGTCCTTGACCACCTCGATGCTACCGCCCGAGTCCGCCAGGTGTGGCTGAGGATCGCAGCGGTCGATCGGATCGACGAGCGAGTAGATGCGCAGCACCGTCGCCTCGCGGCACACCTTGCAGAAGAACTCGCCGCTACCCATCACGCACCCGGTCGACGTCGGCTTCCACGCCCCGCGCACCTGACCGTTGGCACCTTCGTAGAGGCCGATGCCCGGAACCTTCGCGTCGAGCCAGTGCTTCCACGGGCACTGGTTCGGGTCCTCGCTGGCCGCGACGTTGATCCCGTCGTGGGCCTCGCCGCGCTCGTGCGTCTGCGTCGCGTACTCGTCGCCGAGGCCCACGAACGCGTGGCCGAACTCATGGATCGCGATCTCGGCGAGACCGGCGAGCGCGATCGTGGCGACGCCGTGGCCGCCGGTGCCGAACACGCCGTCGCGTGTGATGACGATCGCCAACATGTCGTGCTCGGGGAGCTCGTCGAGCATGCCGTAGACCAGCGCGTTGTCGACGCGGACGTGACCGGCGAACGTCTTGCCCGTCCGGCCCCCGAGCGCCGTGTCGTACTCGCGCCCGAAGCCATCCACGTGGCCATCGGCGCTGACTAGATTGCCGCGGATGAAATTGAAGTACGACAGGTACTCCTCGTACACCGACTGCCGCTCGAACAGGCGCGGCACGGTCGCAGCGGTCTTGTCGAATCCCTTCTGGTGCTTCAGCTCGAACGCCTCGCCGAAGATGACGATGTCGACCCGGTTGGCAGACTGCCCATTCTGGACGAGCCAGTCCCAGCCGACGAAGCCGCTGGGTCCACTGCGTCGCGCGGCGACCTCGGCGGCCGGCGTTCCGGCGAACTTGTCGACGATCTTGGCGTAGGTGCGTCGTGCGTCCTTGTAGCGCCCCTTGCGCGCCTGCTCCTCCGCCTTCTCCAGGAGCGCCTGAGCCTCCTGCGCATCGTCGACGACCGGAGTGGCCGCGGGCGCGGTGGATCCCCCTTGGGGCCCGACGGGCGCCACCTGGGGCAGAAGAAAGCCAGCGAAGATCGCTGAGGTGAGTGCAAGCGGCGGCGTGTTCATGGGACGTTCTCCGCCGCCCACGGTAACGTCTGCCCTCGAGGGGCATGAATCGCCCGCGTTAGAATCGCGGGCCCCCTCGAACGGGGGTGATCCCCTTCCCACAGGACCGAGCCCAAAACCCATGGCTTACGACACGATCGATCCGGAGGCCGCCAAGGAGCGCCTCGATTCGGGTGAATGACAGTACATCGACGTCAGAACCGTCGAGGAGTACGAAGCCGGACACGTGCCCGGAGCGTTCAACATCCCCTACGCGTTCCGCGGGGCGGTGGGAATGGAGCTCAACCCCAACTTCGTCAGAGCGACATCGAGAAGCACTTCCAACGCGACGCGAAGCTCGTTCTGTCCTGCGCCGCGGGAATCCGCTCCGCGGGGGCCTGCGACCTACTCGATTCGGGGTTTATCAGCATCGTGAACATGGATGGCGGCTTCAGCGGGCGTCGCGACCCCAGTGGCGCCGTCCAGACGGAGGGCTGGTCCTCGCGCGGGTTCCCGACGAGCGCCGAGCCGGTCGCCGGCCGCACCTACGCCGAGCTCAAGTGATGCCTGAGCACCCGTGCCGGGGTGGCGCTCGGCCGACACTCCCCGTAAGCTGATCGACGTTCGAGGTTTACGGAATGCTGCGCCTGACTCGCCCCCGGCCCGCGCCGGGGCCCTCGCCGTTCGCACATACGATGTTGCTCGAAGTCATCGAGCGCACTCGCAAGGATCCGTGCGTGATGCGCCACGCGCGAAGCCGCCCCCTCGCCTCCCGAGCACCGATGGGTAGCAGCGTGTCCATAGTGGGCCGCAAGTCCATCGAGTCCCCTTTTCCTGATCCGATGCGTCGCTCCCCGATCCGATTTCTAGACCGAGCAGAGACGTTTCACGACCCGAAAGACAGATAGCGATGGGCAAGCGCCTCTACGTTGGCAACCTTTCCTACGACAGCACCGAGGACTCGGTGCGCCAGGCCTTCTCGGAAGACGGCCGGAGCGTCCAGGACGTTCACATCATGACCGACCGCGAGACCGGCCGCCCGCGCGGCTTCGGTTTCGTCGAGATGGCGACGGACGGCGACGCGCAAGCTGCGATCCAAGCCCTCGATGGTCAGGCCCTCGACGGCCGCAACATCACGGTCAATGAAGCTCGCGAACGCACCGCCCGTGGCGGCGGCGGCGGTGGTGGCGGCGGCGGCGGCCGCTGGTAGAGGCGAGCCGTAGACAGCAAGGAAGGCGGGTGCTCATCGAGCGCCCGCCTTCCTTTTTTGTCCGGTGCCCCAGGTCTCCGCGACGCCCGCGGCTATCGCGGGTACGGCATCCTGTCGTTCGCGGCCTTGTGCGAAGGCCCTTTCTTGAACGGTCCCTTCTTGTACGGAGCCTTCTTGAACGGCTTGAACGGTTTCTTGCCGTAGGAGCCCTTGCCACCAGCCGGCCGCGCGCGCTCGATGCGCAGGTGCGGGTCACGGGCGTCGGGCAGCTTCGCGCGCTTCTCGAACGCGTCCGCCGCGGAGCTGTCGACGTCGAACGTCGTGCCGAACGGACCGAGGTCGAAGGCACCGATCGACTTGCCCTGCACATCGCCGCGGCGGCAGATGTGGGCGAGCAGACGCTTGGGATTGGCGCCGGCCTTGAAGCCCCAGTTGATGAAGTAGCGCGTGACCGCGCGCTGCGGCCGGCGCCCCCCGCGTCCGGGCGGAATCCACTCCTGGGCGTGACCGGTCGGGACCTCGAGTGCACGCGGCTGCGCACCCGCGCGCGGAGCCGCGAGCTGCAGGAGCGTAGCGGCGACCTGCACGGGATCGCGGTCCTCGAGCAGCTGGCGCGCGAGATCGAAGTAGTCGGCGTTCGCACCCTCGCCTCGCTCGAGCTCGGTCGTCACGTGGGCCTGCATGCGCTCACGCAGCCGGACGCCGACTTCGTCAGCGGACGGTGCGTCGCACCAGCGCGCTTCGACCCGAGCTTCGCGCAGGATACGCTCGACGCGCCGACGGCCGCCGTGCGGAACGAGCACGACGCTCTTGCCCTTGTTGCCTGCGCGGCCTGTGCGGCCGCTGCGGTGCGTGTAGACCTCGCCGTCCATCGGGACCTCGGCGTGGATGACGCAGGCGACGTCGGGGACGTCTAGCCCGCGCGCGGCAACGTCCGTCGCGACCAGGATCGACGCCTTGCCGCCACGGAAGGCCGCCACGGTCCGCGTGCGCTGCGCCTGCTGCAGCTCACCGCTCAGCGGCAGCGCAGCGAAGCCGTCCGCATCGAGGCGTTCGGCGACGCGGGCCACGTCGGCGCGCGTGGCCAGGAAGACGAGGACTCGCTCGTCACCAGACAGGAGCAGGAGGTTGACGAGCGCGTCGTAGCGTTGATCCGGACGCACGATGTGCGCCACGTGTTCGATGTCCGCGTTCGCGGCGCCGAGCTGGGTCCCCTCGACGTGCAAGGCGGCCGATTGGTAGCGCTCCGCCAGGTGCCGGATCCCGGGGGGGAAGGTCGCCGACACCATGTGCATGTGGCGCTCGGCGGGCACGACGGCGAGAATCGCCTCCAGCTCCTCCCGGAACCCCATGTCCAGCATCTGGTCGGCCTCGTCGAGCACGACCTGCGCCACGGCGCTGCAGTCGAGCACCCCGGCACGGATGTGGTCGAGGAGACGGCCCGGCGTTCCAACGAGAATGCGCGGGTTCCGCGCGAGCTTGCGGCGGTCGCCGCCGATCGGGGTGCCGCCCGTCACGCAGTCGACCCGGACCCCCGGGGCGCCGGCGTAGAGCCAGGCGAGCTCATCGCGGACCTGGCCGGCGAGCTCGCGTGTCGGCGCGATCACGATCGCGCCGGGGCCAGGCCCAGTGGGCGGCCCGAGCAAGGCAGGCGACATCGCGATGCCGATCGCAACCGTCTTGCCCGATCCGGTCTGGGAGGAGATGCGCAGGTCGCGCCCGGAATCGACGGCCTCGATCGCAGCGAGCTGAATCGAAGTCAGGACGGTGAAGCCACGCTTCTCGAGCGCGTCGCGCAGGGGCTCCGGCACGCCCGCGAAGAGGGGCGCAGCGGGGCCCGAACTGACGTCGGTGCTGCTGTCGAGTCCGCACTCGAGGTTGGGGTCGGATTCCGGAAAGAGGTCGGGCACCTGGATGGGTTGGGTCGTGTTCACGTTCTAGTCGCGCGGGGAAAAAGGCGACCAAGACTACGTGGAGGACCCAGGGGATGCAACGTTTCGGGTCCAGACCGAGCGCTGAACCCGAAACGAGACTACCGGTGCCGCTGGCGGCGCCGGCGGGGGCTGCGGGGGCTGCGGGGGCTGCGGCACAGCCCCGCTACCCTACTTGCTCTCGTGGCCGTAGCGATAGCTGACGTTCTCGCGGCCCATCTCGCGCAGCCGCTTCGGGTCCTTCTTCAGGCCGAGACTGTGCGCTTTCGAGACGACGCTCTTGACCGACCGCGACAGGCGCTTGGCGATCGCCAAGTTCGAGGAAGCCGCGTACATGTCGCGCAGGACCGCCAGCTCGTCCTCCCGCCAGCGAGGCATCCGGGACGCGCGCTTGCCTCCGCGCGCCTTGCGCAGGAACGCCTTGTCCTTGGCGATGCACAGCTGGTGAGCCTCCTCCTGGATCGACTGCAGGCTCCTGCCGAACACGAGCGCCAGGTCCTCGTCGGAACGCGATCCGTAGAGGCGCTTGAACTCGGCGACCTCCACCGGATCCCACGGGCCGCCGTGCTGGACGGTCGCGAGCACGGCGACGTGCGCCTGCACGTCCTTGGGGCTTCGGCGCAGGATACGCGCGATCGTCGCCACGTCGGTCGCCCCCAGGTACCTCTTCAGGTTCAGGGTGTCGTCGTCCGACCACGCGTCCGTGCGCAAGGGGCCACTGAAAGCCGACTCGACCATGTTGCGCACGCTCGCGACGGTGCGGTTCAGCTTGCGCGCGATGAACGCATCGTCACGCAGTCCGTACAGCTCTTTGTAGCGCTCGATCTCCGCCGCGGACCACCGCCCGCGGCGCGTCCCCTCGTGCGGCGTCCGCTCGCTCTTCGTGACGATCCGCGGCCGCGCCGTGCGCGAGGGCCGTAGCGCGGGCAGGCGCGCCTCGAGTGGCGCGTCACGTCGCTCCTGCGCCAGCTCCTCGGGACAGAACCGCGTCAAGTGCGGTTCGAATCCGAGCGCGAGGAACACCTCGCGCCAGCTGGCCGCGTCGAACCCTGCTTCCGCGGAGATGCGCCGCAGCTGCGGCTCGAGGACCCGCCGGCCCAACGCACGCAGCTGCACCACCGCGCCGGCGTCGAGTCCAAGCTCACCCGACAGCTCGTCGGCGGGGACGCGGCCCTTCGCGTTCAGGTCCGACGTGAGAATCGTGCTCTGCTCGTCGTCGAGCTCGCGCACCGCCGCGTGCAGAGCGGCGAGCAACGCACGACGCGCGCCCACGTCGCGGCCCTCGGCGTTGCGAGCTCCCGCACGGCGGTGCGAGAGCAC
This sequence comes from bacterium, assembly GCA_024226735.1. GTDB lineage: Bacteria > Planctomycetota > UBA1135 > UBA1135 > JAAELL01. The sequence goes on along the minus strand of JAAELL010000290.1, from coordinate 2,087 downwards.
CTCGCGCTGCGCTTGAACCACCCCGAGCGCGAAGAGCCACCCCTCCAATCCACCCTCGTGGTCGGCGGCGAAGCATTCGCCACCCCTGGCGGCATGGTCGATCACCGCGCCGATCAGGTGCTCGACCTCTTCGATCCCCCCGACCTCTTCAGCGAACTCTACTCGTAAATAGCCGCGCAGCCGGGCGGCGTGCTCCAACAAAAGGTCGTGCGCGGCCGCGGTCGCGCGCGCCTCGAGCAGGCTCTTAAAACGTTCTCCCGGTGTGCTGCCACCCGATCCGGATTCCCGAGTCGATAAGCTCATACTGGCCTCCATGCACTTGAGCTCGATTCAATGTACCGCGAATCAGCCAAACGTGGCAGGAGTCCGGCTGGCGTCGGGGGTCCGGGGCACCCCAGCTGTTGGAGGAGTGTGCGGGTATTCCGCGAGCGACCCGGGGGCGGACCCGTCACAACACGAGGGTTGCCGGAAACCGCTGGGCTCCTACTCGTCGTCGCTGCCCGCGTAGCCAGCCGCCTGCAGCGTCTTGGCGGCGTCGGCGCCCGGGGCGGCGATCGTGTCGGGAGCCCGCGCCGCCCCGAGAAACGCGCGCAAGCGGGCGAGCAGCTCCTCGGTACGCGCGACGTCCGCGGCGCTCCTGTCGACCTGCTCGCTGGGGTCGTTGGCGAGGTCGTACAGCTCGACGGCATCCGTCCGGCGGTCGAGCACGAGCTTGTCGTCCCCGACCCGGATCATGCAGTTGGTGTCCGAGACGAGCTTGCCGGCCGCGCGCACGTTGTGGTTCGCCTCGCTGAACAGCGCGCGCGGCTGCGACGCGGCGAACAGGTCGATTCCATCACGTGGCGTGCTCGAGTCGACGTCCACGAGAGCGAGGACGGTCGGCACGACGTCGACGAGCGAGACCGGCGCCTCGACGATGTGGTCCGCAGGCACCCCGGGCCCGCACAAGATCAGGGGCACCGCGAGCACCTCTTGGTACTGGGTCCGGCCGTGCAGGAGCCCGCCGTGCTCGTGATACTCCTCGCCGTGGTCGGAAGTGACGACGACGAGCGTGTTCTCGAAGAGGCCCTCGGCGCGCATCCACTCGAAGAAGCCCGCGAGCACGTCGTCGAGCTGACGGATCTCCGCGTCGTACATCTCGCGCAGCCAGCGCAGGTCGTCGGCACCGAGGCGTTCGCCGCGGTCGCGCAACGCGGCGAGCTGCGCCGTGCTCCCATCGAGCGCCCCACTGTAATCCCCTACCAGGAGCTCCCGGTAATGCGCCTTTGGCGTGAGGTCGGTGTGGACGTCGTAGAAGTGCAGGAACAGGAAGAACGGCTCGCCTGCGGGGAGCTGCGTCAGCCGGCCGCGCGCCTTGCGCACGACCTCGTCCCCGCTGTTGACGATGCGGCGCTGGCCGGTGGCGGGATCGTCGGCCATCTCGGGCACACCGTCGAAGTGCTCGAAGCCCTGCCCGAGCCGGAAGCTCGGCGCGCCGACGTAGTAGCTGTTGACGACCGCGGCCGTGCGCCACCCGGCTCCGCGCAGCTCCTCCGCCAGGGTCACCGCGTCGTCGGGCAAGCGATGGACCTGGTCGCGCACGCCGTGGCTGCCCGGATACATTCCGGTCAACATCGTCGCGTGGGCCGGCAGGGTCCAGGGCGAGGTCGAGCTCACGTCGGCGAAGCGCGTGCCCTGCGCCGCGAGCCGGTCGAGCGCCGGAGAGGTCTCGCGCACGTGCCCGTAGCACCCGAGGTGATCGGGCCGCAGCGTGTCGATCGAGATCAACACTACGTTGGGGCGCGGGCGGGCCTGCGCGTCGTCGGCGTGTTCGCTACAGCCGAGGAGGGCACCGAGCACCAGGCCGGCCGCGAGCCTTGTGGTGACGATTCGATTCCGGGCAGGGGCTCCCTTCCTGGCAGCGGGTCTCATCGCCCGCAACTTTGCCAGAAACCGGACCTGCTATCCGCAGGATTCCCGCCGACGCTCGCACTAGTGGTGTGATTCACTCTTGTGCGGCATTTTGGTCGGCCCGTACCCGCCCGCTGCTGCGTTGCGCCTCCTCCGAGACTTGCAGCGAAGTCGCGTCGTCGCTGCGCCTTGCAGCG
>JAAELL010000289.1 GCA_024226735.1 bacterium | reverse complement strand
TGGGAGCTCGGGCAACCTGTGTCTCGGCGGCACGATCGGGCGCTACATCCAGGACGTGCAGAACACCGGCGTGACGGGTTCGTTCGAGCTGGTGATCGACCTGACGAGCCTGCCCCTGACCCCGCCCGTGGCGGTCCTGCCAGGCGAGACGTGGAACTTCACGACCTGGTTCCGCGACACGTCGGTCTTCGACACGTCGAACTTCTCGAACGGCGTATCGATCGCCTTCCAGTAGCGGCTACGAAAAAAGGGGGCGGACGGGATTACCGTCCGCCCCCGATGGCTCTGATCAAGGGGATGCTGCTCTGTATCGTTGCAGTGTTCACACTCCCAGCCCGGCCGGAGCGCTAGGCTGGGGAAGAACACGATGCCGCCCCCCGACGACGCACCGCCGCTGGTCTTTCTCCCCGAAGACCTGACCTTTCGTCCCGCGACGGCCACGGATCATCGGTTCCTCTATGAGCTGCTGCGCGAGCGCTACGAGAAGGGCATCGCGAACGTGGTCGGTATGGCGCGCGGGGACCTGCCGTCGTACGCGCAGCACGTCGAGCACCTCGAGCGTACGCCGTACAAGCAGCTCGAGATCGTCGTCGCGGACGATCAGGACAGCGGCATGATGTACCTCTCGCACGACAACGTCGGAGGCTGCTTCATCCTGCGCCGACACGCCGCGCGGGGGCTCGCGCTCGCCGCCTGCTACCGCTTCTTCATGGAGTGCGAGCTGCCAGTCATCGCGCACATCAACCCCGCCAACCGCGCCGCGTACCGAACCGTCGAGCGGCTGGGGTTCACCCGCACCGAGGACGTCGCCGAGCGATTGACGTTCGAGCTGCACCAGCGACCGATCGATCCGTTCGCCCGTGTTCGGGCTCGTCGCCGGCTCGGCGGCGCGTAGCTCAGGTGCGTTCGTTGACGGTCGCGCGGATCGTATAGGGCGGCGCGGCCCGTGGTCGCTCCCGGCGGCATGCGAGCATCGCGAGCCAGAGGGAGAGGCGCTTGCGCGGTCCGTAGCCTGACGAGCCGTGGAGGCGCGGATCGTGGCGCGTCGGGACGCTCGTGATCGCGCGCGCCCGTCGCGCGAGGAGCACGTCGATGCAGACCCGTGGACCGGGGTTGGCGACCAGCGCGGTGCCAAGTCCCGCGTCGAAGGCGCGGAAGGCCTCGGCTTGCTGCATCCGCTTCTCTCCGGTCGTCCAGCACAGAACGTGGCGTGTGATACGCGATGCGCGGCTGAGCCGCGGGGACGTCCCGTAGACGAGGTCGCTGCCGGCTGCGAGTTGTGCGAGGAGGGCCGGGATCTCCTCGGGCGGGTGTTGAAGATCGTCGTCGAGCGTCACGACACGCGCGTGGCGCGCGCGGCGGATGCCGCACAAGAGCGCGTTGTGCTGTCCCTGGTTGCGCGTCAGGTCGACGCCGCGCACCCAGGCGTGTCGCGCGGCGAGGGACTTGATCTTTTCCCAGCTCCCGTCTTCGCTGCCATCGTTGACGAGCATGACCTCGAACTCGCTCGCCGCGCTCTCGAGCACGCTCGCAAGCCTCTCGACCAGCGTCGTCAGGGTCGCCGCACCGTTGTGTACAGCGACGACAACGGAGAGGGAGGTCGTGGGCACGGACATTCGTCTGGATCGAGAACGGCGCGGCGTTTGGGCGAGGCTTGGGCGAGATGGGAGAGCGTGCGTGCGCGAGACCATTGCAACGCTAGTGGTGTGAGTCACTCTTGTGCGGCATTTTGGTCGGGGCGTACGCGCTCGCTGCAAGGCGCAGCGACGACGCGACTTCGCTGCAAGTCTCGGAGGAGGCGCAACGCAGCAGCGGGCGGGTACGGGCCGACCAAAATGC
>JAAELL010000288.1 GCA_024226735.1 bacterium | reverse complement strand
CGCGTCCGGTTGGCGCCTGGAAACGTAGGCGAATTCGTGGATTCGGGGAGGCTTTCAGGTGCCGACCGGGCGTGGAGGATGTCGTCATGGCGCCGAATGACTTTTTCAACGGGCTGCTAGTGGTGTGATGCAGACATTCGCAGTCGTATCCCGGCCCGCATGCACGCGCCACGGCGTTGCGGCTCCTGCGACCAATCCCAGTATCACCGTATTGGCAGCGAAGTCGCGTCGTCGCCGCGCCTTGTGGCACGCACACGCGAACTCGGGATAAGACCGCAACAGACGCGCACCGGGAGACCGGACGGCTTCATCGTCGGCAGCCCTGCCACGCTCTCCGCGAGCCACTTCCCGACCTTCCAGTACGGATCGTCGACCAAGCCGTCGGTCTCGGGATCGAGCAGGACTTCGCTGCCGACCGTGATCCGCCCATCGTAGTCGACGTCCAGGATGCGCGACGTTCCGTCGAGGGAGCTCCAGCGGAAGTCAAGCGCGGCCTCGAACATCGGACTGACCTTGCGCCCGCCGAGGGCTTCGGCGGGCGCGCCGGCGGACCACGCGAGGTCCTGCGTCCGCAGTCCGGCCGCGACGACGAACACGACGGGGGCGTCGGGCCGCTCGGCTCCGACCTTGGCCAGGTGCTCGATCAACGGCTCGCGCCCGGCCTCGGGGCGCAGGGCGATCGGACGGGTGCGGTTGGCGTAGCCGCGCACGGCTGTGGTTGCGTCGCTGTCCCCCTCGACGCGCAGTCGCGGGAAGCCGCTCGTGTACGCCCGATCGACGAGGCGCTCGACGCGCTCCGCCGCGACGTCCGCGGCGATTTGCAGGACGAGGGCCGCCTGGGGCTCCTGCTCGTGCGCCGCCCGCAGCCAGCGCATCGACAGCAGGAAGCGCGACGTCGATTGGCCCTGGGTCTCGTAGACCAGCTTGGTGCGGCTCCCGTCGGCCGGGCGGATCTTCAGGACGATGCCGTCGATCGGGCCCGCGAACAGGCCGGGCACCAGGGGCGAGAGCAGGGCGAAGAGGACGGCGAGACGCGGGGCGGTGTTGGTCATCCCACGGAATCTTGCCAAAAGGCACGCCCCGATCCCGGTTAGGCTCTGGGCCATGCAGAGGCATCACCTCCCCACGGTCGCGCTCACGCTGGGCGCCACGCTGTCTTGCGCCGGCGTGACACGGGCCCAGGAATGGACGCGCTTCCGGGGCCCGGGCGGGAGCGGGCACGGGGTGGCGGAGCTGCCCGCCAAGCTCGACGCCGAGCACTACAACTGGAGGGTCGAGCTGCCGGGCAAGGGGCACTCGTCGCCGGTCCTTTGGGGCGACGAAGTCTTCGTGACCTGCCTGGCCGACGAGCGCGTGGTCGTCGCGCTGGCAGCCAAGGACGGCGCGGAGCGATGGCGGTTTGCGAGCTCGTTCGAGCCCCATCCGCAGCACGACTTGAACAGCTTCGCTTCAGCGACGCCCGCGGTCGACGACGAGCGCGTCTACGTCGTGTGGACGTCCGGAGACGATCTCGTCGCGGTGGCCCTCGAGCATCGCGGCGAGCGGCCGGGCAAGCTCGCGTGGGAGAAGAAGCTCGGTCCGTTCCGCGCCCGGCACGGCAGCGGAGTCTCGCCCGTGCTCGCCGGAGGCACCCTGGTCGTCGCGTGCGACAACGAGGGGGACGAGAGCTTTCTCGTCGGGCTCGACCCTGCGACCGGTGAGACGCGTTGGAAGCGGCGGCGCGAGAGCGTGCGCGCCTCTTACGCGACGCCGCTCGTCTTCGAGAAGGAGGGCGCCGACCGCGTCGCCTTCGCGAGCACGGCCCACGGGCTGACGTGCCTCGACCCTGCGACGGGCGAGCTCGTCTGGGAGGTCGATGACCTCTTCGCAGAGCGCTGTGTCGCGTCTCCGATCGTCGCGGGCAGCGTGCTGTTCACGACGACGGGCAAGGGCGGAGGAGGCGTCGAGAGCGTCGCCCTCGATCTTGCGGATCGCGACGAAGCGGGAGTGCCGCAGGTCCTGTTTCGCGCGCGCCGCGCGCTGCCGTACGTGCCGACTGCGATCGCGGTCGGTGAGTACCTGTTCCTGTGGAACGACGGGGGAATCGTCTCGTGCCTCGACCTGGCGAAGGGCGAGGAGGTCTGGAGGGAGCGCATCGACGGACGCTTCTTCGGCTCGCCGGTCTGCGTCGGGGACCGGATGTACGCGATGAGCATGGCCGGTGAGCTCTTCGTCGTGCGCGCGGCCGCGGAGTTCGAGCTGCTGGGGCGCTTCGAGTTGGGCGAGCCGTCCCAGGCCACGCCTGCGCTCGCGAGCGGAACAATGTACTTGAGGACCGAGACACATCTGATCTCGGTCGGAGGAAAGTGATGACGGAGAACATGCAGAAGAGCGAAGAAGAGTGGCGCGAGCAGTTGACGCCGGAGCAGTACCACGTCACCCGCGAAGGCGGGACGGAGGCGGCGTTCAGCGGCTGCTACTGGGATACGAAGCTCGCGGGAACGTACGGCTGCATCTGTTGCGGCGAGCGGCTGTTCCGCTCCGACTCGAAGTTCGACTCGGGGTGTGGCTGGCCCAGCTTCTTCGAGCCGCTCGAGGGCGCGGAGCTGATCGAGCTCGAGGACGACAGCCAAGGCATGCGCCGCACCGAGATCCGTTGTTCGAAGTGCGACGCCCACATGGGCCACGTCTTCAACGACGGGCCGCCGCCGACGGGGCTGCGCTACTGCATCAACTCGGCGTCGATCGACCTGGACGAGGATTTCTGAGCGTGCGTCAGGCGCCGTAGGCCTGGCCGAGGAGGCGCACCAGATTCTGGGCGTGCTGGGCGTCCATCCCGTCGATGCGGCCCTGCATCTCGGTCAGCATCGCGCGCGCGACGTGGTCGTCGCCCGCCTCGCGTGCGAGGCGGTGCGCCTTCTCTATGTGGTAGGTCGCGAGGGCGCCCTGTCCGAAGAGCACGAGCGCGGCCGGGATCGGCGAAACCTCGAGCGCGAGTGCGAGCAGTGTCGCCAGCGACGCCCGCGCCGCGGCCGGATGGGCCGCGGTGGCCTCTTCTGCGATGTCGCGCAGCTCCTCGAGGCGCTCGCCCGAGGCGAGCGCCTGTTGCCGGTGCTCGTGGAATGTCTCGAGCACGAGCGAGCGGTGGTCGCGCGCCGCGCGCGGTCGCAAGAGTCCCGAATCGGCGACCGCGAGCCGTGTCCCCTCGGCCTGCAGCTGGTAGCCGCCCGGGTCGTCGTGGAGTCCCCACCAGACGCTCGGCGCCTCGGGGTCCTGGCGCCGGTCGCACGAGTACACGCCGACGACGATCTCGCTGTCGTGCGCGCGCCGGTTGAGGGATACGCAGGGGACGACGAGCCACATGGTCGACGTCTTGTCGACGTGGTCGTCGATGTCGATTATCGCGCGTCGCGCCTGGAGCCGCGCGCTCGTGATGGCCGCATACAGCGCGCGCAGCTCCTGGTCGACGCAGCGCGGGTCGCGCAAGGCCTCGAGGCGCGGCTTGCCCTCCATGGCGAAGGTCTCAGCGAGCTCGGCCGTCGCGGGCAGATCCTTGCCAGCGAGCAGCGCCTGGAGCGCTCCACAGTAGGTCGTCTCCGCGTCGTAGCGCTGCATGCGCCCGTAGCGGTCCTTGCCGTCGACCTGATCGACGCTGACGTGGGCGTTGATCTTGATGACGATGATCTTCTCACGCTCGGCGCCGCGCGCCGTCGCGAAGTGATCCTCGACGAGCCCCGCCGCTCCCCACTCGTAGCGGCTGCCCAGGTTCGTGCACTCCATCGCCGCCTGCGTCGAGAACTTGAACGTCGGCAGGAGGTAGCGCACGAAGCCGCGCCGAAACGCCTCGCGGCACTCGAGCTCGGCCTCGTCCGCGCACGTGACGTGCAGGGCGCCGACGACGGACGAGCGCTGGTGCTGGACCCAGATCCGCAGGCGCCGGGCGACCTCGTCGAGCGGCCATTCGCGGCCGAGGAGCTCGCGCAGGTCGGCGAGGACGTCGGCGGCCTGGTGGATCAGCGGAGGGGGAGAGGAGGGCGTTGAGGGGTCGGTCACGTGCGCAGGCTAAACGAAAGAATGAGATGCGAAGTGAGCCAAAAGGGCTTCGGGGGCGCGCAACTACCGCAGGAATTCGTAGCGGTAGTAGACCTCGAGGGACAGCACCATCAATGCCGTCGAATACACGCGTCCACCGGAGAACCCCCAGGGGCCGACCGGATCCCAGGAGCCCTCGACGTCGTCCTTGTCGAGCTGTCCCGCGAGCACCGCCCGCTTGAGCGAAGTGTTCCACGACTTCCACGCGGTGCCGCCGACTTGGAACATCGCGTACGTGCCGTAGTACCAGAAGTACATGTCGACCTTGTGCTCGTCCGGGCTCCAGGTCGGGAGCTGCTTCAGCAGGAGCTCCGACTGCTGCGTCATCAGCTCGGAGTCCGCCGACTCGCCGGCGAAGCGGCGGCAGATCATCGAGATGGCGGTGTTCGCCTCGCCGTGGTCCGGCGGGAAGTGGTCGTTCACTCCGGCCACGCGCGCGCTGACCGAGCCCTTCGAGTCGTAGCCGACGCGCCCGTTGCCCTCGTTGGTCACCTTGTCGAACCAGAACAGAGAGCCGTCGAACGCCGCGCCCGGAACCTGGATCCCGGCCTCGTAGGCGGTCTTGAGGGCGAGGAAGGCCCAGCCCGTGGCCGACGTGTCGGACTCACGGCCCGGGAAGTCGTAGCGCCACCCGCCGTCCTCGTGCCGGGCGTCGATGAGGAAGCCGACCGCTTTCTCGAGCGGGCCCTTCCAGTCCGGGTTGGACGTGAACAAGTAGGCTTCGGCGAGGGCGAACGTCGCCGCCGCGTGGTCGTAGATCCAAGAGTGTCCGCGGCGCAGACCGATCTGGCCGTACTTGTCATCTTGGCGCTCGACGAGCCACTGCACGCCCTTGGCGACATGCTGCTGGTACGGGCCAGCATCCGGGGTGTTGCCGTCGCCGAGGAACGCCAACAGAGCGAGGCCCGTTACGCCGACGTCGTGCAGCGGGTCGCCCTTGCCGTCGCACTCGCAGCCGCCACCGTGGTGCTTGGCGAAGCCGTCGCTGTCCCAGTAGCCCTCCGGGGACTGGTGCTTGGCCAGCCACTCCAATCCGGCGGCGACGCTTTTGGCGGTGTCGCGGTCGCCGCCGGCCTTGCGCACGTTGCGGCGCTTGCCGAAGCGATCGCCGAAGCTCGCGCTCGAGCCGCTCGGCTTCGGGCCGGAGCCTCCGGCGGTCACGGCGCCGCTCGAGCCCAGCACGCGGAAGCGGTAGGGGCACTCGAGCGTCAGCACGGCGAGCGCCGTGGACCAGACGCGTCCGTTGCACTCGTTCTCGACGCCGTTCGCAGACCAGCCGCCGTCCTCGCGTTGGTTCGGCAGGAGCGCCTCGACGGCCGCGGCGTGCCACTCCGACCAGCGTCGGTCGCCGTACGCGCGCAGACCGTGCGTGCCCCAGAACCAGTACTGGTAGTCCGCGCGCGCGTCGCCCTCTGGCCGCGCGGGCTGTGCCGAGTGCTTCATCAGCCGCCCGGCTTGGAGCTCGATCGTATCGAACGCTTCATCGGCCAGCGCGTGCCGCACGCACAGGGTGGCGGCAACGCCGCGCTCGCGTGCGGCCTTCGATCCGCGCACGCGCTTCACGGCGCCCTTGGCGGACGTTCCGGTCACCAGCCACTTTGCCGTCTTGGTCGTGGTCTTCTCCGGGACCGCGAGCCCGCCCTCGACCGCGCACTGCAAGGCCAGCGTGGCCCACGCCGTCAGCGCCGGCTCGCCCTCGGCACCCTTCTTCGTCGCCCACGCGCCCTTGCGCTGCCACGCGATCAAGTCGGCGACCGCGAGCTCGAGCGGTGCTCGGAAGCGCGCGTCCGCCGTGAGGTTCCACGTCTCGGCGAGGGCGAGCGTCGCGAGAGCGTGTTCGTGAACCGTCGCGCCGATGCGACCCGACGCGGCGTCCTGCTGCGTCAACAAGAACTTGGCCGCCTCGGTGGCTTTCGAGCCGACGCGGCCGTCGCCGAGGAGCGCGAGGATCGCGAGCGAGGTCGTTCCCACGCTAGCGGCGTCGGTCGCGGCCGTCTCGTCGACAGGATCGGGACGCCACGCTCCGTTCGGCGCTTGCTGCGTGAGGAGCCACGCGATCCCCCTGTCGATCGCGGTGTGCGACGACTCGCCAATCAGGAGCCCCTCGATGCGTTGCTCGCGCGTGTGGAAGCGCAACGCGTAGCGTCCGCCACGACCTACATCGGGCTGCGGTGTGTCGCCACCCTGCGCGAATGCCGGGGACGGGGAGAGGAGGATCAGGGCTAGCAGGGCGGTACGCATGAGAAGCAATAGGGTATTCCGAGAGGCTCAAACAAGAAACCGCGGCCCCGTTGACGGGGTGCCCGGCTGACGGGGTGCCTGCGCCTACTTCACGAAAAACTCGAGGAAGTGCCGGCTCACCTCCGGCGTGAAGCCCATCCCGCATGGAGGGCAGTCGTCGCTGGCGTAGTTCCAGCTCGAGCCGGCCGGCGCGTTCTGCCAGAGGCGCATCAGCGCCGCGTCGGCGAGGTTCTCGACTGCATGCTTGCTCGTCGACTGCAGGACCTCCGCCGCCGCGCGGTCGATGTCCGGCAAGCGCGGACGGCGGCCGGGCGTCAGCGCGAGCGTCATGCGATCGGTCATCGTGAGGCTCGCCTGGCACTGGGCGGCGCGTCGCCCGAGGGCGCCCGGCGTCGGCAGGATCAAGTGCTGCAGCCGCTTTGCGAGCTCGGCCGACCCACCCGACTGCTGGTTCCAGAGCGGCCACGCGGTCCCTGCGAGACCGCCCATCAAGAAGCTGCGACGTTGCATGGTGTTCTCTACGGTCCAGCCCGCGCGCTTATTGTGCGTTCCCGGGATTCCGTGTAACACCCCCGCGTTCTCCCTCTGCTGACTTCCACCGTCCCTGTTAGGAGCCGAGATGACGACGCACGACCGACGCGTATTCCTTGGGAGCCTGGGAGGCGGCCTTTTGGCCGCGGGACTCGGGCCGGCCGCCCTGGGGCGATTGGGAGGGGTGCGTACCGGCCTGCGCGGGGCTCCCGACGACCTGGCGTTCGGTCGCCTCGAGCCGCTAGCGGCCCTGATGCAGGAGACCGCGCCGGACCGCCTGCAGGATGCACTGGTCGACAAGATCGCGGGTGGGACGGAGCTGTCGACCCTCGTAGGCGACGTCCTTGGTCGGCCTGCCGTCGACCGCCGTCGATAGAAACGCCTTCCACGTCCGTTCGTGGAACCTGTGGCGCACTCCGTCGAGCGCGTCGAGGAAGAGCCGCGTCTCGGCGGGGGAGCGCGACGGCTGTGGCTCCTGCCTCGGCGAGTCGGGCGCCTCGCCCATCCGCACCTGGATCTCGGTTCCGCCCGCCGCCGGTGGTTGGCGTTTCTGGCGCCGGTAGTGGTCGTGGACCTTGTTGCGCGTGATCGTTCGTAGCCAGCCGCGGAAGGTCCCGCCGGGCCGGTCGTGCTCGAAGCTGTCGAGCTTGGCGAACGCGGTCTGGAAGACCTCCTGGAAGACGTCGGCCCCGTGCCGAAGTGCTGCCAGCCGAGGAGTAGGGCCGCGACGAAGACCGCAAGGGCCGCGACCCTGGTCGCGACGCGCCAGTGCTGCTCGCGGCGGTACAGGTCACCCAAGCGCGTCGCTGCCAGAACGGCGAGCGAGCCGTTCGCCAGCATCTTGCGTTGTCCCGCCGTTAATCGCGGGGCTCCTCCCTCACTCCGCTTCGACGGGGAGGCGCACCGAGGCCGCTTCCTCCGCGTTGCGCAGGAGCAGTCGATCGCCGTAGAGAGCGAAGGTGTTCCACGTCTTGTCGCCGAGCACCTCGACGCTGCCGACGACCTCATTCTCGAGCTCCGGGCTCGCTTCGATGAGCAGGACCTCACCCTCTTCGGTGGTCACGAGCAGGAGGTCGCCGGCCAGCAGGAGCTGGCCGTGTCCGTAGCGACCATCCTTCCAGCGCCGCCTGCCGGTCTCGAGGTCGACGCATTCGAGGATCCCGTCGGAGAGGCCGTAGGCAAACCCGTTCTTGACGACGGCGCTCGTCAGCTTGGTGCGCAGCGAACGCTTGACGTGCCACAGGCGCTCCGCCGCGAACGCACCGTCCTCGGAGCGCGTGATCGCCATCAGCATCGCGCCGGAGCCGTAGCCTTTCGTCACGAGCACGCGGTCGCCTGCGACGACGAGCGGCTGGGAGTTGTTGGAGTCCGCCGTCGTCGTTCCCGGCCACTCGTGCTCCCACAACAAGCGTCCGTCGGCGGGGTCGTGGGCGCTGACGCTCGCCTCGTTGACGATGAGGATCTGAGGCGTGCCGGCGATGGTCGCGAGCGTGGGGGAGGAGTGGCTGATCGCGCGCGGGGGCCCTTCCCACGCGGGCTCGCCCGTGAGCTTGTCGTACGCGACGAGTCCGGCTTGGTGTCCATCCGGGTCGCCGCCCGCGGGGACGACGACGAGCCCATCGACGATCAGCGGGGAGTTCGACCGGCCGTACTGGATGCGCTCGTCCTCCGCCTCGATCGAGATGTCGAACTCGGCTAGCAGGTCGCGCTGCCAAATGAGCGTGCCGTCCGCACCCTCGAGGCACACCAGGCGTCCGCGCGCGCCGAGCGCGTACACGCGCCCCGCATCGATCGTGGGCGTCGCGTGTGGGCCGTCGCCGGCGAGCGCGTGTTGGAAGTTGCCGGGAGCCGAGAACGACCAGCGCAGGTGCCCCGTCTCGACGTCGTACGCGCGCACCGCTTCCTGTTCGCCGCGCTGCTCCATCGTCACCGCGACTCCGGCAACGACAGCGAATCCCGACCAGGCCGGCCCGACGCGGCGACGCCAGAGGATCTCGGGCGGCTTGGTGTCCCAGTCGCGCGAGAGAAGCGTCGCGACGCGCCCGTCACGCTGTGCCCCGTAGTAGCCGGGAAAGTCGCTGCTGCCGGTGCGGGTCAAGTCGACTGGCCCGAGCCCCTCGACCGGGACGTCGTCGGTCAGCGCGGGTCGCTCGTCGGCGGCAAAGCTCCAGCGCAGGTCCGGGATCATCGAGCCGCTGAAGCCCTTGATCCGCACCGTGAACCAGGCCGCGGCGCCGAGCGCGAGGACGAGCGCGAGCCCTGTCAGCCGGATGCCCTTCGGGAAGCGGCTCGAGCAGAGGAACCACACGAACACGACGACGGCCGCGATGGCGACGGCGAAGAACGAGAGGACGTTCGACATCCCCTCGTCGCCGAAGGGGTCGCCGAGCTGCATCCACGCGGCCAGGCCGGCGAGGAGAACCAGGACGACCAGGAGCCAGCGCGGGATGCGGCGCTTCGAGGAGCGGTCGCCGTCAGGGGAGGGGCTCATCGACGCACCGTACCAAGCGACCGGTGGCGTGCGTCAGTCGAAACCGACTCGGATCGAGTTGCTGAAATTGGACGACGTGTTGGGTTGAGCGTCGCGGAACCAGGTTTGGAACCAGTACGTCTCGCCCGCGACGATCCCCGCGCCCGAGCTGGTCGGCAGTTGGGCCGGAGCGACGAGGAGATCGAAGGCGCCGGCGGCGTCGACGGGCAGGGTCTGGAGGTCGAAGCGCAGCACGCTCCCACCGAGGCACAGGTCGCCGGCGCTCGACGACGGCGTCGGCACGAAGCCCGCCGTGTCGGACGCGAGGAAGAAGCCCCATTCGCCGGGGGGCATGCGCGCGGCCCGCAAGCACAGTGCTCCGGCCGCGACGGAGTTGCTGCCGTTCGCCGTCAGGCGCGCGGGCAGCCCGGTCGAGTTGACCCGACCCTCGCAGCCGTATCCGTACTGGATGCCGGGCGGCAGGCGGCAGGCCATTCCTTCGAACGCGTCCTGTTGCTCGGGCGTGAGCGTCCCCGCGAGCAGGTCGCTCTGCTCGAACGGGTCGGTCTGCAGATCGAAGAGCTGCTGGGAGAAGCCGGGGGTCCAGCGCCGGACCAGCTTGTAGCGCCAGCCGCGGATGGCACGCTGTGTGTCGGTGTTGTTGAAGAGCTCGGCGTAGACCCACTCGCGCAGCGGCGGCGCGAGCGGGTCCGCGAGATACGGAGCGAGCGACACCGAGTCGAGGGCCTGTGCGCTCGAGCCCGTGAGCTCGGCGATCGTGGCGAAGACGTCGGTCGTGTTCACGAGGGCGCGGCACTCGCCGTGCGCTACGCCGGGACCGGAGATGATGAGTGGGACGCGTATTCCGCCCTCGTAGAGCGTGCCCTTCGAGCGCCCGGGAATCGCCGGCGGATCGGCCGCCAGGCTGTCGGTGCCGTTGTCTCCGACGAAGACGATCAGCGTGTCGTTCGGTGCCGCGGCGAGGACGCGCCCGATCTCGGTGTCCATCGCCTCGATCATCGCGCGTGTGAACAGCGGCACGTCGTCGCCGGGGCTGCCGCTCAGGTTGTACGAGTGCAGCCCCGCCGGCGGCGCGTGGACGGGCGTGTGCGCTGCGTTGAACGACGACAGCACGAACCACGGCTCCGCGAGCGTCTGCATTGATGCGATCGTCTCGTCAGCGGTGTCGGTCGTCGCGTAGTTGGAAGAGATGCTGGAGCTACCGTCGACGGTCTTCGTCCAGAGCGAGTAGTCGGCGCCGTTGCGCAGCCGATCGAGGTTGCGCAGGCTGCCGGCGAAGCGGTCGAAACCACTGTCGTTGGGGTGCGCGGCGTAGTGACCGAGGTGCCACTTGCCGCACGCCGCCGACGCGTAGCCTGGGAGCGCCTCGGGCAGAGTCAGCTCGCTGAGCGCCAGTGCCGTTCCGCCACCGAGCTCGCCGATCGCGGTGCCGACGCCGGTGCGGTAGCCGTAGCGACCCGTCAACAGCGTCGCACGGGTCGGGGAGCACAGTGGGTTGGCCCAGCAGTGGCGGAAGAGGACGCCGTTCGCGGCGAGCGAATCGATGCTCGGCGTGCGGCCGGGGTCGGGATGTTCGGCGTACGCGGCGATGCGGTCGATGCCGACGTCGTCCGCGACGATCAAGAGGACGTTGAGTTGGGCGTGTGCGGGAGCGGTGACGGACAGGAGTCCGAGAGACAGAGCGAGGAGACGCGGCATGATGCAAGTCGATGGGAGCTTCGCGGTACCGGCGAACCGGGGTCGATCCACGCCCCGTGAGTCTACGCCGGACCTGGGCAGGCGCTAGGGGGCCCCTCCCCGTGCTCCGGTCGGCCTAACCGTCGAGCTTGCGCGCCGCCCGCAGCAGGCGTCGCAACGCCGGCACGGGCACTTCCGCGGTGGCGTAGACCTTGACGTGCCGGATGCCCTTGCCCGTTCCTTCCAGCAGCTTGTCGGGGTCGGAGACCTCGGTTCCCTTCGTGATGTAGAAGTTGCAGCGGTCTCCGGCGGGTTGGATGCCACAGACTTCACTGCGCACCTTGTACAGCGCGATGCGCCAGCCCGGATAGATCGTCTCTTCGGCATTTGGCAGCGTCGCGCGCACGAGGTCACGCAGCTCGCGGGCGACGCGGCGCACCTCGGGCGAGGACTCTTCGAAGAGCTTCTCGAACGTCGGCGCGTCGCCCTTCGACTCGGCGGGCGCCCGCTTGGCGACCTTCTTCGTGGCCGCCTTCTTGGCCGCCTTCTTGGCCGCGGGCTTCGTGACGGCCTTCTTGTTCGCGGCGGGCTTCTTCTTGACCGCGGGCTTCTTGACGGCCTTCTTCTTCGCGGCGGGCTTCTTGGCTGTCTTCTTCTTGGAGGTTGGCTTCCTCTTGGCAGCCTTCTTGGTGGTCTTCTTCTTGCCGGCCTTGCGGGCGGCAGCCTTCTTGGCGGCCGGCTTCTTGCTGGCTGCCCGCTTGGCGGCCGGTTTCTTCGCTGCCTTTTTCTTGGCCTTCTTCGCCATTCGATTCGGTCTCCGTGGCCTCTCGCGCTAGCGGGGATGGTAGCTCCTGTAGGCTATGTCATCCAAGCCCGTTGCCGGGAGCGATACACTTCGTGACGGCTTCGACAGGCAGAATCCCCGAGGAGATCGAGAGCAATGCGTTGGAGAGGTGGAGAAGAGAGCGACAACGTCGAGGATCGGCGCGGTCTGAAGGTTCCCGGCGGCGCCAAGGGGGTCGGGATCGGTGTGATCGTCATCGCTCTGATCGCCGTCTTGATGGGGGGTGACCCCAGTCAGCTCCTGGGTCTCTTGTCCGGTTCCGGCGCCGGTGTCTCGGCGGGGCCGGATGCGGGGACGTCTGCGCCGCGCGGCGAGGACGACGAACAGACCAAGTTCGTGAAGGTCGTCTTGAACACGACCGAGGAGGTCTGGAACGACCTCTTCGGCAAGATGGGGCGGACCTATCAAGAGCCGACGCTGGTCCTGTTCGAGGACATGGTCCAGTCGGCCTGCGGCCGGCAAGCCTCCTCGGTCGGACCGTTCTATTGCCCCGGCGACAACCAGGTCTACCTCGACCTGGTCTTCTTCGAAGACCTGTCGAAGAAGCTCGGAGCGCCGGGCGACTTCGCCCAGGCGTACGTGATCGCCCACGAAGTCGGGCACCACGTCCAGAACCTCCTCGGGACTTCGACGGAGGTCCACCGGGCGCGGCAGCGCCTGAGTGAGGCCGAGGCCAACGAGATGTCGGTGCGGCTCGAGCTCCAGGCCGACTTCTTCGCGGGCCTGTGGGCGCATCATGCGCACAAGAAGCTGAACATCATCGAGGACGGTGACGTCGAAGAGGCGCTGAACGCCGCGAGTCAGATCGGTGACGACCGCCTGCAGCGCAACGCTCGTGGACACGTCACGCCCGACTCCTTCACTCACGGGACCTCGGCCCAGCGCGTCCGCTGGTTCCGCAAGGGGCTCAGGAGCGGCAACTTCCAGCTCGGCGACACGTTCTCGATCGACGCGGAGGATCTGTAGGGCTCGGTACTCCCCCTACTCCTCGGCGTCCGCGAGACGCGCGAGGGTGCCGCGCGCTTCGGCGAAAAAGTGCGGCAGCCCGGCGTCGTGGGCGTAGACGAGCACGTTGAGGGCTTTGTGCAGCGCCGCGAAACGGGCGGTGCGCCACTGCGCGTCGTCGATCGGCCCGTAGGCGTCGCGAAACGCCTCCTGCGCGGCCGGCGGGAGGAACCCGCAGGCGAGCGCGAGATCGACCGCCGCGTCGCCGACGTGCAGGTCGCCCCAATCGATCACTCCGCACGGCCTGGCGCGGTCGTCGACGAGCACGTGGCGGCCGTCGAGGTCACCGTGGGCGAGCGTCGTCGTATCCAGCGGGTGGTCCGTCGGTAGAGCCTCGACGATCGGTCGCAGCCGGTCGAACGGCGCCGCGAGGCCGAGCGCGCCCAGCTTGTCGAACAGCTCCTCGACCTGCGGCACGCTACGTTCCGGATCGAGGCGCCGGAACAAGTCGCCCGGCGCGCCGGCTGCGCGTGCGCGCTCGGCGGGGAAGTCGTGCAGCGCCCGCAGGAAACGCGCCAAGGGGATCGCGGTCCGCGCTCGCGCCTCGTCGTCGAGCCCCGCGTCGCTCGCGGGCGTCCCGGGCAGGAGGCGGTAGCCGGCGAACGGCCACGGATAGTCGGAGACCGGCCCCGACTGATGCACGGGATCGGGGATGGCGAGCGGGAGGTGAGGGACGAGGGCGGGCAGGACCGCGCACTCGGCGCGCATGAGGTCAACGGCGATCTCGCGCCGGGGAAAGCGGAACACCCACGTGTCGTCGACGAGGTAGCCGGTGTTGTCCCAGCCGCTGGCTAGCGGGGCGATCGCGTGCTCACCGAGCTCTGGAAAGGAGCAGCGCAAGAGCTCCTGCGCACGCTCCACCGAGACTTCGATCTCCGGGGTCCAGGGCCGCGTCATGGCGCGACACGTTACCCGCAGAGCGCGTGCAATGGTCGCTTTTCCGACCGGACCCCGGGCTGCTCCCACGGGCCGTCTACACTGGCGCTCCCATGTCCGACCCCCTTCGCGCACTCTGTCGGGCGGCCCTGGAAGGGAACGCAGCCCAAGTGGCCAAGCTCCTGGAGGACCATGCGGATCTGCGCCACAGTGTGCACGCGGCCGCTGTGCTCGGCGACCTGGAGCTCGCCGAGTCGATCCTCGAGAGCGATGCGGCTGCCGCGCGCACGAGCATGGCGCCGGGGTGGACACCGCTGATGCTCGCGACCCACTCCGCGCTGCCCTCCGCGCGCCGCGGCGAGCTCGTCCGCCGCTTGCTGGCGAACGGAGCGGATCCACTCGAAGGCGTCGCCGACAACGACGTCCCCGGCGGCGTCGCGACGCCGCTCGGCGGAGCGTCGGGCACGCTCGGGGACGCCGACCTCGCCCGTGCGTTGCTCGAAGCCGGGGCACCGGCTCAGCACGGCGCGGCGCTGCACCTCGCGGTCGCTCGCTGCCACTGGCCCGTCGTCGACCTCTTGATCGCGCGCGGGGCCGCGCTCGACGATCCCGCGCCGGGTGAGTTTCCGCCGCTGCATTGGATGCTCGACGTGTGCTTCGTGCGGAAGGCGGTCGAAGAGCTCCTCGCGCGCGGCGCTGATCCGAACAGGGCCGCGGGCGAGTGTGGCGAGACTGCGCTGCACATCGCGGTGCGTCGCGGCCGGCTCGAGATCCTGCCCGCACTCGTCGAGGCGAAGGCCAACATCGAGGCTTCGACGCGAGCGGGCTTGACCGCTCACCGCCATGCGCTCCGGCGCAACTTCACGGACGTGGCCGAGGAGCTCCTGCGGCTCGGCGCGTCGGATACCGTGACGCCTCTCGACGAGCTCGCGGTCCTCTTGCACACCGGCGCGCTCGACCAAGCGCGTGAGCGACTCGAGCGCGCGCCCGAGCTCGCCGTTCCGAAGAGCCCGGAAGAGGCTCGGATCTTCCCCGACCTGGCGGCGGCGGGGCGCGTCGAGGCAGTCGCCCTGCTGCTCGAGCACGGGGCCGACATCGGTGCGCGCGGCCTGGATGGCGGGACGGCGCTGCATCAGGTGGCGTGGTTCGGCCAGCCCGACGTCGCGCGGCTGTTGATCGAACGCGGCGCGCCGCTCGCGGTGCGCGGCGACCAGCACGACACGTCGCCGCTCGGTTGGGCGACGCACGGCTCGCGCTTCTCGGGAGGAGCGGAGGAGCGCAGCGAGGTCTACGTCGCGATCACCGAGATGCTGCTCGAAGCGGGCGCGCCGTTGCCCGGGCCCGACGATCGACACGACCGGCGACAGCTCGCGCAAGCGACCGAGCCCGTCGCGGCCGTACTTGCCCGGCACGGGTGGAGCAGGTGACGGATCCCGGATAGACTCGCTGGATGATCATTCGGCTTTGCGACCCCCTGGGTCTTGTCGCGCGCCTGCTCCTTGTCCTGGTCGTGGCCGGCACGGCGCTGGCCCAGGGAGTCGACACGGGGGCAAAGGCGGAAGCTGCCGCGCTACGGGACGTCAAGCGCGCGTTCCGCCCGGTGCGTGACGTCGCGGACGCGTTCGCGCCGCGCCGTGCAGCACTCGAGTCCCTGCGCTCTTCCGACAGTCCCGAAGTCGTCGATGTGCTGGTCGACGCGTACCAGCAGGTCGAGAAGGAGGCGCTCGAGGCGGAGGAGCCGCGGCGCGCGTACCTGCGGCGCGGCTTTCGCGACAAGCACCTCGAGCCCCGCCCCGGCCTCGACGACGCACGGTCGCTGCATGACGAAATCCTGTCGCAGCTCGCCGGGCTCGAACGGCCGGACACGGTCGAGGCTCTCGTCGCACGCGGGCTCGAGGAGCGGCGCCTTCCCGTGACGTTGCGGGCGAGTCTGGTCGCGCGTGCGGGGGCACCGGCGCAACCCGTGGTGGTGGCCGCGCAGCGCGCTAAGAAGAGCGAGGACGTGTTCGTCGCCCTGACGGCGCTCGCGGCCACCGGGCCGGAGGCGCGCGATGGCGGTGGACGGGTCGCGGATTGGCTGGCACACGACGACGCCCTGATCCGCGAGACCGCGATTCGCGCGGCTGTCGCGCTGCGGTCGCCGCTGGTCATCGAGCCGCTCGTGCAGCGCCTCGAAGAGGAGCCGTTGCGCGCGCGCGGCCGCATTGCGGCGGCGCTCAAGCAGCTGACCGGCGCTGGCATCGGACCGTCGCCGGCGGGCTGGCGACAATGGCTCGAACGGGAGGGCGCGGCCTTCACGAGCGGGGAGCGCCCGCTCGGCGCGGGCGTTGACGTGAACGCCGCGAAGGCGGCTCGCGCGGCTGGGCCGCAGTACTACGGCATCCCGCTCGACGGTGAGTCGATCCTGTTCGTGTTCGACCGCTCGAAGTCGATGCAGAAGAAGATCGATGCCGGAGCGACGCGTTTCGCGGCCGCCAAGGCCGAGCTCGTGCGTGCCCTGGGCCAGCTGCGCGCGGGCGTGCGCTTCAACATCCTCGCGTTCGGTGGGACGCTCGACGGGTTCTCCGAAGAGATGACGGCAGCCGATCCCGAGACGGTGGCGACAGCTCAGGTGTGGGTCGAGGCGCTGGACATGAACCTCGGCACGCGACTGTACGACGCGCTCGATCAGGCGTTCGTCATCGGCGGCAGGCCGACCCTGGACCGCTACTACGATCCGGCGCTCGACACGATCTGCGTGCTCACCGACGGTGCGCCGATCGTCAACGGTAAGTCGGACTCGAAGGAACGGATCCTGTCCGCTGTCGCGCGCTGGAACCTCGGGCGGCGGGTCGTGATTCACGTCGTCGGGGTCGGTCGACTTCCCAAGTACATGCGGCGCTTGGCCGAGGACAACGGCGGACGGTTCGTCCGCAAGGAGTAGGACGATGCGGATTCTCTTGCTGCTCGCGTTAGCGGGCCTCGCCACTGGCCAGGACGAGACGCGTCGTCCGAACATCGTTCTGATCTTCTCGGACGATGCTGGCTACGCAGACTTTGGCTTCCAGCCCGACGTTCGGGCGGACGCCGCATCCCTGACGCCGCACATCGACTCGATCGCGGCGGCCGGTGCGCGGCTCACCAGCTTCTACGTCTCTGGCTGCGTGTGCTCGCCGTCGCGCGCGGGGCTGTTGACGGGACGCTACCAGCAGCGGTTCGGGCACGAGCAGAACATTCCGCCGGGGTACAAGAAGGGCGGGATGTCGCTCGAGGAGACGACGGTCGCCGACCGGCTCTCCGCGGCGGGCTACGCGACTGGAATCGTTGGCAAGTGGCACCTGGGATACCCGCCGCAGTACCACCCGAACGAGCGTGGCTTCGACTTCTTCTACGGTTGCCTGCAGGGCTCGCGCTCGTACTTTCCCTACGACGAGCCGACCCCGCACCGTGTCATCCAGGAGAACGGCGAGCCGACGAAGGAGGAAGGCTACGTCACCGATCGGCTCGGCGATGCGGCGGTGCGCTTCGTCCGCGAGCACAAGGCCGAGCCGTTCTTCTTGTTCCTGTCGTTCACCGCGCCCCACGGGCCGCTGCAGGCCAAGCCCGAGGACCTCGAGGCGCTGGCGAGCATCGAGAAGCAGCGGCGCCGCAAGTACGCGGGGCTGGTGAAGGCGATGGACGACAACGTCGGGAAGCTCCTCGCGGCGCTGCGGGAGGAGGAGCTCGTGCAGGACACGATCGTCGTATTCACCAACGACAATGGCGGACAGACGGGAACAGGGGCGAACAACGCGCCACTGCGCGGCAAGAAGGGGACGCTGTGGGAGGGCGGCGTGCGCGTGCCGTTCTGCGTTCGCTGGCCGGGCGTCGTCGCGCCGGCTTCGGTCATCGACGAACCGGTGATTGCACTCGACCTCTTGCCGACGTTCGTCGCGGCGGCGGGCGGCGAGCTCGACGGTGGGAAGCCGCTCGACGGCACCTCGCTCGTGCCACTGCTCGCGGGCGAGGCCGACGCGCTCGGCGAGCGGGCGTTCTTTTGGCGTAAAGGCGGCTCGCAGGGGCCGGTCGCGATGCGTTTCGAGCGTTGGAAGCTCGTGCGCCCCGCGCGGGACGTTCCGGCGCAACTGTTCGATCTCTCGGCCGACATCGGCGAGGCAAGCGATCTTGCGCAGGTGCACCCGGAGCGCACGCAGGAGCTCCTCGGACGCATCGCTGCCTGGGAGAAGGGGCTGATCGAGCCCTTGTGGGGGACCAAGTGGTAGCCCAATAGCCAAAGAACCAGAAGCAGAACGATTAGACTCCCGGGACTTGGCGTCCACCGCGACCGAACCATCATCGATGAAAGCCCTATTGCTCACCGCGACACTCGCGGCCAGTCTGTCGCTCGTTCCCCAGGATCCCGCGCGCGATCTCAAGGCCAGGGATCCGCTCGTGCGGCTCGGCGCGGTCGCCGCGATCGAGAAGCAAGCGGACGACAAGTCCGAGAAGCTGCTTCTCGGCGCCTTGAAGGACAAAGATTGGGAGGTCCGCGAGCGCGCTGCGCAGGCATTGGGCCGCCTCGGTGGCGACAAGAGCATCAAGCCGCTCGTCAAGATGGCGCTCGAGGCGCCTGCGCGCCGCTTGCGTCGCGCCGCGGCCTTGGCTGCTGGAACGGTTGACCAGCAGGCGGCGGCTGCTGCCTTCCTCAAGAAGGCCAGCGGCAAGACCGCGGGCGCGGCGAGCGAAGCGTTCGCCACCGCGTTGCGAGACTCGGACGGGAGCCTCGGGCTGAAGAGCTTCGAGAAGATTCTGCGCGGCAAGGATAGCGCTGCGCGCGAGTTCGCCGCGCGCGCGCTCGTGACGGGCTCGCACGCGATGGAGCGTCAGATTCGCCTGAAGGAGCTCTTGGCGCACGACGACCTCGTCGTGCGCGCGGCGGTGCTCGACCAGATTGCGGAGCGTGCCGTCGACGGGGACCTCGGAGCCCTGACGGCTCTGCTCACGGAGCCAGACCTCGACTCGGTGATCGAGCGGCGCCTCCTGCGCGCGTCGCGCGCCGTGCTTTTCGCCGCCGACAAGGACCAGCGCAAGGAGCGCTGCACCGTTCTTTTGGGCTCGATGACCAAGGGCGCGAACGTGCTCGCGCGGCGCGTGCGGCTCATCGAAGAGCTCAAGCTACGCGGCGAGGGCATGCTCGACGACGACGCGCTGCTCGATGCGCTCGATCCTGCGTTCATCAGTAGCGACGTCGCACCGCGCGCGGCCGCCGCCAAGGCGCTGCGCACGATCGGCGGCGAGAAGGCTCTCGCGGCGGCCGGCAAGCGGTTCGACAAAGAGGACGCGGGGCGGGCGCGCTACCAGCTGCTCGAGACCATTCTCGCGTTGACGCCGGTGCAGGATGCGGAGCACGCGGCCTGGCTCGCCGAGCGCCTCGCATCCGACGCGGACGCAGCCGTCCGCGAACGTGCGGCGGTCGCACTCGGCGTAAAGGGGCTCGAGGGCGCCGGCGACGCGCTCGCCAAAGCGCTGTCGGATGCGGAGTGGGGCGTCGTCGTCTGCGCGGCGGTGTCGCTCGGCAAGACGCGCGAGACGACCGCCCTCCCGGCACTGGTGACGCTGGCCGGCGACGACGACTGGAAGAAGCGCGGCGCAGCCGTGGTCGGCCTCGGCTGGGCCAATCGGCGCGGCGCGGTCGAGCCGTTGATCCGAGCGCTCGGCGACCCCGAACCCGCGGTCGCGCGCGCTGCCCTCGAGTCGCTGCGCTACATCTCCAGCCGGCTCGACGTCGAGCAGACCTCGGACGCGTGGACGGCGTGGTGGTCGGAGCACGAGGACAAACATCGGTTCGTCGACAAGGCCGAGCTCGAGGAGCGCCGCAAGCGCTTTGGCTACGACGTGCCGGACGCCGAGGTCTACAAGGGCCTGGACGTCATCGTGTTCCAGAGCCGCGGTGACCACATCGAGAAGCTGCTCGAGCGGCTCGAGATCGAGCACCGCACGACCGAGGCGAACAAGCTGCACGAGGCCGCACTGCACCCCGGCGGCGTCTACGTCGCGAATTGCACCGGTGAGATCGAGGGGAGCGACGTCGAGCCGATCGCCTGGTTCGTGCGCACCGGGGGCTCGCTCTTCGCGTCGTGCTGGGCGCTGACGCACACCGTCGGCCGCATCGCGCCGGGGATCCTGCGCAAGGCCGACACGCCGGGCGAGGTGCTCGACGACGTGCGCGCGTACGCGTGCAGCGACTCGAGCTTCCTGACCGGCGTGTTCCCCGAGGGGGTCGTGCCGATCTACCACCTCGAGGGCGCCCACTTGATCGAAGTGCTCGACTACGAGCGCGCCGAAGTCCTGATCGACAGCCCCGACGCCGCCGAACGGCACGGCGCGGGCGACCTCGCCGCGTGGTTTCGATTCGGCCACGGGGTCGTGCTCGACTCGGTCAACCACTTCGACCTGCAGGGGCTGGAGCTCGTTACCGGGCTCAAGAAGCCAGAGCAAGTCCAGGCGTACGCGGTCGACCACATGGGGCTCGACTACGCGAAGCTGCGCGAGATCGCCGGGGAGAAGTTCTGGAAGAGTGCGAACAGCGCCTCGAAGCACGTGCCGGATCTGTCCGCGTTCCGATTCGTGACGAACTTCGTGCGTGCCAAGCGCATCGGGATCGAGTGAAGGCGGTCCTTCCGGCTGGATCGCCGGCGTCCGCTGGATATGCTCTGCCGCATGGCCAAGTGCATCGACTGGTACTACCACCGCAAGGGCTGAACGAGCTGCAAGCGCGCGGACTCCTTCCTGGAGGGTCGCGACGTCACCGTCCGTGAGACGGTCAATGCGACGAAAGAGCGCTTCGGGGCCGACGAACTGGCGGGGCTCCTCGCGGGCGCCTCGAAGGTGATCGTGGCGAAGGGCAAGAAGGTCCTCACGTTCGACCTGAAGAAGGACGCGCCGGAGCTGGATGAGCTCGCGGCGGCGATGCTCGGTCCGACCGGCAACCTGCGGGCGCCCGCGATGAGGCTCGGCAAGACGTGGTTGGTCGGGTTCCACGCGGACGCGTACAGCGACCGGTTCGATTGATGGCACGGGAGGGGGGGTCATCACAGCGGCTCATCGGAACCCGTAGAGCCGAGCCCCTAGGTCCTCGAGCGTGCTCGGGGTCGGTTCGCCGGCGGCCGCCAGCATGCGCGCGAGGCTGCCGAAGCGATGGCTCAGACCCCACGCGAGCATCTCGTGCTGGCGCTCTTCGGTCAGCTCGGACGCGGGGACTCCGTACGCACCGAGGAACGCGCGCAGGACTCCGGGCTCGCCCTTGAAGAGGAACTCGACCAGGGCCGGAAACTCGTACCCGGCCGGCCCGACGCGCCCGTCCGCGAAGTCGATGAGCGCTGCGAGCTCGTGCTTTCCGTCGCGTTCGGTCACGAGGATGTGCTGATCGAGCAGCTCGGTGTGCAAGAGCACGCGCGGGGATTGGGACAGGTCGCCGGCCCTCGCGAGGAAGGGGTCGATCGCATCGACTAGCGCGGCGGGCAGGTCGGCTTGCCGCGCGTGCCGCTTGCCGACGTCTTGGCGGCACCTCGCCCAGAAGGCGTCCCAGTCGTCGTCCCCGGCGGGAACCTGGAGCGCATGCAGCTCGGCGGTGAGGCGCCCGAGGTCGGTTGCGAGGCGCACGTGGTCGGTGGCGTCGGTCTCGGCCCAGGCGTTTCCGATCGGGATGCCGGCGACGAGGGACATCAGCACGTACGGCCAGCCGTCGAGCGTGCCCGTGGCGAGCGCTCGGGGCGTCGCGACCGAGAGCTTGCCGGCGACGGTCTCGAGCAGGCGCGCTTCCGCCTCGATCTCGTCCTGCCACAGGGGGGCCGTCATCTTTACGACCCAGGCACCGGCTCCCCAGACGACGTCGGAGCCCGTCGGGAAAGCGTGCAGTCCGCTCGTGTCGAGCTCGTGTACGCGAGCGATCTCGACGATCGCTTCGCTCCACGCGTCGGGCGAGAGATGGTCTCGGAGCTCGGTGTTCGTGTCGTGTCGCGGGGCGGACCAGGTCATCGCGGCAGGGTACCAAGGGGCGACTTCGCGAGCTTTCGATGAGGGGGGCCTACGCGCGAAGGGACGCCCTACGATCGACGCTGCCGCGCGGCGGGAGCATCAGCGTTCAACGACGGACGGCCCCTCGCTTTCCAATGAGCGAGGATCCGGTGAGGCCCTCTCCGACCCGGGGGGCGGACGATGAGCGTCCGTCCCCCGCTTTCTTTCGTGGCCCTCCGCGGGTCACGGAATGAAGGTCACCGTCAAGCCGCTCGACGTGTTGAACTGCGCGCCGCCGCCCGGGGGGCGCGGTACCAGTACTGCCAGTCCGGGCCGACCTGGTCGTGCAGGTGCGCGCCGACGATCACGACGTTCGCGGACAGATCGAGTGAGCGTCCGAAGCGATCCTCGGCCGCGGCGCCGGAGTTGCAGTTGGAATTGGCCCGGCACGCGTCGTCGGCGCCGATCGTACCGATGATCAGGTGCTCGCCTTGGATGTCGACGGACCAGCCGAAGACGTCGATGGCTTCGGGGTCGCCGTGCTGGAGGATGCCGGTCTCGCACTGGGCGAGGGCCGGAGGGGCGAGGGCCACGAGCGTGGCTGCGATGCGGAGGGGGAACGGGCTGATCAAAGGACGCGGCTCCTGGGAGAGATGCTGCTCCGAGCACCCAACGCTACCACGGCTCGCCCGCAGCGGCTGCGACCCGCGTCTCACTCTTCGGGAGGCCGAATGCCGCTCAGCGACCAGCGGCCGTCCTTGATGCGGAAGCGTGCCTCCATGTGCCCTGCGGCGGTCTCGCAGTTCATCCAGACCTCGTCCGCCTTGCTCTCGTCGAGCTCGAAGGACGCGATCTCGGGCAGCTTGTCCCACTTGCGCATCTTCATGACGCTCTCCATCGCGCGCACGCCCTTGTCGGAGCGGGAGTAGAAGTCGCCCACTCGCTCGAGGTCCGTTGCGTTCCAAGCGGAGCGCAGCTGATCCGCGAGGTTGCCGAACGCTAGCTCGAGGTCGACGAGTGCCCAGGCACCTTCGGTGTGCGCCCAAATGGCGTGGAAGCGGTCCTTCCCGGCGGTGTACTCGACCCGCATCCGGCCGTCCTCGAGGGTTTCGCGCGTCCCCGCTGGCGTGAGCCCGGGAGGTGTCGGGGCCCAGCCTCGGTTGCGCGCCACCTTCGCGAGCGCCCTGGCTTGGTCCTCGCGTTTCGAGATCGTGCACAGCGCCGCGGCCGCGGCCGGTCCACCGGACTTCCACAGCGCCTCGAAGCGTTCGTCGAGTCCGGCGAAGGGCAGGCGTAGGCTGGTGAGCCGCCACGACTTGTCCTCCGGGGCCCAGGTGCTCGACAAGTCCTCGCCGGCGAGTTGGAAGGTGAGCCGTGCCTCGTCGGCGGACGAGTCCTCGCGGCGTGCCGGGCCCTCGAGGCGCGGCGCACCGGACTCCCATCCGCGTGTCGCCGCGATGTGACTCAGCATGGCCGCGGCGGACTCGCGGTCCGGCCAGCGGTACAGCTCCGTCAGTCCCGAGAGGCCTGCGTCGTTCCAGATCTCGACGAGCTCGTCCCCGCGGTCCTCCAGGGAAACCGTACGGTTGGAGTAGGCGTACCAGCCACCGAGCGCAGCAATGACAATGACGACAGCCGCGATCCCGAGGCTCTTGCCGCGTGACGCTGTGGGCGATTCAATCGAGCGGCGCGCGCGCCGTTGGACCGGCTGTCGGTTGGCGGCGGGTTGTTTGCGAGGCGAGCTCATGTCCTGGGAGATATGGTCAAGAGTTGTGGATGAGAAATCCGTGGGCTCACGCGGCGACCTTGATGCCGTCCTTGAATTCGGTGCCTTGGACGACGTCACCGAGGAGTTCGTGTCCGTTGAGTTTCCGCCACTTGCGCTCGGCGGCTTG
>JAAELL010000287.1 GCA_024226735.1 bacterium | reverse complement strand
GCATTTTGGTCGGCCCGTACCCGCCCGCTGCTGCGTTGCGCCTCCTCCGAGACTTGCAGCGAAGTCGCGTCGTCGCTGCGCCTTGCAGCGAGCGCGTACGCCCCGACCAAAATGCCGCACAAGAGTGACTCACACCACTAGTCTTCGGATCCGGTAATCTCGAAACAACTCGATGTCCCCTCGTCTCCAGCAGCAAGCGCCACGTGGTGGGGGGCTCGCCCGTCGGTGGAGGGCCTCGTGAGCCGCGACTCGGCCCTCGTCCTGGGCTGCGTCCTGATCCTGATCCTGGGGATCGGCGTCTCGCTCTTCAGGGCTCGGGAGCACGCGAGCGCGCCGCCCCCGATCGTGCTCGAGACGTCGGGAACAGCCTCGACCTGGCGCCCGCGCTCGCTACCGCCGGTGGCGAACCTCGACCCCGCGGCCGAGCCCCAGGCCGCGCGCTGCCGGCCCTATCGCGTGGCGACGAGCGCGGACGGGCGCAAGGCCTACGTGACACTGGCCGGCAAGGAGATCACTCCCGGACAGGAGGTGGTCGTGCTGGATGTCGCCGGGCGCAAGGAGCTATCGCGGATCCTCGTCGGTAGCCAGCCCTACGGGCTCGCGCTGCACCCGTCGGGGCGCTGGGTCGTGGTGACGAACCGGTTCTCCAACTACCTCTCGGTGATCGACGTGGCCAGCGACACGGCCGTCGCTCGGATCCCGGTGGACTACTACTGCGAGGATCTGGTCTTCACCGCGGACGGCTTCACCGCCTACGTCTCCAACTTCTTCCTCGACCAGGTCCTGGTCGTCGACCTGACGGTCGAGCGGGGCATCTTGACCGGCAGCCAGCGGCGGCTGGACTTCGACCGCGCGGCGTTCTTCGGCACCACCGAGACGCGCACGGTCGTTCGGGTGTCCTGCCCTTCGTGCGGCTACCGCGAAGAGGTTGCAGGCCGGTCGCACGGCTGCCGGCGGTGCGGGCAGGAGCGACTGACCTTCGCGAGCGAACAACAGACGGTGGGCGCACCCGGCGAGATCTACGCGACGCTGCGGCTCAACTGCGGGACGGCGGGGTGCCACGCTTACTCCGCGGGTGGATACGTGGCCGGAGCGGACGTCGAGGCGAGCTTCCTCAGCGCCAAGGTCCATGCGTTCCCCAGTGACCCGGACGCCAGCCCGCTGCTGCGGGCGGTGACGTCGACCGAGCACGGGGGCTGGGCGGACGCGACGCACGGCTACCACCATCCCGGCGGCGTCGTGTTCCACGATCCGACCTCGAACCAGGACTACCGCACGCTGCGCGACTGGATCGCCCGCGGGAATGCCGGGCCGGGCATCGCCGTCGGCGACAAGCCGCGCGATCTCCTGCTCTCGGACGACGGCCGGACGCTGTACGTGGCGAACACCGGTTCACTCGACGTCTCGGTGGTGGACCTGACGACGCTCGTGGAGTCGCGCCGGATCGCCACCCGCTCGCCCGTCAACGACCTGGTGTCGGTCGAGGACAAGCTCGTGCTGGCGACGCTCGGTGTCGGGTCGGGACACCCCAAGGCCCGCCACCCCGGTCGTGAGAGCACCGACCGCGACGACGCGGACGCGGAGTTCACGCTGTACCGCGACCCCGAGAGCGGCAGCCCCAAGCCGCTGCCCCTCGGGCAGCAGCAACCGCTGGGGCCGTACGACGACGTCGACGGCACCGCCCAGGAGAAGTTCCGCGACATCACCAACGACGTCGTCCTGCTGGAGCCGACCGTGGCCAGCGTGGCCAGCTACCGGGCGAGCGAGCAGTTCACCCGCTACACCTCGGACTCGTTCGAGGCGCTGCCGGGCGACGAGAAGGGAGACGTGCCGCCGGGCCTGATGAAGGTCGTCGGGGCCTTCCCCGAGCAGATCGTCACGGTCGGCAGCCGCTTGTACATCACGCTGTCGGGCACGTTCCAGGTGCAGGAGTGGGAGGTCGATCTCGATGCCGCGCCGTTGCAGCGCTTGATCCCCCGTCGGGTCTTCGACACGGGCTACAAGCCCGTGGGGATCGCTGCCGCCGGTGGGGAGACCCTCGTGGTCGCGGACCATCTCGGCGAGTCGGTCACCTTCATCGACCTGGCGAGCGGCGAGAGCACGCAGCTCTCCCTCAGCCGGCTCTCCGAGCGCTTTCCCGCCAACGATTTCGAGCGCGGCGAGTTCTTCGTCCAGACCAGCATCTTCTCCGTCGACCAGGACCAGAGCTGCGTGCACTGCCACTACCGGGACACCTCGGACGGGCAGAAGTGGAGCGTCAGCCAGGTGATGGGGCAGAACCGGGCCGGCGACGAGGTCACCGGCGGTAGCCGCGAGGTGCCCGACATCCGCGCGCTGGTTCACAAGACGCCGTTCTTTCTCGAGGGCATCCTCTCGATGGACGAGCCGCTGACGATGATGATGGAGCACAACCCGCTGGTCGACTTCCAGGGCGAGACGCCCGTGGGCGATTTCAGCGGGATCGAGGCGACCGAGGCCGAGGCGCGGCGCTACGCCGCATCGGCGGACGTGATCATCGTCGCCACAGGCCGCGCCTGGGCGAGTACGGAGTCGCGGATCGTCGACCTGGTCAAGCGGCGGGAGGCGTTCTTTCGCCGCCAGAGCGAGCGTTACCTCGGCCGGGCGGCCGGTTTCCGCGACCTGCAACGGGCCATCGGCGTCTATCAGGGCGGCGAGCCGCGCCTGTTGCCCAATCCGGTCGATCCATCGGATCCGATGGTCCGCCACGGCCGCGCGCTGTTCGAGAGCCCGGAGGTTGGCTGCGCGCAGTGCCATCCGGCGCCGACCTTCACCGACAAGGTCAACGTGCACAACCAGAACAGGAGCTTCCGACCGCTGGTCAGCGCCCGGCCGCGGGACAACATCCACACGCTCATCAGCGCCGACTTCCTCGATCGCATCAACGGTTTCACCCGCTACTGGGACACGGACGACGGCGGGCGGTACGAGGAGCGCGAGGGTGCGTTCGTCGCCCCGTCGTTGCACGGCCTCTGGGCCAGGCCGCCGCGCTTCCTGCACCACGGCAACGCCGTCAGCCTGCGCGAGGTCGTCTGCACGCCGCGGCATCCAGCGCTGCGACGCATGCCCTTTCCCCGCGCACAAGCCGAGCGCCCGGGTCGCTGGGAGCTGGGTCTCAACGAGCTCGACGGCTTGTTCGACACCCACGGCACCACCTCACACCTGTCCGTCTGGGACGTCGAGTGTCTACTGAGATACCTGCGCTCCATCGAGTAGCGGCGGGAGTGATCGGCGTGGTCGCGATCGCGATCGCCGGCTACGCGGCTCGCAACACCGTCGATTCGGCCGGCACCGGCCCCCGCGCGTCGATCGACGCCGGATCCGGTGTCGTCCTCGAAGCGCTGCGACCGCTCATGGGCACGGAGTTCGCGGTCAAGGTCTGGGCACCTCCTGGCCGCGAACCGGCAGCAGCCGAGGCGATCCGTGCGGCGCTCGACGACGCGGCCGAGCTCGAGCAGCGGATCAGCAGCTGGCAGCCCGGCAGCGACACCTCGAAGGTCAACCGTGCCGCCGGGCAGGCCGCCGTGCTCGTCGCTGCCGAGCTGCGCGAGCTGCTTGCGATCGCGATGCGCTGGGCGCGGCGGACGGGCGGCGCTTTCGACGTGACCGGGGGGCCGCTGTTCGAGCTGTGGAGCGAGGCGCGCGCGCAGGGCGTGTCACCGTCCGAGCAGGCGATCCGCGAGAACCTCGCGCGCGTCGGCCACGAGCGGGTCGAGGTGCTGGGTGACACGGTCCGCCTGCGCCGCGCGGGAATGAAGCTCGGCTTCGGCTCGGTCGGCAAGGGCTTCGCAGCCGATCGCGCGGCGGCGCTGCTGCGCGCCAGGGGCTTCTCCGACTTCATCATCGATGCCGGTGGAGACCTCGTGCTCGCGGGCACCCGGGGAGGTGAACCCTGGCAGGTCGGCATCCGGCACCCGCGCAGGGAGCAGCTGCTCGCAGTCGGTCACCTGAGCGACTGCGCGATCGCGACGTCGGGGGACTACGAACAATACCTCATCGTCGACGGCGAGCGCTTCGGTCACATTGTCGATCCGCGCAGCGGGTGGCCGGTCCAGGGGGTCACGAGCGTCGTGG
This sequence comes from bacterium, assembly GCA_024226735.1. Classification (GTDB taxonomy): domain Bacteria; phylum Planctomycetota; class UBA1135; order UBA1135; genus JAAELL01. The sequence goes on along the minus strand of JAAELL010000287.1, from coordinate 17,869 downwards.
TGGTCGCGGCGAGGGGCGCCGACGCCGACGCGCTGGCCACTGGCCTGTTCGTGCTTGGTCCTGACGAGGGCCTCGGCTTGGTCGAGAAGATCTCGTCGGTCGAGGCGCTGTTCGTGATGGAGGGTGGCGCCGTACGCCACTCCGAAGGCTTGTCGTTGACGGACAACATCCTGGAACGTGCTCGATGAAGACGTTCGTCGCTTTCATCGCCCTCACCATCGCCGCTCTGGCCGCCAGCTGGGCATGGCACGCTGATTCGATCCCCGTGACGCCGGCGCCGAGCGCCACGCCGAGGCAGCTCTTCGACACGCAGGTCAGCCTCGTGCTCGACCGGCACTGCAGCAGCTGCCACGGCGTGCCGATCGAGGCCTACAGGGCGCTCGAGTCCAGCCCGGCGAGCCGTACGCTGTTGCGCTGGCCAGTCGACGAGGCCGGTCGGATCTCCACCGACGAGCTGCGCGACGTGGCGTACGAACGCTGCAGCACGACGCGTGCGGATGGCTCGCAGGAGCTCGTGCCGATCGACAGAGACAGCCCCGCGATCGCCAGCAGGGTCCTGATCGCCCCGCTGGCCGAGACCTACGCCGGCACGAGCCTGGTCCACCCGCCGAGCTTCGCGGCGCCCGACGATCCCGATTTCGTGATCCTGCGCCGCTGGGTCGAGGCCGAGATCGCCGCGTCGTCCTCGTCCTCGTCCTCGTCCTCGGGCGGCTCGGGCACCACGGCAGAGCGCTTCTTCGCCGCCGAGGTCGCGCCGCTCCTGGAGCGCAAGACGTGCTTCGGCGCCAACTGCCACGGCACGCTCGCGTTCAACGACCTCAAGTTGCACCCCGGCGTGCCGCTGCTCGAGGGGAGGTTCACGGCCGCGATGCACAACCGCAATCGGCTGTCGATGCTCGGCCAGGGCGCCGGTCAGCCTCGCATGGTCCACCTCGCCGGCGACATCGAGCAGTCCCGGCAGCTCCTGAAAAACATCCCGATCGCGCAGGGTGGCATCCTGCACAAGGGCGGAAACGAGTTCTTCGAGAAGGGGGATCCGGACTACGAGATCCTCGTGCGGTGGCTCGAGCTGGAGGCGTCGGAGGCGCGGCGACGCACGAACGCTCCCCTAGGACAGCAGCGCGGCCTGGTCTTCGTGCGGCGGCCGCGCGACACCCCCGAGCGCTATTTCGAGGACGACGCGTTCCTGCCGGGCAGCGACTTGTTCTGGTCTCGAGAGGGTCGAGAGATCAACCTGACCGCGGCGCTCCACCCCGACGGCCCGGCCGACATCCGGACCCCCGACGTCAGCTACGACGCCCGACGCGTGGTGTTCGCGATGCGGCGCGGCCCGGGCGAGGCGTTCGACGTCTGGGAGCTCGAGCTCGATACGCGCGCGGCACGCCAGCTGACCTTCTCCACGGATCCCAAAGAGCACTTCCGGGATCCGCAGTACGTCCCCGATCCCGAGGACGCCTCGGGCCAGCGGCTGGACGCGGTGTCCCTGGTGCTGGTGTCCAACCTGTCCGGTGAGTGGGCGGCCTCCGGGCCGGAGGGCATCCTCGGTGAGGCCGAGGGTGGCGGCCGAAGGCGGATCGCGGACTCGCAGCTGACCGAGAAGCCGGGCACTTGGGACGGACACTCGATCCACATCGTGCGCGGGACCAACCGCGGTCAGACGCGGGAGATCGAGCACCAGACCAGGGGGGAGATCGTCGTCGACGAGCCGTTCGAGGCGCCTTGCGACAGCACAACCCACTACGTGATCGACGTCGAGCCGCGTTTCGCTCCTAGCTACGACCTGTACAGGATGAAGAGGGCGCCCACCGGCCAGGAGCGGGAGACGTTCGAGCGGACGCTGTCGCGCTGCACGTTCGCCCTGAGCCAGATCCGCCGGCCGAGCGTGCGCAGCTCCGGCGAGATCATGTTCACGACGCTGCGGACGGGCTGGCAGTCCGATCGGCCCTTTTACAACGGGGCGGTGTTCCGCACCTTTCACAACGGGGCGAACTTCCACACGCACTACGGGAATCGCTCGGTCGTACCGATCCTCTCGGACAACCGCGAGCTCCCGAGCGGCCTCGAGGTGCGAGTCGGCCGCGACGCCGATTCGTACTGGGGCGGCGCGCTGATCGTTGCCGACCACCAGTTCGGCCCGGCGATCGATCCGGCCAACCCCTCCGACGACCTCGATCACCCGTTCGCCGCGGGCAGCCCGGAGAACAGCTTGCACCGGTTCTTCCGCGGCTGGGTCTCGCTCGACGAGCGCGTCACGACCCGCGGCGTCTCGCCCGGCGGTGCGTACCGCGACCCCTACCCCTTGCCCGACGGGAGCATTCTCGTCGCGCACGCATCCGGCCCGGTCGATCTCGCCGATCCCGGGGCGGCGCCCGACTTCGACATCGTCCGCTTGATCCCCGACCCCTCGTTGCAGTCCGCCGATGGCCTGAGGGGAGGTACGGTGCGCCGCGAGGTGGTCGTTGGAGACGAACGGACCGCCGAGCTGTGGCCGCGGCCGGTGGTCGTCCGGGCGAAGGAGCGGTTGAAGAAGAAGCTCAAGTGGGCGACGGACCTGTTCGGCGAGCCGCGCACCGAGGGTGACGACCGTGGCTACCCCGAGGGCACACCGGCGCAGCTGATGGTGTTCGACATGGTCCTGCTCGACGCCTTCTTCGAGCAGAACCTGCCCGCGGGCGAGCGGCACCTCAGAGACGAGAGTTGCACGGTCTGCGGCAGACGGCACGACGCCGACGAGCAGGTCCGGTACGCACGCGTGATCGGCGCGCAGCCCCTCGGCCCGGATGAGCTCGGACCACCCGGGCGCTACGTCATCGCCGAGGTGCCGCTCGCGGAGGACGGCTCGTTCCAGGTCGTGATCCCCTCACGGGTCGGCTTCGACCTGCAGTCGCTCAACGCCGACCGCATGGCACTGAGCTCGCCCAACCGCTGGCTCTACACCTTGCCCGGGGAGAAGCACACGCTGTCGATCCCGCGGAAGCTCTACGCGCAGACCTGCAACGGCTGCCATGGGATGCTCTCCGGCGAGCGGACGAACAGCTTCGGTCGACCCGACGCGATCACCAGCGCCTCGAGGACGCTGGCGATCTGGGACGACGAGCGGCACGAGAATCGCCCACCCGCGAACTACGATGTCGCCGCTCGCCACTACCTCACGGCGCCGTTTTCCGTCGGCTTCGAACAGGACATCGAGCCGATCCTGGCGCGCCGCTGTGTCGGTTGCCATGGCGCGGGGGAGGCCGACGCCGAGCCGGACCTCACGGGCGACGGTGCATTCGAGCGCGTGCGCATGCTCGTCGACCATCGGCAGGCGCTGGCGATCCGGAGCCCCCTGGTCGAGACCTTGCTCGGTCGTGAGCTCTCCGCGCCGCGCGCGCTCGCTCGGAGCGAGCCCCACCCGCCCGGCGCACCCCTGGAACCCGAAGAACTGCACCAGATCATCCGCTGGATCGATCTGGGTGCTCCGCGTGAACGGGTGACGCTCGAATGAAGTGGTGGGCCGCGACGTTCCTCGCTACGGCGCTCGTGACGGCGGCGCTCGCCGCCGCGCACTGGGCCGTCGTCCCCGCTGGGCGCACGCCTTCGATGCAGCAGAACTGCTCCGCCTGCCACGCGGGCTCCGCGCCGCGGACGCACACCCGCGCGTTCGTCGACCGCGAGCACGGACCGGCGGCGCGGGCCGACCGCCAGGAATGCCTCGCTTGCCACGGGAACGCCGCGGAGTCGTGCCACCGGTGTCATCGCGAGCAGCCGCCCGACTGGCACACAGGCGACTTCCGCAACCCGGTGCTCGGCGTCGTGGAGATGCGCGAGCACATCCGCATCGCCCGCGGTCACCGCGAATCGTGTGGCGAGTGTCACACCGGGACCTACATGACCCGCTGTGTCGGTTGCCATCGGCCCGACGAAGGTTGGCTCGGTCGTCTCACGACGTCCGACCGATCCGAGCAGGAGTTTCGTTGAGCCCCTTCGCTCGGTTCCTGTCCACTGCGCGCGAAGCGTTGTACGGTCGCCACATCCCGCGGCTGAAGTCCACGGGCGACACGGCGATCACCCAGATCGAAGCGCCGGAGCGCGTGCGTCTCGCCATCGCCGGCCAGGTGGCGGTGGTCGAGGTGGGCGAGACGGTCGAGGCCGGCGATCTGGTCGCGCGGACCCCCGAGGCCGTCCGCTTCCAGCGTCGCGTCCACGCCTCTCTCAGCGGCACCGTCACGGCGCTCTCCCAGGAGGAGGTCGTGATCGAGGGGGAGGTCCCCGACCGACCGCCGATCACCCACAGCGAGCCCGATTGGATCTCGCCCGAGTCGATCACCGACACCGCGCGCGAGGCCGGCCTGATCGGCATGGGCGGCGCGATGTTTCCCGCGTACGTCAAGCTCAGTCGCGTCGCCCCGATCGACGTCGTGCTGGTCAACGGCTGCGAGAGCGAGCCTTACCTGACGTGCGACCAGCGCGTGCTCGAGGAGCAGCGCGGGGAGGTCGACTGCGGGACGGTGCTGGCGATGCACGCCGTCGAGGCCGAGCGAGGTCTGATCATCGACCGCGAGACGTACTACCCTGGCGGCTACGAGCGCCTGCTCATTCGCGACGTACTGGGGCGCGTCGTTCCCGCGCGCGGTCTACCACGCGACGTCGGGACCTTGGTGATCAACGTGCAATCGGCGCTGGCACTGCACGACGCCGTGTGCCTGGGGCGCCCGCTGATCGACCGTGTGATCACCGTGGACGGCGGCGCGGTCGGCCGCCCGGGCAACTACCGTGTGCCGATCGGAACCGAGGTCGGCCACGTACTGGACGCGTGCCGGGTCGACGTGTCGAAGAGCGCCGCGATCCTGACCGGCGGGCCGATGATGGGCAGGCTGGCCGAGAGGCTGACGCCCGTCACCGCCGGCACGGGAGGCGTGCTGGCGCTGACGGCCGCGGAGCTCAGCCGTTCGCGGACCCAGCCCTGCATCCGCTGCGGGCACTGCATGGAGGCCTGTCCGTTCGATCTGCCGGCCGCGTACCTGGCCGAGACCCCGCACAAGGCGGTGCTCGGCTGTGTCGAGTGCGGGGCGTGTCAGTTCAACTGTCCGGCCCGCATCCCCCTGGTCGAGAGGCTGCAGAGGGCCAAGGCGGTCGTGACGGCATGGGACTGATGGGGAGTGTGAAGCGGGAGAACTTCGTCACGGTTGCGGTGCTGGCCCTTGCACTGCTGCTCGACGTGACGTGGTCGCGCCCCGATCCCGAGCGACGGCTGGCGCAGCGCTTGCTCGGCGCCGACGGAGCGCACATCGAGCTCGACAGCGGTCCGGCGTTCCGGGTCGGCGCGCGCTGGCTCCTGTTCTTCGATCGGCCGGGCAAGGTCGGCCCGATCCGCGGGGCGATCCTCGTCGAGGACGAGTCCATTCGCGAGCTGCACCTATTCGAAGCGCGCGAGGGCATCGACCACAGCGCCTTCAGAGGCCCGGCCCTGGCGCACTCGCTGGTCGACCAGCCTGCAAGGGCGCCCGTGGATTGCGCGGTGATCAGCGGCGCGACGATCTCCAGCCAGCTGTTGATCGACGCCGTCGACAGCTGCCTCGAAGAGTGGCGAGCCGCCGTCCGATGAAGCCCGTCGATCATCCCGGGCCCGGGGGGGAGGAGTGGCGCTTCGGCAAGGTCGCGCTGAAGCTCGGTCTGGTCAGCCCGGAGGAGCTGCAGGAGGCGGTCGATGCGCAGGAGGAGCTGCGGGCGGCGGGCATCGACACGCTGATCGGCGACGCGATGCTCGACCTGCGTCTGATCACCGCGGAGCAATGCGAGCAGGCGCTCGCGGAGCAAGATCGCTTGTTCCGCCTGGCGGGTCTGGTGGGGCGGGCGCGCGGCGCGCCCACCGTCGGCTGGCTCGTCGCCGGGATGATCCCGGCGCTGTGCCACATGCCGCCGAGTGGCGTGCTGGCTTGGTCGGGGGCCATCCTGCTCGGCTTCGCGCTGTCCCACGGCGGCGCCTTGCGCTGGGTCGGGCTGGGCTGGCTCACCTCTGTCGTCGCACCGGTGCTGCATCCGGCAGCGATCGCCGGCAGCGGGAGTCTGCTCCGCGGATGGCGCACCCACGCCGGCGCGGCGCTCCTCGGTGCGGCATTGGGCCTGGTCCCGCTGCCCGGAGTGATGCACCAGGCAGGTCCCTTGTTCCTGCTCGCGGCGGGCGCGCTCGCGCTGTCCGGGAGGGGCCGATGAGGCCCTTCGACGCCGTCTTCCTGGCCCTCGTCGCCAGCCGTTGTCTGGATCGGCCGAAGCGTTGGTGGCTCGTGGCGCTGGCTCCGCTGTTGGCGTACGGGATCGGCTGGTACGAGCCGCTGGGCCGCTTCGCGATGCCGCTCGCGGCGCTCGCCGCGGTGGCGCTCGCCCCGCGCTGGGCCCCGGTGGGCTTGCTGCTGGTGCTGCCCGTCTACGGGACGCTGATCCACAGCCTCGGCGCCGCCGCGACCTGGCTGGGGCTCGATGTGGTGTTCGACGCCTTGCTGGCGCGTCTGGACGAGAGTGCGATCACTCCACGTCTGCGCGGCTGGCCGATCCGCTTGGCCATCGCCGGCATTCTCTACTACACGTTGCTGCCCCTCGCCTACCTATGACGACCGCCGGTCCGTTCATCCACAGCGGCCAGACCAATCGCAAGATCATGGTGATGGTGCTGGTCAGCCTGTCACCGAGCTTGGTGGCGGCGCTCGTGCGCTACGGCGCGGGGGCCGGACTCGTGATCCTCTCCGCCCTCGCGGGCGCCTGGCTGGCCGAGTTGCTCCTCGACCGGGAGCAAGCCTTCGACTGCACCGCGCTGGTCACCGGCGCGATCTTCGCACTCTTGCTGCCGCCGACCGCACCGTGGTGGCTCGGCCTGCTCGGCGGCGCCGTGGCGATCGGCCTCGGCAAACACGCCTTCGGCGGGTTGGGCCGCAACCTGTTCAATCCCGCCGCGCTGTCACGGGTCCTCTTGATGGGTGTCCTCCCGGTCTACTTCTTCTCCACCACCTGGACGATCGGCGGCCTGACCAGGGCGAGCCCGCTGGCCAAGGAGAGCGGCGCCATCGGCCCGACGATCACCGAGCTGCTGGCCGGCAACACGCCGGGAGCGCTGGGACAGGCGGCGCCGCACGCGGTGCTCGTGGGCGGGCTGCTGCTGGTCCTCTTGCGCGCGATCGACTGGCGCATTCCCTTGACGTATCTCGCTGCGGTGGCGTTCCTGGCGCTCGTCCTGCCGGCGAGTGCCCGAATCGAGGGCCACGCACCTTGGCTGCTCGGCAACCCGCTGCTGCACCTGGTCGGAGGTGGGTCGCTCGTCGTCGCCTTCTTCATGCTCACCGATCCGGTCACCGCGCCGTTCTCGCCCAGCGGCCGGATCGTCTTCGCGATCGTCGCTGCGCTGTACACGATGCTCGTCCGCTTCTACACGCCGTACCCCGACGGCGCGGCGTTGGCGGTCTTGCTGGCCAATGCCACGGTTCCGCTGATCGACCGCGCCACGCTGGCCAGGGCGAGCGGGGACGCACCTCTCGGAGCGACCGTGTTGTCCACAGACTCGGCCGCGCCGTAGGCTCGATCCGAACCGATAGAAAGGAAGTGACCATGGATGCCGGACTCGCGCACCTCAGGTTCCCGATCGTCCCCGCGTGCCTGCTCGTCCTCGCCGCGAATGGCGCGATGCAGGGCGAGACGGCCGTTCCGCAGGGAGGGGGCCTGAACAACCCGTTCTACGCTTTCAACAACAGCATGCGGGGCAAGGGCCACGAGGCTCCCGCCGAGCAGGCGGCTCTGCTCGCGGAGCTCGGATACGACGGCTTCGAGGGCCATGCCCTGGACGAGCTGCCCGCGCTGGCCGAGGAGCTACACGAGCGGGGGCTGAAGGTCTTCACCATCTACTTCAAGGTGGATATCGACGCGGACGAGGATCCCTACGACCCGCGGATCGAGAGGTGTCTGGAGACGTTCCTGAAGGACCGGGGGGTCATCCTCACGGTCCACCTCCATAGCAAGAAGTTCGGGCCGTCCGACCCTGCGGGTGACGAGCACGCCGTGCCCATCCTGCGGCGGCTGGCGGACGTCGCCCACGAGAACGGAGCCCAGGTCGCGGTCTACAACCACGCCCGCTTCTGGGCCGAGAGCATCGACGACGGCATCCGCCTCGCCGGGAAGGTGAACCGCCGCAACTTCGGGGCCGCCTTCAATCTCTGCCACTGGCTCTGGAAGGAGGGTGAGAGGGACCTGGAGAAGAGGCTCGACGAGATCATGCCGTACCTGCTCTCCGTGACCATCTGCGGCGCCGACGGCGGTCTCGACGCGAAGGGCGCCGGATGGGACAGGTTGATCCAGACTCTCGATCAGGGCAGCTTCGACAACTTCGCCTTGCTGCGGAAAGTGGTGGGGAGGGGCTACGAGGGACCCATCGGCCTGCAGTGCTACAACGTCGCGCTGCCCTCGCGGGAACTGCTCACCAGATCCATGAAGGCCTGGAAGGTGTTCCAGCGACGATTCCGCGTGGAGGACAGAGCCCCCAGGTGAGGGCCGACTTGCCCCGATGACGTTCAGCCTCCTCACAGGTCGGTGATCGTCGTGACCTCGAGGTTCGTGGAACGGCTCGTCGCGAGAAGGAGCATAAGATGACCTGGCCCTCCTCGAGGCGGGCGCGACTCGGATCCGGTTCCCGGAGAAGCGAGAGCCGGCCGTTCCACCCGCAGGATCCTGAACCATGCCTTCGACGACCCTGGTTATCTGCACGCTGCTCGGGCTCTCCGGGGGTCAGTGGCACGGCGGCTACGGACGCGACCTGTACGGTGAGGTCATCTCCTACGGCTCGGCGCTCCCGGAGGTCGATTCGGCGCTGCTCGTGCGCTCCCTGGACGCCACGCGCTCCATCGCCTGGGAGAGCCAGACGGCCCCGGAACGGCTCGACGCTGAGCGCGTCACCTTCGTCTGGTTGTTCGGCATCGATGCCAACCCCGACCGGCACGAGTTCGAGTTACGGCTCGACGGCGAGCTTCTGCTGCGCTTCCAGAACCCAGCGACGGCCTCGCTGGAGGCCTGGGAGGTCGCTGGGGAGTCCGGCGCGCGGCTCGAGCTCCGCCCGACGCTGATCGATCGCCACGACGACGTCTTCGGCTTCGCGCTGCTCGAGCTTCCGGCAGAGCGCGTGACCCCGGGGCGGCCGCTGCGGCTCGAGGTCGTGGGAGAGAGCGCAAAGAGTCGCGTGTGGTACATGACCTTCCGCGCCTCGCCGGAGGCCGGTGCGAAGGTGTCTGCGCGCAACGCGCTGATACGGGGTGACGGCCGGCAGTGGCAGCCCGTGGTGCTCGAGGTCGTTCATCTCGCCGAGCCGGCCGCCGCCGTGGTGGACACCTCGTGGGGGCTCGAGCGCGTCGTCGATCTCGAGCTCGGCGCCAACCGCTTCCAGCTGCCGCACGCCGAGGTGCAGGCGGCCGTGAACGAGAGGGTCTCGATCCGCGTTGCGGACGGCAGCTCCTACGAGCTGGCCTGCCGCGTCGCTCCGGTACGGCCCTGGAAGGTCTTCCTGGTGCAGCACACGCACACCGACCTCGGCTACACGCGGCCGCAGACCGAGATCCTGCCCGACCACCTGCGCTACATCGACTACGCGCTCGACTACTGCGACCTCACCGACGACTACCCCGACGACGCGAAGTTCCGCTGGACCTGTGAAGCCTCGTGGCCGGTGCGCGAGTGGTTGCGCTACCGGCCGGCGCGGCAGGTCGAGCGGCTGAGTCAGCGAGTCGCAGAGGGGCGTATCGAGCTGACGGCGATGTTCGCCAACCTGGGCGAGCTGATCGATGAGCGCGGTTGTGCCGCGAGCCTGGAGCCCGTGCGCGAGATGAGGCGGCACGGATTGCCGGTGGTCTCTGCGATGCAGGACGACGTCAACGGCATCGCGTGGAGCTACGCCGACCTGTTGCCGGAGCTCGGCGTGCGCTACCTGAACATGGGCGAACACGGGCACCGCGCTCTGATCCCCTTCGACGTACCGACGGCGTTCTGGTGGGAGTCACCGTCGGGCTCGAGGCTCCTGGCGTGGCGGCCGGACCACTACAACACCGGCAACTTCTGGGGCATCCACACCGGGCGGATGGAGACGGTCGAGCCGGCGCTGTTCCGCTATCTGGAGGACCTCGAGGAGCGTGGCTACCCGATGGACGTGGTGGCCGTGCAGTACTCGGGCGTGTTCCTCGACAACGCGCCGCCCGGAGTCGTGGCGAACGACTTCATCCGGGCGTGGAACGAGCGCTTCGCCTGGCCGAGGCTGCGCTCGGCCACGGTCTCCGAGCTGCCGCTGATCCTGGAGGAGGAGAGCGGCGACGAGCTGCCCGTCCATCGCGCCGCCTGGCCCGACTGGTGGTCGGACGGCATCGGCTCGGCTCCGCGCGAGGCGGCGGCAGCGCGGCTGACGCAAGACGACCTGACGGCGGTCGAGGGGCTCTTGGCCATGGCCGCGATGCAGGGCGCGGTGTTGCCGTCCGGGCTGCTCGAGCGGGTCGCTCGCGCGCGCGAGCAGCTCGTGATCTATGGCGAGCACACGTACGGCGCGGCCGAGTCGGTGAGCGACCCGGGCGCCGAGAACAGCAAGGTGCAGTGGGCGGAGAAGGCGGCCTTCGTGTGGGATGCGGTCAAGGAGACCGCGATCCTGCGCGAGGCGGCTCTCGGGCTGCTGCAGGCGAGCTGGCCGCGTGGCGACACGCCGACGATCACGATCGTCAATACGCTCGGCTGGTCCCGGAGCGGTCTCGCCAAGGTCTTCGTCGACCGGGAGCTGCTGCCGCCCGGGCGCGCCTTCCGCGTGCTGGACGACCGCGGCCGCCAGGTGCAGGCACAGCTCTGGCAGGCCAAGCACGACGGCAACTGGTGGGCGCTGCACGCCGAGGATGTGCCCGCCTTCGGCTGGCGCAGCTACGGGTTGGAGCTGCTCGACACCGAGGCCTCGCCCGCGCCGGCGGTCGACGCCGGCCGCGTGCTCGAGAACGCCCACTACCGCCTGGAGGTCGATCTCGCGCGCGGCGGCCTGCGCAGCTTGGTCGACAAGGAGACTGGCCGGGAGCTCGTCGACGATTCGGCCGGCTGGGGCTTCGGTCAGCTCGTGCACGAAGAGCTCGGGAACCGCTGGCAGATCGAGCGCTTTCGGCTCGACGACTTCGAGCGGACGGGGCTAGTGCCGACGCAGCTCGCGCCGGGCGATCGGGGGCCGCTGTGGCGCAGCCTGTTCCTGCGTGGCGAAGCGGCCTTGTGCCCGGGCGAGGACGGCTTCGAGATCGAGGTGCGGCTCTACGAGCTCGAGAAGAAGCTGGAGTTCCGCTACCGCCTACGCAAGCGGGCGGAGACGGAGCCGGAAGGGCTCTACGCGGCCTTCCCATTCGCGTTGTCGCACTCCCGGCTGGTCTACGAGACGGTCGGCGGTATCGCCGCTCCCGAGACGGACCTGCTGCCGCGCACGTCCACGGACTGGCAGGCGACGCAGCGCTTCGTGGCGCTGTCAAACGCTGACACGCGCATCACTTTGAGCAGTCCCGAAGTCCTGCTCTACCAGTTCGGCGGCCTGAATCTCGGCCGCTTCGAGGATCGGGCGCGGATCGAAGAGCCCCACGTCTACGCCTGGCTGAACAACAACTACTGGGTGACGAACTTCCTCGCCAGCCAGGACGGCGAGCTGTTCTGGAGCCAGGCGATCACGTCCGGCCCTGGTGGCGCCGGCGGCGCTTCGACCCGCTTCGGCTGGAACCACCAGATGCCCTTCGCCGCACGCGTGCTGCCGCCCGGACGCGAGGCCACGCCGCTGCCGCCGGCGCGCTCGCTGCTCTCGCTCTCGGGCGCGGAGGTCGTGTTGATCGGCGCCCGTCTCACTCCGGATGGCGAGTTGCTGCTGCAGCTGCGTGAGACTGCTGACAAAGGCGGCGACCTCCAGGTCTCCGACCCGGGCGGCGGGCGGCGGTCCCTCGCCCTCACCGACGCCCTCGGCCGCCCGCTTGCCGCCGTCGACCCAACCGCCCGTTCCGTCCCGATCCGTCCCCTCGCCACCGTGCACGTGCGGGTCCGCCGATGAAGATGAGGGCCGGCCCGCTCGTCGTCGTGCTCTTGGGCCTCTTCGCACGAACGGCCGCCGCGCAGGAGGTGCGGGAGGTCGAGGACGCCTTCCGCATCGCCGCGGAGCGCGCGCCGGTGGCGCGCGAGTGCCTCATTCGCGCGCGCGCCGTGCTCGAGGGTTGGTGGGCGCTGCGCGACCCGGGCACCGGTCTCTTGCCGCGTCGCACCGACCACCTCGTGTGGGCGCCGCAGGACAACGCCGCCGACCTGTTCCCGTTCCTCGTCCTGGCCGCGCACTTCACCGCCCCCGAACGGCTGAGTGAGCTGCGTGCGCTCTACCGCAGTGAGATCGAGCTGACGACCCGACTGGACGGACTGCCCGACTGGTACGCGATCCCCGAGCGCCGCTTCCTCCACGCCGAGCCCGACGTGACGCGCATCGTCTTCGGCGCCACGGAGTACGCCAAAGACGGCCTCAATCCGCTGATCGAGCTGCTTGGACCCGACCCATGGAGCCACCGCATGCGGCAGCTCGTGGACGGCGTGCTCGCGCGCGCGCCCGTGCCGTCCGACTTCGGCCTCTTGCCCTCGGACAGCACGGAGGTCAACGGCGAGCTACTGCAGGTTCTGACCCGCTTCCACTTCTTGACCGGCGACGACCGCTACCTCGAATCCGCGCGGCGAATCGGTGACGCGTACTGCCTCGAGGTGCTCCCGGCGAACGGCTGGCTGCCCGCCCACCGCTGGGACTTCGCGTCCCACCGCGCGCTGGACGACACCCTCAGCCTGAACGACCATGGCAACGAGATCATAGGCGGCCTGGTTGAGCTGTACGCGGCGGAACGTGCGCGCGGCGGCGAGTCGGCCGCGCGCTACGAGACGCCGCTACGACGCATGTTCGACGCGCTGCTCGCGAAGGCGCGCAACGAGGACGGTCTGTGGTACGCGCGCCTCGAGGCGTCCACGGGCGAGGTGCTGAGGGCCTCGGTTCCCGACACGTGGGGCTACGCCCTCGCCGCGACATTGGCCTTTGGCCTGACCACCGGCGACGAGCGCTACGTCGGAGCGGCGCGGCACGCGCTGCGCCATCTCGACCAGGAACGCTACCTCGAGTGGGGCGGAGCGGACGCTTTCGCGGACTCGATCGAGGGTGCGCTGCTCTTGCTCGCCCATCTTCCGGAGCCGGCCGGCTTCGCCTGGCTCGAGCGCGTGCTGCCGCGCTTCTTCGCGAAGCAGAAGCTCCCCGGGGAGGGCGGGACGGGGATCGTCGAGGGCTGGTACGGCGACGGGAACTACGCCCGCACGGCCTTGATGGTCGCGCTCTGCTATTCGAGGGGGACGCACCTCGAGCCGTGGAACACGGGGCTTTCGCTCGGGGGCATGGACAACGGTGGGCGGTTGTACCTGACCCTGGGCTCGGAGGAGAGCTGGAGTGGGAGGCTCTGCTTCGATCGCCCGCGCCACCGCGACCACTTCCGTCTGCCGCGCGACCTGCCGCGGCTGAACGCTTTCCCCGAGTGGTTCACGGTCGAGGCGGGCGAGCTGTATCGCGTGCACGTGCTCGCAGGCGGACCGGACCGGGATTCCGAGGCCCTCGTGCGTCTGGGTTCGGAGCTGATCGCCGGCCTGCCCCTCGAGCTCGACGCGGGCGAGACGCGGCGCATCGTCGTCGAACCGCTCGGGCCGCCCCCCTACGGGGAGGAGAGCGGCCCGATCGACCCTTTCGCGGCGCTCGACGCCGGCGGGGGCGACCCCGCGCTGATCGCGGCCGTCGAGCTCGACGGCGACGGGGGCTACGCCGGCGAGAGCTACCGCTGGACGAAGCGGGCTCCGGTCCAGTGGCGGCCGCAGAGCGGCGACGGGCCCGTCGCGGCGACCCTTTGGCTGAGATGGGGCGCCAAGAACGACGTGCGGCGCGGGCGGCTGCGTGTCGGCGCTCGTTCGGTCGACGTGGAACACGGCGGCTACGACGGCTTCGACTGGATCGCCGTCGATCTACCGGCCTCCTGGTGGAGTGGCGACGCGCTCGAGCTCTCGATCGAGCCCTCGATCGAGCCCTCGATCGAGCAGGGTGCGCCGGGTCCGTCGGCATTCCTCTCCGCACTACGCCTGCGGCGCATCGAGACCGGCCCGGCCGAACGGGGCACCGACGTGCGGATCGAGGCCGAGGAGCTCGAGGGCGACTGGAACCTGCAGCACAACATCGTCGGTTACACGGGCAGCGGCTTCCGGGTGTCGAACGCCGAGCGCATCGCGGCCTCGAACCTGCGGCGCGAGCTGTCCCTGCCCGCGGGCCGCGTCAACGTCTGGGCGCGGGGTTACGAGGGCGACGGGCAGGACCGGCGTTTCCAGGTGTCGGTCGGGGGCGCGCACCTCGAGCCGACCCACCGCGGCCGCGCGGCCGCGGCGTTCCGCTGGCAGCTCGCCGGTTGCGTCGAGACGGACGGGGGACCGAGCGAGCTCGAGGTTCGGGACGTGGGAACGGGCTTCGAGGTGGTGGACGCGGTCTGGGTCACCTCCGACCTGGCCTTCGACCCCGGCGTAGCGGAGCGGGTGCGGCGCGCGCTCGCCCACAACGACAAGAGGGACCCCGTCGCACGTGTGATCGAGGAGTGCAGCGAGAGTGCCGAGCGCGCGCACGAGCGGATCGCATCGCACCAGACGGGCCCCGAGGAGTGGGGCCGCGAGCGCGCGCGGCTGGGCGCGGAGCTGCGCTCGGCGCTCGGGCTCGAGCCGCTTCCGCCGCGTACGCCCTTGAACGTGCGCACCCTCGGCACCCTCGAGCGCGACGGATACCGCGTCGAGCGCGTCGCCTTCGAGAGCCGCCCGGGTTTCGTCGTCACGTCGAACGTGTACGTGCCCGAAGGCGGCGAGCCGGGCCAGCGCTTTCCCGCCGTGCTCTGCCCGGTGGGGCACTGGGACCGCGCCAAGGTCGAGCCCGTTGTCCAGGCGCGCTGCATCGCGCTCGCGAAGCTGGGCTACGTCGCGCTGACCTACGACCCCTTCGGACAGGGCGAGCGCGACCTCGCCGGCAACGACCACCACGAGTACTTCCGCTCGATCCTCGTCGGCTGGAACAACATGAGCTTCATGGTCTGGGACACGATCAGAGCCATCGACTACCTGGTCGAGCGCCCGGACGTCGATCCGGACCGCGTGGCCTGCACGGGCGCTTCGGGCGGTGGGCTCAACACGCTCTACGCCGCGGCGGTCGACGAGCGCATCCGCGTGGCCGTTCCCGTCGTGTACGTGACACGCCTGCGCGAGCTCCTCGAGACGCGGCACACGCACTGCCCGTGCAGCCACGTGAACGGCCTTGCGCGCTTCATGGACATGGGCGACGTCGCCGCGCTCATCGCGCCCCGGCCGCTCTTGCTCTTGACCGCCGAGCGCGACGCGTCCTTCACACCGGCCGGCGCGCGCGCTGCCGCGGGCCAGGCGCGCGGGGCCTATTCGCTCTTCGGTGCCGGAGAGCAGCTGGAGGTGCGCGCGTTCGATTCGGAACACGACTACGGCCGCGCCATGCGGGAGGCGCTCTACGGCTGGTTGGCACGACATCTGAAGGGCGCCGAGACGGCCGAGCCGGTGGCGGAGCCGGAGCACGCGGTCGAACCGGACCCGGAGGTGCTGCTCTGCTTTCCCGCCGGGCGACTGCCCGCAGGCTCCGCCACCGTGCGCACGCTGGCCCGCGAGCGCGCCCGCGAGCTGACTGGCGCCGGGCCGCGCGACGGGGCCTCGATCCGCGTGGGGCTGCGTCGCTCGCTGGGCGATGTCCCCCTGGCCGGGGCCGAGCCCCTGGAGCTCGACGCCGGACGGGTCGATCTCCTGCGCACGCTTCGCCCCGGCAGCGAGCGCTCGCCGATCGCGTTCGCAGGCCCGGACGGCTCGCGGATCGCGGGTTGGAGGCGGCCCGCTACAGCGCCCGGCTCGCCCCTGGTGGTGATCTACGGCGAGGAGGTCGCACTCGAGGGCTCGCCGCTGGTGGCCGGGGTATCGGCACTCGGGAGCGAGGTGATCTCCCTCGCCGCCGGGCCGTACGGGGAGTCGGAGCTGCACGTCTTGGCGACCGATTCCCACCTCTTGGGCGACGCGCTGCTCGCGCGCCGCGCGCGCGCGCTCGCAAGCGTGCTGCGCGGTCTGCGCGAGCGCGAGGCGGCGAGGCGCCCGCTGGTCTGCGTCGCCGGCGGCGCGCGCGCGACGCTCGTCCTGCTCGCCGCTCAGGCGGCCTGGGGCGAGGCCGACGCGATCGGCCTGTGTGGCGCTCAACAGAGCTTGCTGGCTGCCTTCGAGGGCGGACCCCCGGCGCCGGACGCCTACGCCTGGCGGCTGCTGGAGGTCGGCGACCTGCCGGAGCTGATCTCGGCCGCGGGCGCACCCGTCGCGCGCCTGGGCAGTGCGCCCTCGAACCGCGAGCTCTCCGAGCTCCTGCAGAGCGCGCGGGGGCGCTGAGCGGTGTCAGCGCAACACCCCTTCCGCCGGAGTCGTTTCGCGGCCGCGCTGGAGCCGACAGCACCTCGCCCTGCTACGCGAGATCCGGGAGACGCTCGCCACACCTCGGCTCGACACGTGACCTCCCATTGATCCGGCCCGGAGAGCGGGCTGGTGACTCACTGCCCGCTGCGTACCACCACGTCGTCGCTCGTCCATCCGCCAAAGGACGTACTCGATCGACTGCTCTAGCCGAACGTGCTCGTCATGATGTGCCGATCAGCGTGGGGGAGACATGCGTTCTCGCCGTCAGCCTGTCCTGTGCGATCCTGCTAGGATGCCCTTGCGTCGCTCCTGGACCGGGAGCGCGACGTTTCCAGGAGGGATGACCTCGAAGGAGCTTCACCAGCATGAGGATCGGATGCTTCGCTCTCGTCGATGCGTTTCAGACGCTGGACCATCAACTCGCACGTATTCAAGAGATGGGGTTCGACTGCGCGGACATCACGGACAACCATCCGGGGGGACTGCTCGGCGGTGACATCTTCGATGCCGCCGTCAGCCTGGACTGCAATCCCTTTGACATCAAGCGGCTGTTCGACCAGTACGGGCTGACCATCAGCTCGGTCGCCGCGCACGCGCACCTCCTCGATCCGACTCACCCGGCTCGCTACGGCACCAGCGAGGTGATGAAGGCGCTGAAGCTGGCGGGCATGCTTGGCATCGAGCACGTCATCACCACCGAACACTCCGGCTCCACGGCGTGGGCCCGCAATCTCACCTACGAGCAGCGCGTCTTCACGATCGCCGAGAAGCTGTTCGAACCCGTGCGCTTGGCGGCCGACCTGGGCGTGAAGCTGCTGTTCGAGCCCCACGGGCCCGTCAGCGACACGATCCAGGGCATCAAGGACGTCAGGGCGGCGTTGGACGACCACCCGTCGTTCGGCGTGTGCCTGGATACCGGTAATTCCTGGCTCGGCGGTGCGGACCCGGTGGCCATGGCACACGAGTTCCGCGACATCATCGGCCACGTGCACTGGAAGGACCTGCCTGCGGAGATGGAGTCTTCGCGCGGGAAGTTGACAGGATGCGGCTTCTCGAGCATCGCCCTGGGTGAAGGCGTGATCGACATCGCCGGCGTCTTCTCGGCACTGCACGGCGCGGGAATCCCCTACAGCACGCTGGAGATCGCCGGGGCCGACAACTTGATGGCGAGTGCTGCCTACCTGGCCGGCCTGGAGGAGCGCGCTCTGGACGCCGCGGGGTCCACTTAGGGCCCGTCCGAGAATAAGTGTCACGTTTCGCCGGCCCTCGCCGCCCCTGGCTACGTTGCGCCTTCTCCGAGTATCCAGCGAATACGCGTCGGCGGCGCGCCTTGCCAGGAACGACGATGGCTCGCCGAAACCTG